>CAYNLM010000004.1:0-60668 GCA_964398045.1 uncultured Nitrospira sp. | reverse complement strand
TCTGATGTGTGTAAGAGGCCTGACCGTATTCGCCCACAGCCTGCTTCGTGTGAGCCCCATGGGCATCCCCGTCCCATCTCAGGCAACGTGCGCTGCCGCCTCGTCCGACCGGCAGGTGGATCAGCCTCATCCGCCGGATGCCGACAAGCTGGCGGCCGAGTGGCGCGACAAACGCGAGAAGGCGCAAGCGGAACTGAACGCCATGGGGAGGCCCGGCGCGCCGGCTACGGGCGCTCCGCCGGATGCCACTCAGGAAGAACTCCAAGAACGGCGGTCGTTGCTCGAACGGATCATTCGCGGGTATGACGAGCAACTGAGCGACCTTCAGCGCCTGGCCGAGGCCCGCCAGCGCCACGCGGACATCGCTCGGTCCGGCTGCGAGTGGAAAGGCTTCCCTGAGCCACCGCCCTATTCGATATTCCTCGCGGACCAACTGTGGGATGCCGCCTACTCCCTCCGCCTGGCCATGGAGGGGCTCCAGTCGCAGCTTGAGTTGCTGACGCTGCGGTTTGAGCGGACGCGCGACATGCTCACGGCGGCCGAGGAGCGGCTGCGGCAAGCGGCGGAACGATTGGAAGCCGTGAAGGATCCGGCGCAGGCCGCACGCGAGCGCTGGCTGCGCGACCTGGCCGCGCTCCGCGCACAGGCGGCCTCCGTCTCGATCGCAGCGGCGGAACTTTCCAAGACCCGCGTGCAAGAAGAACTGGCAGATCTTTTGAAGAACGTCATCAGCGGCGTCTTGCTCCTCATCGAGCGTCCGTTGCGCGTGGGGGATCTGATCGAGGTCGACAACATCCGAGGCCGTGTCACCAGCATCGGCCTCCGCTCTTCCACGGTCCGGGACGCCAAGGGCATGGAGACGCTTATTCCAAACAGTAGTTTCCTCGAACGGCATCTGACGAATTGGACCTACTCGAGCCGCATAAGCCGGTTCTCTCTGCGTGTCGGAGCCCCGTACGGGTCATCCACCCATCAAGTCATGGATCTGCTGACCCGCCTCGCGCATAACCACCCCCATGTGCTCAAGATTCCACAGCCGCAAGCCCTGCTGGAGGAATTCGGCGCGCAGGCCCGCATCTTCACACTGAACTATTGGCTCGAGATTCGGCTGGATGTTGATCCCAACCAAGTGGCCAGCGAGCTGCGTTTTTCAATCGAACAGAAGTTCGCGGAAGCCGGGCTGAAAGTCCTTCCCGCCGCCTGATCTCCCACGAGATTAGAAGCTTTTAACTGCGGGTTAATATGGGCTTAATCTGCCGATGTTAGCTTTCTCCCGGGTAGCCTGGGCGGATGTTCATCGTCATGACTCATGGAGGGGCACGATGACTTGTCAAAAATGCAAAGGACTGATGATTGAAGAGCGGCAGCCTGAAGTCTCGCCCGATATGGTCGGACACCGTTGCCTTAATTGCGGCTTATTCCTCGATCCACTGATCCAACAGAATCGCAACCGCAGTGCGCGAAGCAGAGACTCTCTCGTGCACGCTGCGTAAGTCAGCTGCTCCCATCCGGCTCGAACGGTGGACTTGCCGCCGAGCCGAATGGGGCGGGAGTGGACGTCGCGTGCGTGGTCAGATCGAAAACTCAGCCCAGAGAAACGTATGGTCTGATGGGTCTTTCGCTCGCCGTGGCTCGACGTCCACCTCCACCCTCACGCATTTCTCCGCCAGCGGCGCCGTGGTCAAGATATGGTCGATGCGCCATCCCTTGTTGGCCTCCAGGGAACTCGGCGCCCGATAATCCCAAAAGGTGTATTGCTGCCGATCGGGATACAGCCGGATGAAGACGTCCTGCCATCCCCACGCCAACACGTTCTCGTACGCCTTTCTCGCATCCTCGTGATAGCAGACGTGCTTGAGATGTTTTTCCGGGCTATGCACGTCCATCGGCCGGGGGGCGACGTTCATATCGCCGCACCACACGGCCGGAGCCGTCGGCGACAGGTGCTTCTCAAAATACTTCCTGAGCCGGTCGTACCATCCCAGCTTGTACGCGTACTTCGGTGAATCGATCTCATAGCCCTGCGGCACATACGTGTTCACAATCGGAAGGCCGTTGATCACCACTCGAAGCAAGCGGGACTCATCCGGGTCGCCGCCGTCATCAAATCCATAAAAGACCGCCTCGGGTTTGTTCCTGCTGAGGACGGCCACGCCGTTATAGGACTTCATGCCGCGAAACGTGATGTCGTACCCCGATGCCGCCAAGGCCAACAAGGGGAACTCACTATCCTGAACTTTGGTTTCCTGGAGACAGAGTACGTCGGGTTGCTGCCGCTCCAGCCAATCCAGCACGATGGGCAGCCGCTTCCTGAGCGAATTGACGTTGAAGGTCGCGATCTTCATAGGAGGTCGTGCAAACCTGCGGGATGCTAGCAGACGGCGTGAGCGGGAACAAGTGAAGGAGGGCCTGGCCCGCGTCCGCGGCTCCAACCCTAGCACTGGGCCACGTCGATGAGGTATCGGCGGAGAATGGCTTGTTCGACACGGGAGCGGCCACGATCCGGAGCGGGAAATCGGAGCACGAGATGCATCTTATCCGGTTCCGGCAGTTGAATGGTGATGCGCGGCTCCGGAGAAGGGGCTTCCAATAGATTCGTTTGTTCCAACAGTTTCATTTGGCGCGCCGCCTCCTCCATGAAGGGGGCGCACTCGGTCCGGGCCGCCTCGAGGAGGGCCCGTTCAGCATTCCGCCACGCTCCATCGGCGACGACCGGAACCACCAGCGTATAGAGTCCGAATTCTTGTCCGGGATTTTCTTTCACCAAGGCGTTCGTAAACAGAAGGCTGTTGGGAAAGATCGTGACCCGCCCCGTATAGAGATGCGCCGATTGACCCGGTCCGATTTCGAGCAACTTGGTGGCGAACACATCGTGATCCAGAACGACTCCACGGTGCCCGGCGATTTGAATGCGGTCGCCGACGGAATAGACTTTTCCTCCCACCCGCAGCGCCGCCCCGCTCCAACAGAGGATGAGTTCTTTGGTCGCCAGAACCAAGGCCGCCGCCAATGCGACGATGGAGACCGCAAAGGCCTGTAGTTCGTGCGCCCAAATGACCACCAGGCCGATCAAAAAGGCGAACACGATCGAATTTCTGGTCGTGACCACCCACCGCCGTTTCGACTCCATCGTGAGCGTGGGATTTCTGGAAATCCCGCGGACGACGAGTGTGCGGATGATCACGAGGGAGACAAGGAGGATGAGGGACTTCAAGCCGTCCAGCATCACGGAGCTATCGATGTGCAACCAGCCGATCTGGGTCACGCGCACCCTCTGACACACGGTTGTAGTCGGTTAAGATTCATCCACCATCGTCCGATACAGCATGCGGTTAACATAAAGGACCCGGCATGTCCACCTCACCCTCTGCCTCCACTTCCGCGTCCGAGTCAACGCCGGCCGCCTCGATTCGCCCCCGTTTGCACAGCGCGCTGCAACCGCTGTTCAATCAGAGTAACCCCTGCTTACCAGCCTTGGAGAAAACCTGCCAGAAAATTCTGAGTCTTGCGGGCGGCATGACGGGCGCCGACCGGCTGGCTCAACTCGTGAGTCGCGACCCCGGCCTGACGTGCAAAGTCCTGCAAGTCTCCAATAGCATCGCCTATAGTCCGCAGCAAGTCATTACATCGGTGCCGCATGCCGTCACCTGGCTGGGGCTCGATACCGTCCGGTCCATCGTGACCGCCGCGCAATTGGTCGAGCAATTACACCAGTGGCCGGATCGACAACGGATCGTCAGCGGCGTCATTGCGCGTTCCCTGGTCGCCGCGGTCCATGCGAACGAACTGGGAATGGCCATCGACTACCCCTCGCCGAGTCAGCTCTTCAGCTGCGCCTTGCTCTATTCAATCGGCGACCTCGCGGTGGCCAATCAAGCGCCGGATCTCTATCACTCGCTGCGAACCATTCCCTTCTCGGCCCGGACGCCGGCGGCGCGCATCATTGAGGAGACCGATCTCCTCGGAGTTCCAAAACATCGCCTCGCGCAAGCCCTGGCACAGCTGTGGATGTTGCCTCCCTATCTGGTGGAACTTTATTCCACGGACAACGAAATGCCGGAAGGTCGTTGGCAGACCGCACGCCAGGCGCTGAAGGGGCTTGTGGTCGGATCGGCGCTGTTGGTCGAGGCGATGACAGGTCCTTGTTCGTCTACGTCGATCGAAGCGGCGAAACGCCCGTTGTTGGCCGGCACGGGGTTGCCCGGCCATCTGTTCGGCGAGATTCTGATGCGAGCGCTCGACCGCGGCAAACAACTTGTCAATGCGGCCGGCTTGTCGTTCGACTTGTGGAGCGAGGCGGAGCCGGCCCCGAGCTGCCCCCCGTCAGTGCCCGCTGCATCGGAACCGGTGGTGATGGCTTCGTCGCCGCCCCGCAAGCGCGGACCGTCGGCCATGGAAACCAACCCGCTGCAGACCCTGCAGTCCTTGCAAGCCGATCTCCGAGAGGCCAAGGATCTGAATACGCTCCTCAGTACGCTCGTGCGCGCTCTGCATCGCGACGGAGGCTTTGCGCGCGTGGCCTTGTGCCTGCTGAACCCGCATGACACCAATCAATTGATCGGACGCCTTCTGCTGGGGGTCGATCCGCCGACGGCTCACCTCAGTTGCCTCTCCGGTTCGTTGAGCAACGACCATCCCTATTTCTTGAACTTGTTGAAGCAGCAGGAGCCCGGCTTGATCGACGACTTCACCACGCCGATGAGCGCGCCGATGAATGCGATGTTTGTGAGGGTCTGGAATCCCGGATCGGGCATCATCGCGCCGTTGCGCATCGGCAATCGGCCCATCGGAATGATCTACTGCGATTGCGGTCCGTTTCCGAACCAGGTCCAGCCGCGGGATTATCAAGCGTTCCAGTTGTTCTTCAATCAGACCACGCTGAGCATGAATCGCTTGGCAGGCGTGTTGTGAGCGCGGAGGCGACGGTCACTTTGCAGTGAGCGTCTCGCGTGTCCCCGGAATACACTCTTCCCGTTTCCAATTTTTCAGGATTTTATCCTCGCCAAACGTCAGCGTATACCGGTAGCAATAGAGCATCGGCTTCGGGCCTTCCTGATTCTTGCCCATCAAGGCGCCGACGGACTGCGTGGCATCCGCAATGAATGCGGGATTCCAGGGATCCAATTCCTTGTCGCTGAGCGCGAAGCGGTAGGTCCACATGCTGTCCCCGCCCAGCGCCGGCGTTTTCGCCGTGTGCGGAGGGCCCAATTTCTCACGTATCTCTTCTTGGGTCAGACGATTCATCCCCTTCTTGAAGTAGCTGTCCCGCCAGGGTGCGCCGCACGAGGCCAGCCCACTGACGAGCACGACGGCAAGGCAGAGCACATAGATTCGCTCGGCGCCTCTCGACATCCTCATGATTTGGAATTGAGCTGCTGCATCCGCTTGATTGAACAATATAAGGCGTAGCCCTGCGCCAGCATGCCGGTGACGAGCAACCCCAAGGCGGTCTGCAGCCAATGGGAAGACGGATGGTCCAGCCCATACATACCGATTACAAATCCGAGCGCAATCGACACGATGCCGACCGAACGGGCGATCACGGCATTCAGGCGCCAATTGACGGTGGAAGGCATGGGCATGATGAGAACTACGCTACACTGGACTCGTGGAAGAGTTCAACTGCGCTTGGCGCGAATGTCCGACGCCCGCGCTTCCAAACCGACGGCTTCTTCATCCCGATGCAACTTCCGTAAGACCCCCGCCAGATCCTCCAGGCTCTTGCCGACATCCGAATGGACCGGCCCGAGCGCCTGTTCGCGAATGGCGAGAGCCCGGCGGTACAGCGGCTCGGCCCTCTCCGGCCGGCCCTGCGACACAAACACCAGGCCGAGATTATGGAGCGTGAGCGCAACATCGGGATGGTCCGGCCCATACAGCCGCTCCTTGATCGCCACCGCCCGGTTGAGCAGTTGCTCCGCCTGCGCATATTGACCATGCATCCGATGCAGGACGCCGAGATTATTCAGCGTCGCCGCCACATCGGCATGGGTTTCCCCGTGCGCGTCCTGAAAGATTGTCAGCGCCTGCAAATAAACCGGCTCGGCCTCTACATACTTTCCTTGCGCGGCCAGCGCTTGCGCTTCCTGTGACAGGGCCACGCCGACATGGCGGTGGCGCAGCCCAAACTCGTTCTCCGCTTTCTTCACCGCCAAGGCAAAGAGCGCCTCCGCCTCCGCATACCGGCCACGCTGCATGGCCAGTTGGCCGGCTGCCATGGCCGATTCCCAGGATTGCTGTTGGCAGCCGGCGAAGGCGGCGAGCAGAACGATCGCCGAGACGGACAGACAGTCTCTCATCACGGGACTTTCAATTGTTCCACCAGCGATTCGGCCGGATAGGTGATGATCTCGGCCAAGGTCGGATGGTAATGCGGCATGCGTGTCAGATCGTAAACGGTTCCCTGGTAGTACATCACCACGATCAACTCGCCTGCTTCAGGACCGACAATCTGAGCTCCCAATAGTTTCCCGGTGCTTGGGGCCGCCAGCAATTTGACGAAGCCCTGGGTCGATCCCAGGACCATCGCCTTGCCGTGATCCGCAAAGGGATACGAGGCGGTCAGGTAGTCAACGCCGCGCATCCGACAGGCTCGCTCACTGAGACCCACGACTGCGACTTGTGGATCGGTGAAAATCACTTCCGTGACCAGCCGATGCGTAAAATCGTTTTCGTCGGCATGCATCCGCGGAGAATGCAGAGACCGCCCAACGGACCCGGATCGACGATTGCGACATCGGCACTGTCTTGACGAGCGGTGCGGGCCGCCGCATAGCCGGCCGATCCGCCCCCGATCACGATCACGTCATGCTGAATTGGAGCGGCTCCCATGGACGTCGATCATGTCATGCCGGGCCCGGCCCTTCAAGACGGACTAGCCGTTCCCGTATGAACGCGCTAGGATGCGTCCGGCAACGGAGGATCGGCACGTCCCCCCGCCTCTTCAGTATGGTCCTGCATGTTCCGATACAGCCGTTGAGGAGCCGCAGCCATGCCCATCGTCCTCGCAGTCAACGGCATTGTGGAAACTTACCCGGTCAAACCAGCCGGCGCACGAGCAGCCAGGGTTGAATCGCTGGAAGCGCAGGGAGAGAAGACGTCTTCCGACCGGTCCCTGCTCGCTGCGCAAACGGCCTATCAACAGCAGACTCACCGGGAGCACAGTCCCCAGCCGGCGATGCTGGCCCGCGATCTGATGACGACGCCGGTCGTGACGCTTCCTTCCAACAGCACGCTGGCTGAAGCCTGGGCCATGATGCAGCGGAGGAGCTTTCGTCACATTCCGGTGAGCTCGGTGAATGGCACGCTCGTGGGCATGGTGTCGGACCGGGATCTCCTCCACCATGCTCCCGAACTGATCACGACGGCGAACGCCGGCTTGTCCGCCCGGCGAAGACTAGCCGACATTATGACCCAGCGTGTCATCTCGGCCACGCCCATGACAGAGATTCGAGAAATCGCCCGGGTCATGCTGGATGAACGGATTCATGCGGTTCCGATTCTTGATTCCACACGCCACCCGATCGGCATCCTCACTGCTCGCGATCTGCTGCGAGGCATCGCGACGCACGGGCCCATCGAGCTCTGGACCTAGTCCCCCTCTTTTTGACCAAATCCTCACGCCGGCCCTGTCTCTATTTCGTCTGCGCCATCAACCGGTTCGGTGCTCACCCCCCTCAAAAGTCTCTCCTCTTCTGTAGGGATAGGCAGGTTTTCACCTTCGCTATAAGGTGGTGTGGCGTTCTCGAGATCGCTCTCCACAGAGGAACAATTGGCTCAAATCGATTACGTATTCAGCACTCCGGTCGCAGCAGGCGTCTCCGGCCTGGTGCTCTTTGCCGTTGGGCTCCTCCTCAAGCGGAACACAGGCCGGCGCTGGATCCTCGCGCTCAGTGTGTTCCTCTACGCGCGTTACCTGCTCTGGCGGCTGCTGTATACCCTGCCGACCGATGATGTGGCTTCCCTGCTGGTGGGAGGGGTCGTCTACTCGGCCGAGCTCTACGGGCTCTGCCAATTCTGCTTCTTCACCTATCAATCCTGGTCTCCGGTCGACCGCCAGCCGGCGCCCATCACGAGCTATCCGACCGTCGATGTCATGGTCACCGTCGTCAATGAGCCTCTGTCGCTCTTGCGGCAAACCCTCATGGGATGCCTGGCGCAGGAGTACCCGAGGGACCGGTTTCGCGTGTACGTGCTCGATGACGGCCACCGCGCGGACGCCCAACAGCTCGCAGCAACGCTGGGATGCGGCTATCTGCGCCGGCCGGACCGCCCCCTCCACGCCAAGGCAGGCAATCTGAATCATGCGCTGCGGCTGACGGACGGCGACCTCGTGGCCGTGTTTGATGTGGACCATATCCCGGCCCGGACGTTTCTGAAAGAAACCGTGGGGTTCTTCGACGATCCCACGGTCGCCATCGTGCAAACCCCCCATCATTTTTACAATCCCGACATCTTTCAACGAAACCTGCGCGTGGGTGATCAGGTGAAGAACGAGCAGGCGCTGTTCTTCCGCGCCCTGCAGGCCGGGCGGGACGCTCATAACAGCGCCTTTTTCGCCGGCAGCGGCGGACTGCTCCGACGCAAGCCGCTGGAAGAGATCGGCGGATTCCAGACGGAAACCATCACGGAAGATATCCATACCAGCATGAACCTGCATGCCCGTGGCTACCGCTCGTGTTACCTCAACCGCGTGCTCTCGGCGGGCCTCATGCCGGAAACCTTCGAAGGCTATCTGAAGCAGCGGAAGCGCTGGGCCATGGGGTGCATCCAGGTCCTGCTGCGCGACAATCCGCTGACGAAGCGAGGGCTCACGCTTGCCCAGCGCGTCGATTATTTTGGGTCGATCTTTTACTTCTTCTTCGGTCTGCCGCGGCTGATCTGTCTTGTCGCGCCCCTCGCGAGCCTCTTGTTCAGTACGCCGCCTCTGCAGGCGGAAGTCGGACAGCTTTCCCTCTATTTCTTTTCCTTCTTCATCGCCTCGGCGTGGGTCATGCGACCGGTCAGCCGCGGCTCGCGCAATCCCTTCTGGTCGGATATTTACGAAATCGCCATGTGTTTCGCGCTCAGCTTCGTCGCGTTGAAGGCCCTGGCAGCCCCGCGCAAGGAACGCCCCTTTGAAGTGACGCCGAAAGGACAGCGGGTCAAAACCAGCACGGCGACGGAACTCTCGCTGGCCTGGCCTCATCTGATCACGTTCGGCCTGCTGGTCGGCGGCCTCGTGCTGGGCGTGCAACATCTGCGTCACGGCACCGGCGATCCCGGCCTTCCCGTGAGCCTGCTGTGGGGAACCGTCAATCTGCTGCTCCTGACCATTGCGATGTTCGTCGCCAGCGAACAGACCCAAGGCCGGCGGGCCTTCCGCTTGAATCGCAACTTTGCCGGCGAGCTGTTCGCGGATGGAGAGGCCGTGTCAGCGCGCATCCTCAACATCAACGAGCACGGCGTCGCGCTCACCTTGGAGCGGCCGATTTTTACGGCGAACGCTTTCGCCACGCTGTTGTTGACCTCCTCACAAGGCGCGCTCCTCCGTTTGACCGGACGAATCGTACGCCAGGAACGGCGGCCGTCGGGAGGCATCGAGGCCGGTCTGCAGTTTGTGGATCTGGACGAGGCAACCAGACAGACGCTCATCGACAAGATGTTCGGCGACCCCGCCCTCTGGGAAGAGGGCCATCGCTTCCAGCCGGGTATCGCCAGCAGCTTGCGGTCGTTGGCCTGCGCGATCACTGTTCCTTGGAGAACCTTCACCTGGGAGCGCCGGCGGATGCTGCGCGTGCCGAGCGGAATCCTGTGTCGATTGAGCACGCCCCGGCTGTTGCTCACCGGGACACTGGAGGATATGTCGTTTACGGGTGTAAGCGTGCTGTTCCCCTCCGCTCCGAAAGGATCGTTGGCCGGCAGCTTCCTCGAATTACCCCAGATCACGCTCAAAGTGGCTCCCGTGTCGATCGTTCGCCGATGGCGCCACATCTGTATTCGCTTTCGTGTGGAAAGCATTGAGCAGGGGGAACAACGGTGGCGGGACCTGCACCACGCACGCTGGAGACGATTATGAGCCTGAACTTGGACCAGTTTTCGCGCCAGGCTCACGCGCGGCCGGTTCGGCGCTTGATTCGAGTGCAACGGGAATTCCTGTGTGAAGTGAAGGCCGATGGCCTTGCCATCGAGGGCAAAACCGTCGATCTGAACGAACAGGGCGTGGCGGTCGTGCTGCCGGAGCCGTTGTTTGCCCGGCTGGATTCGGCCACGATCGTCCTCACCAAGCCGGACGGTTCACTCTGCAAAATGACCGGACGCGTGATCCGGCAGCAGCACATCCTCTGGGGCGCCGTCCTGCAGGTCAAGTTCGTCACGGTCAAAGCCCTCCCGATCGGCATCGAGCATCGAGGAGCGGATACGCTGGTGCGGTTTCGAGTCGACCAGATTCAAGAGGGGGAAGAACGATGGCGCGATTTGCACTACTTCTATTGGCGGCACTTATCCTGACCGTCTTGCCGGCCCCGAGCGAGGCCGGGGATGTGTTTACCGGATTTCAGATCGACAACAAGAGCCAGTACTTCGGCTATCTGGGCGTACGCACTCCGCTCTTGCAGACGTCCGGCGGCCCGGACCTCTTCATCCAGGCGATGACGGCAGGACTCGGATACAGCTTTAAGAGCAATGGACGACTCTTGGATGCCAATGTGCAGTTCGTGGTGCCGTCGCTCGGGATAACGCAGACGGTCGGTGGATGGGCCTTCTCCGCTCTGGCCGGCCCGCAGCTGCGGCGCATCGAAGAAGAGCGGCTGAACGCCGGCGCTTCGATCAATCATCAGATCGGCGCATACGGACAAGTGGAAGCCTTCTACTGGCATGAAAAGGGCAGCCTGCACGCCATCGGCTCCTATGCGGACTTGGACAATTTCTTCTGGAGCCGTCTCCGGGGCAAACTTCTGGCCTATAAGTCACAAAAGGGTTGCTGCACAGCCTACGCCGGATGGGATGTGGTCGGCATGGGCAATGCGGATTTCCGCGCAGTGCAAACCGGACCGCTGGTGGAAGTGCCGATCGGGAAGGTCTTCTTGCTCGTCAGGGGCGGCTATCAAAACAGCACGTCGTTTCACAGCGGGACCTACGGCGGCGTGGAAGTGTACTTCTCTTTTTGATTCCCGTCATTCACCCATTCAGTCCAGCCGCGTCCACTGTGAAAAGGTCGCGGCCTGCCCCACGCGCATTCCCTCCTCATCGAGCACATTCCACACCGTCGCCGCTTCCACAAGAAATCGACGGCCGGTCGCTGAGATCCTGACGCCGCGATACCGGTCGAAAGAGCCCTGTTCTTCAACTACGCGCAGCATGCGGGCCCGCTCCTCTTGATTCACGGGCTCCGCCGTCCGGCGCGACGGCGTATTGATCAGTTGGTCCCATGTCATCTCCCACAGATCCAGCGCCGCCTGATTGCCATAATTCAAGAGCGGGTCTTCTTCCATCCCGTGCGACACTACCACTGACTGCGCCAAGAATAAGCGCCGGGCCTGTTCTGCCATCGTCCCCTCGCGCGCGAGCAGTTGCCGCCCGGTCCAATGGTGGAAACTGTCGAGCACCATCTGGGACCACTGGACGATGGACGTACGCGCCCATACCGGTTCGGCCATGGCGTGATCTTCACTCATGGGGACCTGCCGGACCCTGGCTCATGCCAGTCCTGCTACCATGCCCGAATCGGGGATGCAAGGCGGCGAGGTCAGCGTGTGCCGGAGTTGGCTTTACGGATATTGGGCCGGGGGAGTAGCCGGTATTCGACTAACCGACAACCGCAAAAGGCCATCTGGCGGGTGTCGGTGGTCACGCAGACAATGATCGATCGGCAAAATACACAGCCGGGCGATCGGTTGTCTCGCTTGATCGTCCAGCGGGGGATGGAAATGGAGTCGGGATTGAGCGTCGATTCATCCATCACCTGTCCTATCGGCCGGATCGCGAAAAACCTGAAGCCGATGACGACGCGGCAGTCCGTCCCTGGTATGCCGACGAACGCCTATGTATAATGGGCCTCTTCCATCTCAAGGAAGAAGATAACGACGAGGAGTTGGTTATGGCAGGCACAACCTTATTCGATAAGATCTGGGAATCGCACGTCGTCCGGTCGGAACCGGACGGCACGACGTTACTGTATATCGACCGGCAGCTCGTGCACGAAGTGACGTCCCCCCAAGCGTTCGAAGGGCTGAAGATGGCCGGACGGCAACCCCGGCGACCAGCGGCCACGCTGGCAGTCCCCGATCATAACGTCCCGACGACCGACCGCTCCCTCGGCATTGCCGATCCGATCAGCGCGAAACAGATCCAGACGCTGGAAGAGAACTGTCGGGATTTCGGGATTACCCTGTTCGGTATGAATGACATCCGCCAGGGCGTCGTTCATGTGATCGGCCCTGAGCAGGGATTTACTCTTCCAGGCACGACGATTGTTTGCGGGGACTCGCACACCTCGACGCACGGCGCGTTCGGCGCGCTCGCCTTCGGCATCGGCACGAGCGAAGTGGAACATGTGTTGGCCACTCAATGTTTGGTTCAAAAGCGTCCCAAGACGATGGAAATTCGCGTGGACGGGACCTTGTCCGACCGCTGTTCTGCCAAGGACGTGATCCTCGCCATCATCGGAAAAATCGGCACCGCCGGAGGAACCGGCTACGTCATCGAATACACCGGCTCGGCCATTCGCGCGTTGAGCATGGAGGGCCGCATGACCCTCTGCAACATGTCGATCGAGGCCGGTGCGCGCGCCGGCATGGTGGCACCCGATGAGAAGACGATGGCCTATATTAAGGGGCGGCCGCTGGCTCCGAAAGGCGCGCTGTTCGATCAGGCGGTGCGCGCGTGGCAACAACTCAGGACCGATCCCAACGCGAGATACGACGCGACGGTGACGATGCGGGCGGAGGACATCGCCCCGCAAGTCAGTTGGGGCACGAGCCCCGGGATGGTCACCGGCGTAGACCAGAAAGTCCCCGACCCGCGAACCATGGCGGATGAGAAGGCGAAGCACGCCACCGAACGCGCGTTGGAATACATGGGGCTCTCGCCGAACATGCCGATCATCGACATCAAGATCGACAAGGTCTTCATCGGTTCCTGCACGAATTCGCGCATCGAGGACCTGCGGCTGGCGGCCAGCTTTGCCAAAGGGAAAAAAGTCGCGAAGACGGTGCGCGCGATGGTCGTCCCGGGATCAGGCCTGGTCAAGCAGCAGGCGGAAGCGGAAGGTCTCGACCGTGTGTTTCGCGAGGCCGGGTTCGAGTGGCGGGAGGCGGGCTGCAGCATGTGCCTGGCGATGAACGCGGATGTGCTCAAACCAGGCGAGCGTTGCGCCTCCACCAGCAACCGGAACTTCGAAGGGCGCCAGGGAGCCGGCGGACGCACGCATCTGGTCTCTCCGGCGATGGCGGTGGCCGCGGCGGTCGAAGGACGCTTCGTGGACATTCGCCATTGGTCGTGACGCCGTTGACCGACTGTTAATGATTCAATGACAACATAGGGACTCACCATGCAAGCCTTCACCACTCTCACTGGACTCGTTGCTCCACTCGATCGCGTCAATGTGGACACGGACCAGATCATTCCCAAGCAATTTTTGAAGACGATCAAGCGAACGGGCCTCCGCGAAGGGTTGTTCTTTGATTGGAAAAAGCAAAAGGACGGCTCGCCCGACCCCGACTTTTTCTTGAATCAGCCCCGCTATCAGGACGCGACGATCTTATTGACGCGCGACAACTTCGGCTGCGGATCCTCCCGCGAACATGCGCCCTGGGCGTTATTGGACCAAGGCTTTCGTTGCGTGATCGCTCCCAGCTTCGCCGATATCTTCTACAACAATTGTTTTCAGAACGGCATTTTGCCGGTCGTCCTCACAGGAGAGGAAGTGGCGATGCTCTTCAAGGAAGCCGCCGCTCCAGGCTACCGGCTGACCGTTGATCTGGCCAAGCAAACGGTGACGACGCCGTGTGGAACGACGTTTCGATTCGACGTCGATCCTTTCCGCAAGGACTGCCTCTACCGAGGGCTTGATTCGATCGGGCTGACGCTCCAGCATGAAGCCGCGATTACGGCCTATGAACAACGCCGGAAGCAGGACGCGCCCTGGCTGTTCGCCGACGTGCCGTAGCGCGTCCGAAGGGATTCATGAGCTGGAGAGCGGTCGTTCGCCCGAAACTGATCGTGACCCTGGCGCTGTTCATCACCGCCGCCTTGCTCATCATCGCCTTCAATTGGAGCTATTCGGACGGGAACCGCGCCGGATACATCCAAAAGTTTTCAAAGAAGGGCTGGATCTGCAAGACCTACGAGGGCGAACTGGCGATGACGACCGTTCCCGGCGTCGCGCCGGTGCTGTGGGGATTCAGCGTCTGGGATGACCGTGTCGCCGACGAGCTTTCGCGCGTCATGGGTAAACGCGTCATTCTCCATTACAAGGAGTACCGCTACCTGCCGAGTTCCTGCTTCGGGGAGACGGATTATTTCGTCGACCGCGTGGAAGTTCAGGAGTAGGATCCACGCCCAGATGAATATTTCTGCAGGATGCTCAAAAAGGCCGTACGGCAAGGCCGCAGCAAGCGAAGAGGCGAAGCGTACTTTGTTTTGTACGTTGAGCCTCTGAGGTTCACGCCGCGCCGAATAAGGCGCGGCACGTTTGTGAACGCCGCCGAGATGGTGAGGCGGCAGGGACACTCCGAACGGGACAGGCTGTTCATGGCTTCACGCAGCGGCCACACAGCCCGGCGCACGAACAACAAGTGCCGCTTCAACGCATGGATGTCCTTGAGCGTCTCCGACCGGGGATCGGCCATGACCCGCTCCTGAAGCAGTTCGATCTTTTCGCCCAGCGCTTCCAGGACGGCAAAATATTGATCCACGATGGCATCGACCAGCGCATACAGCAGATAATCCGGCCCGCTCTGGCGGAGCCTGCCTTTGCCCCCGCGCAAACGTTCACGGACCGACTGAAAGACATCGGATCCATTTTCCTGGAAGGAGAGGACGAAGTTGCGCCCAAGCACCAAGCTGACCTGCTCGACAAGAATGTCTCCTCGCTCGGCGATTGTGAGCATCTTCATGACGAGGAAAATATAGGTCTCGTAGTCGTCGAGCTTCGGGCGCTGATCGGTGTTGGCAATGTCCTCGACGAGGAGCGGATGGAGCGTGAACTGTTTCCCGATCGTGTCGAGCAGCTCGACGTTGTGCACCCCGCCGACGTTGACCCAGGCGACGGTGTCGTCGGCAGGCGGCTGAAGTTCGTTCGGATCGGTGATCGTGCGCTCGTCACAGCGAGCCCCGGCATAATTGAACAGGGCCATGGTGACCGCTCCGGCTTTTCGCTCGCCGATGTGGACCGGCGTGCCCGGCGGCAGCCCCGTTTTCTTTGAGCGCTTTTGGACCAGCTTCACAGTAACCTGCTTGTACGCAGATTGCCGGAGGAGGTCAAGCAGAGGATGTCGTCCGGCGCCTTTTCTTCCGGCGCGCGCCTTGTTACTCTCTCAGCATGGGATGGGAACAGGAGCTCCGTATCCTGCAGGAAGCGATCCGGATCGCCGGCACGGAAGCCGTGAGGCTCGGCGCTGATGGATTTGAAATCCACACTAAGGCGGATCAGTCGCCCGTGACGTCTGCGGACTTGGCGGTGAATCACATCCTTCAGACCCGCTTACTCGAAGCATTTCCTCATGACGGCTGGTTGTCGGAAGAGTCGCCGGACAACCGCCTGCGACTTCAGAAGAGCCGCGTCTGGGTGATCGATCCCATCGACGGAACCAAAGCTTTTATTCGACGAGAGCCGGAGTTTTGCATTTCCGGGGCCCTCGTGGAAGAAGGCCTGCCTGTAGTTGCGGCTATTTACAATCCATCCACCAATGAGCTGTATGCGGCGACCCGCGGAGGCGGCCTGCGCCTGAATGAGGAACCGGTCTTCCCGCACGCACACCCTCTGGATCACCAACCGGTGATTGCGCTGAGTCCCTGGGAACGGCGTATCGGCCGCTTTAAGACGGTGGAGGCGCAGGCGGTCAGCCGGCCCATGCGTTCCATCGCCTGGGCTCTCGCACTGGCCGCCAGCGGACGCATTGATGCCGTGGCAACCTTCGAACCGGAGAATGAGTGGGATGTGGCTGCCGGTGCGCTCCTCATCGAAGAAGCCGGAGGAACCGCCTATGATGGAGCCGGACAAGCCTTAGGCTTCAATCGACCCACGCCTCGTTACCACGGGATCATCGCCATGAGCCGACACTGCCCCACTTCTCTCGCGCGGCAGCTTCGTTCCCTTTCATCTGATGACAGCCACTAAGGAGGACCGCTGATGCGTGTCGCCCTGTTAGGCATTGGTTTGCTGGGCCGGGCCGTCGCCGAACGATTACAGGCGGCGGGCCATGCGGTCGTCGTGTATAACCGCACCAAGGAAAAGGCCGAACCGTTGCGGCCCTTGGGCATCACCATCGCCGCATCGCCGGCTTGATACCACTTCCCGACTCACGTGTGCTCTCCGAGCCTTGTGGTCTCAAACCGTCCCTCCTTCCAGGCATAGGTCCCGTTACCTTGTTCGTCGAGTCGCAGCGTGACCACGGCGCCGTCTTCATACTGCCATTCTCCCGCCAGGATCGACCGGTCGCTTTCCGGCGTCACCGTCGGGCGAACGACTGTGTGCTGCCCGCAACCGGTCAGCGTGAGAACCAGTGCACACGCACAGATGAAGCGCGCACGGGAAAACGCTTGGACATAAGTTTTTTAACGGGTGGTGTTCATGATGACAAGTCAACCGTCTTCACTTTTTGGCAGCCCGCTTATCTCCGTGCTTGCAAAATTCTTCGGCAGGCCTGATCCAAATCGGCATCGGTCTTGGCATAACTGAAACGAATAAAGTTCGCGCCTTCCGGACCGGAGAAAAACGCTTCTCCCGGCACACCGGCCACACCGGTCTGTTCGAGGAGGTACATCGCGCGTTGTTTGCCCGTCGTACCGGGCAGCCTGGAGACGTCGGCCAAGACATAATAGGCTCCGTTGGGTATCGAGGGCTCTAGTCCCGCCTGTGTGAGCGCATTGCAAAAGCGGTCACGCTTGTGTTGATAGGCGCGCGCGAGATCGCGGTAGAACGCGTCGGGCAGTTCATTGATCCCGCGCGCCACGCCCAGTTGGAGCGGGGTGGGCGCGCACACATAGAGCAAATCGTTCATGGCTCCGATGGCTTGAGCCCACCGTTCTGCCGCCACGCTGTAGCCGATCCTCCAGCCGGTCACACTGTATGTCTTGGAATACCCTCCGATGGTAATCGTCCGCTCGGCCATGTCAGGTAGCGCCGCCACACTGACATGATCCCGTCCATCGTAGAGAAAGTATTCGTAGATTTCATCCGTGAAGACGAACAGATCATGCCGCTGCGCCAGCGCAGCCACGCCTTCCAATTCATGCCTCGTGAATACTTTTCCCGAAGGGTTGCCCGGTGTGTTGACAACCACGGCCTTGGTCTTCGATGTGACGGCTCGTTCGAGCTGCGTGTGAGAAAAGGTCCATTCGGGCGCCTGCATTGTTACCATCACCGGCACCGCTTCGACGGCCAGCAGGGCGCTGATGTGGTACTGATAGTACGGCTCGAAGAGAATCACTTCATCGCCGGGATTCAGCAGGGCGGCGCAGGCACAGTGAAAGGCGCCTGTCGCCCCCGCACTGACCGTGATGTTGTGTTCCGGATCGGCCTGAATGCCGTTGTATTGCCCCAGCTTCTTAGCAACGGCCTGGCGCAGTTCGAGCAACCCATCAAATCGCGTGTAGACGTTGTAGCCTTCATTGAGGGCGCGTTCAGCGCCTTGAACAACCGCCGGTGGCGCGGGAGTGTCGCAGACCCCTTGCGCCATGTTCAAACCCCTCCTGTCGATGCAGGCCTGGGTCATCGCCCGGATTTCGGATTGAGACAGCTGCACCATTCGTGTACTGACGCTTCGAGCCATTGTGCTTCTCCTCATCGTGAGCAAGCTTCTTTGTCGCAAAGCGAGGCGGGTGCGTCAAGACCGTTCGTCGTATGGCAATGCTATGGGAGGCGAATATCCTGACAGATAAACCAGCCGTTCTATTTACCAGCATCACTTCAGGCTTATGAAGACCTTTCATGGAGGGCGGCCAGGTGCTGACTCTTTTGAGGTACTCCTATCAGGGAATGCGGCCCCGAGATTCAGCCGATATCCTTTAGAACAAGGAGAGCGATGACATGACTCGTGACAGCGTGAAATCGGAACACTCTGCAGAAAGACAGGGACAAGCTTCCATCAAAGACCGGCGAGGGCGCCGGTTGTCACTGTCCTGCCGCATGTTCTTCTTTGGAGATGATGAATTCGAAGGTGAAGCCACCCTGCTCGATATTTCGACCAACGGGTGCAGGGCCTCATCCTCCATCACGCTACAACCCGGCATGATGCTGAAGCTGTCCCTGTTTCTCCCCGATCACAAGTGGCCGCTACGGGTGGACCAGGCCATCGTCAGGTGGGTGGAGGGGCCGGAGTTTGGACTTGAATTTGTCAGTATTCGACTCGCCCAGCGTGAGCGCCTCCGTGCACTGCTCATGAAGGTGAAAGCGTAAGATCTCTTATGGATGGAAACGGTGTTCGTCCGCCGCCCTTTTCACGCGACATTAACTCGGCTTGTGCGGCGATGTTGCGCGCCGGCCTGAGTCGCGAAACGCTTGGTAGTATCGCAGCACTTTCCGGACATATGTCCGGGTCTCACGAATTCTCGGAATCTTTCCTCCTCTGACTCGATGCACGCCGGCATTGTAGGCCGCGAGCGCCAGCCGCATGTCTCCTTCATAGAGAGTCAGCAAGTGGCGGAGTTGCTTGGCGCCCCCGCGAATGTTTTGAATGGGGTCGTGGATATCCGCAATCCGCAAGGTGGCCGCCGTATCCGGCATCAGTTGCATGAGCCCGACGGCGCCCTTTTTAGAGATGACATGGGGACGGAAGTCCGACTCGACTTTAATGACCGCACGTAGAAGGGCGGGATCCAGCCGATAGCGTTTGGCATAAAAGGCGATGGCCTGTCTGATCTCTTGCTTGCTATACCGCGGGCGGCCATCGTAGTCGGATTTGGTGGGAACAGGCGTCGCGATGACGATCGTCCCTGCAGTCGCCACCGCGCACAGCCCGCGTAAAACCCAGGCGCGTAGAGATGACGGCCATGTCGGTGTTGGAATTTTCACTCGGCGACCCATCGTTCCATAGCTCATGGAAGGACGAGGGGTCACTGCGTGAGTACCTCAAAAGCCGTGCCGACCTTCTTACTTGTAACCTGGTGAATGTAGGACTTACTTGATTGAGAGACCCCTCCAGAAGTGCTCCCAACGAACATTGTGGCCAATTTTTGCCACACGGAGGGGAAGGCAGTTTTCGTCTCTGCAGATTATGGTTTTCCCCAGAGCGCTTCCAATCGTTGAGCCCGACCGCAACTGAACTTGTAATACTTGTAGCGGATCGGATTCTTCTTGTAGAAATCCTGATGGTATTCCTCCGCGGGATAGAACGTGGAGGCCTTCACCATCTGTGTAACGATCGGTTCCTTGAATCGCCTCGACTGCTCGATCGCCGCCTTGGACGCTTCCGCCAGCCGCTTTTCATCATCCGTTCCATAGAAAATCGCAGACCTGTATTGATTGCCGTGGTCGCAGAACTGGGCGTTGGGAGTCACCGGATCGACGTTGCGCCAGAAGGCACCCAACAGCTTTTGATAACTGACTTTCACCGGATCGTAGCTGACTTCGACTGATTCGGCGTGGCCGGTCTGGCCAGCGGAGACCTGTTCGTAAGTGGGATCAGCCACCGTTCCGCCCATGTAGCCGGAGACGACAGCGATTACGCCGTCCACTTTCTCGAATGCCTCTTCCATGCACCAGAAACACCCTCCGGCAAAATAGGCCTTGGCGGCGGGTGCAGCTTCGACTGCAAGCAACGGCCGGCCGGCAAGCGTCCCACAGAGGATGAGACCGACGGACAGAATGGCCGGGAAACGATGGAAACTCATGGCGTCCTCCTCTGGAGAGTCGTGTGCGCGAGGCGATTCTTACATCCTACTACGGTGCTCGTATGCGGACAGATGTGTGTGTAACCCGAACGACTACGACCTGCAAGTGACGGGAGTGGACGTTCGGCTGGAACTGAAGGAAAGAGACTGGCCCGGGGCCTCGGCAATAAGGAGTTCACGGTGCCGCGCTTGAGTGAATCGGTCGTGTCACTTGAAACCGGCACCTCGATGCTCGACATCCTACGGCAGGTGCTCGGCCTTCGCACCTCTCAGGAAGTGGCGTACGGCATCAGCGGAGTGCTGCATCTGAAGGACGGAAGACTGCCGTTCGAGAATACCGGCGTACTCGTCGAAAAGGATGAACTCCGGCATTCTCTCTCCGAGATGACCTCTCACATCGACAGCTCGTCATAGCCGCTGTTCCGGGCCGATCGCGTGCGCCGGTGATGGCATTCCATATGTTTCATGATGAGTTCGATGGCTTCTTCCGGCGAGGACGCCGCAGACACGAGCCGCTTGCCGAGCTTGCGAAAGAAGGCTACTTCGGCGGGATTCGCTGCAACGAGAATCACCGGCTTTCCCGCCTTCACCGCCAACGCCACCTCCGACACCGTCCCGGATCCGCTCAACCCGCACGCCACGACCACGTCACTGGTCAGCACATTGATGTTGTTGCGGCCGCTGCCCATCTCCGTGATGATGGGCACATCGACATGGCGCGATACTTTGTCCCTCGCAGTGGGTAAGATGCCGACCGTCAGGCTGCCGCCCACGCGTTTGGCGCCTTCACAAGCCGCATCCATCACACCCACATCGCGGCCGCCGGTCAGGACGACCCACCCGCGTCGCGCAATGAACTCACCCAGCAAGCGCGCATTGTCCAAGTCTTTCTTTTTGGCCTTGGCCGGCCCCATGACGCCCACCACAAACCGCATCATCCCTCCACGCCAAGCTTCGCGTGAGCCGCCCGCTTCGATCACACGCGAGCGGATAGTTACTTTACCACCGCCTCGTGACGTCTCTGGGCGATCAAAAGCGCGAGGCCGCAAGTAAGACATCGGCATAGGCCCAGGCTGTCTTGAATTGCTGTTCCACCTTGTCCGCCTCATCGGACTTTTGCTGCGCGCGAAGGCTCTGAGCCAAGCCAAAGAGTGCCCAGCCGTTATGGGGGTTTCTGGACAGGTCGGCTCGGTACAGCGCTTCCGCCTCGGCTGGCTGTCCGGCCATCAAGAGCGTCGCGCCCAGATAGTGACGAATCGGCAGGGGCCAGTAGGGCGGCTCCGTGTAGGGCAACGTATCTTCTCTCTTCACCGCTTCCTTGAACACCTTGATGGCCTCGGCATATTTCTGGCGATGGACCGCCATCTCCCCCGCCAGCAGACGTTCCGCGATTTTCAATAAGACGCGCTCGGTTTTCTGTTCGGCAGTCCGGTCACGGCCCAGGCGTTTGGCCAGACCGGCCAAGACGACATGCTCCCCTTCCGCTCCAGGCAATCGCCCCGTTGCCGCCAAGGCCATCCCGCGCCCCAGCCGCCACATGCCGTTGAGCAGCGGCAGGCCTTTGGGAGGCGCCGGCTCTTGCAGAAGCGCATCCCATTGCCCGAATCGAATCAATAAATAAATTGGCATGGGCAGATACAGCTCTTTCCATTTCTCTTTTCGCGCGTCCTCCTCGGTGATGGTGCCGGTCAACTCACGCGCGACCTTGAGCGTTTCCGCTTGCCGTCCTTCCATCATCAACGAGGCCCAGAGAAAGTGGAGATTGTGGGTGTAATAGCCGGCCGGGTAGATGCCCGTGAGCGTCCGGCCGGCCAGATATTCCTGATCAACGTGAGCCGCGTGCGCATTCCGTTCGGCGGCTTCATGGTACTTTCCCAGCCGGATATAGATGTGAGCCGGCATGTGGACCAGATGCCCCGCGCCCGGCATCAGCGCGGGCAACCGTTCCGCGCAGGGCAACGCCCGCTCCGGCGTAGGAGAGGCCTCGACCGCATGAATGTAGAAGTGACAGGCACCGGGATGGTCGGGATAACGGGCGAGAACCGTTTCCAACGTGGTGATGATTTCTTCCGTCCCCGGCTTGGGTTTGCCTTCCGCCGTCCATAAGTCCCAGGGACGAAGATCCATCAATGCTTCGGCGAAGAGCGTGCCTGCATCGCCATCATCCGGATACTGCCGCCAATGGAGCCGCATGGCATCGGCATAGGCCTTGTCCAGAGTCACACGCGATCCGCCTTTGGCGCGGTAGCGTTTGGATAAGGCATCCATGTAGCTTCGCTCGGCTGCGCTGACGTGCGCGCTGAGCGCGCGGGCTTGTTGCAGCGCATCCCATGCCCGCCGTTCAGCCTGCTTGTCCATCGGCTGGTTGATGTTCGGACCCAGCGCGAGCGCGATGCCCCAGTACGCCATGGCCGCGGCGGGATCCCGCCGAGCCGCTTCTTCAAAGGCATGGATCGCCTCTTCATGGTTGAATGCATAGACGAGGCGCAGGCCTTGGTCGAAGTACCGCTGCGCTGGCTCGGAAGTCGTGGTGATCGCATGATGCAGCGTCCCGAGGTTGTCGAACAGGGGAACAGAGGAGCGCGCATCGGATGGAGCCGCCGCTCCGACGGGACTTGGATGGAATCCGACGAACCAGGCGAGACTGCACAACAACAATCCGCCGAAGAATCGGCTTGCCGGCAAAGAACGCGGTGCCATGGAACAAGGCGTCTCGTTGAGACGGCGGGACAAGAATGAGGTACTCACAGATTCTGTCGGCCCGCGGTCGAGCCTAGAGGCTCAGCGACGACGATGTGGGCGCGTCTTTTCTTGAAACCGCTTTGTCTTTCATGCCCGGCTTCTCGCGAACGGGTCGATTCCGTTTTGCGGGGGCTGAGGCGACTCCGGCCGCCATGGGAGACAAGGAACCGATTTCCAATTCCTTGCCCAGGTAGACGAGCACTTGCTGTTGGGAAACGACCAAGGATTTCAGTTCCTGGATTTGCGCCGACAGGCGGGCAATGTCTTGCTGCTGACTGAGGAGATAGGCTCTGAGTTCGGCCACTTCCTCGGGTTGAACCGCAGCCGGCACCGCCCCCGACTCCGGAGGAGTGACCTCGCCCTCGCGATAGGAAGGTGCCATCGCCTGGTTTCGATGATCGACAACCTCCGACTTTCCCGACCCGGGATCCAGTCGCTCGACTGAGCCGGTCATCGGCTCCTTCGCGTACTGATCCAGACAACTTGGTGAAGCGGCTTTCGTACTGACCGCCGTCTGCGCCATCCCCCCTACGCGAGCGATCTGCGCCAAGACTTCTCCCATTCCTCGAACGCAGGCCGCGCCTGATTCCACGATGGCCTGGCTGAACGACCTTTTTAATGGCCGGGCGGCGGACAGTTGTTCCGGCGTGGGAATGCGATGGATCAGGTTGATCGGTTCATCGCTGAATCGGCGGGGCATAGCAACTCTCCTCTTTCGGAAGGGCGACTCACACCATTAGCTGCAACGAGCCAATGTATATGCGGCTAATCACCGTTTCTCTACTCCTGCCCGGCGGAAGAGTCAACGTTTTTCATCGGACGGCGACTGTGCGGCGAGAATGGCGCGAGGACACGGACGACCTAAAAACGGGTCGCGCTCGAGAAATGAAACTCCGGCAACACCACCGCCGGCACCAGCATCTTGCCGGTCTCCGACGTCACCGCTTCGAGCGGCACTGTCCAGGCATCCACATGCTGAAAGGCTCTGAGTGGACTGTCATGAAACCGGAAGTTTTTCACCGCAGCGATGATTTCCCCTTTTTCCACCAGAAAGGTCCCGTCCCGCGTCATACCGGTCAACGTGAGATCTGTCGGATTCACCGGCCGGATATACCAAAAATTGGTTACCAGAATCGCCCGATCAACCTGCTTGATCAGATCCTGGACCTTGTCACGCGCCGCACCGGCAAGAGAGAGAAACGGAGCGTCCAATGTCGGGATGGAACGGATGCCGCGTTTCGCCGCCGTGTATCGATCGTATGACAACTCTCGCAACACCCCGCGGTCGATCCACACGGCCGCCTCGCTGGGCAAGCCGTCGGTGGTAAACCCGACACCGAAGAGGTCGGCGTGGCCGGGAAGGTTTTGCAGCGTCAGGCGTTCGTCGAGAATGCGCTGGCCCAGCTTGTTCGCAAAAGGGCTGGTGCCCTTCTCGTATGATTTTGCATCGAGGGACCAGAACAGGGCGTTCCACAATCCGGCCACGGCAGCCGGCTCGAGAATCACCGGGTAGCGGCCCGGCGCGAGTTCGCGAACATCTCGACCGAGCTTCGCCTTGTTGATCGCGTTCAAGGTCCGCTCCTGGACCTTCAAGTGATCGATTGAGCGGTGAGCCGCGGCGCTCCAGCCGGTGGCGTCGCCGGCTTGAACGGTCAGGCTGAATCGCGCGTCGGTGCGCTCTTCAAACGCGAACAGGCCGTTGCTGGCCGCAACCCCGATTGACGCGGTGGACGACGTCACGACGCCGGCCGCCATCATATTTTCCATCCGGCAGTGGCCGATCGCCTCATTCGCATACTCCAGTCGCCGCGGCGGGCCGGCGGAGGCCGTTTCGGGCCGAGCCGTCGGACGCGCGGCAAACGCGATCGGAGGCGGGGGCGGCAGATACTCCGGATCGTCGGGAGACAGGCGGGCGATCCGCTCGGCGCGCGCGAGCGCCTCCTGCACAGAGCCCGCCGTAAAATCGGTCGTGCTGGCCGCCCCCCGTTTCTTCTCGTAGGCCACCGTGATCGTCAGCTGGCCGCGCCTGGCATTCACGTTCTGGACGATCTGATTGTTGGCAAACCTGGTGGTTCCCCCGTGTTGGTCCTGCAGCGTCACCACGGTGTCGTCGCCGCCGGACCGCTTGAGCACGAGATCGGCAAGAAAGCGAAACTCGTCCCTGCTCGTCATCTTCGGCCACGTCTTGGCGCTGACCACGCTCATCAACATCCCTCGCCTTGTATGACCTGGACATGCCGAAAGCGGGCGTGTGCCGCCGGATGGGACATCCACCCTGATTGCCCCGGCTGACCCTTGCCGCATGTGATAAATCCGTAGCGCCGGCGATGGGTCCGGTCGGCCACGCCATCGCAACTGTTCCAGAATTCCGGCGTGATCCCGTGATAGATGACGTCGCGGATCATGTGCGTGCGCTTGCCGTTCTCGATGAGCCAGAAAGCATCCCCGCCGAACTGAAAGTTGTAGCGCCGCTGGTCGATGCTGTACGACCCGTGACCTTCGATATAGATGCCGCGTTTCACATCGGCGATCAGCTGCTCCAGCGTCGCGGAGCCCGGCTCCAATCCGATGTTGGCGATGCGCACAATCGGGACGCCGCCCCACCCGTCGGCGCGGTTGGAGCCGCGGGAGCGCGCCTCGCCGATCTTCGGAGCCGTTTCACGATTGGTGCAATAGCCCACAAAGATCCCGTCGCGCACCACATCCCATCGTTGGCAGGCCACGCCGTCGTCGTCATAGCCCGTCGCGGCGAGGGTTTCGGGTTCCGTGTTATCGGCCACCAGATGCACATGCGGCGATCCATAGCGGAAGGTGCCGCGTTTATCCGGCGTGAGAAAACTGGTGCCGGCATAATTCGCTTCATATCCGAGCGCGCGATCCAGTTCGGTCGGATGGCCGCACGACTCATGCATGGTGAGCGAAAGGTGTTCCGGGTCCAACACCAGATCGTACAGGCCGGGAGCCACCAGTGGCGCGCGGACTTTCTCCACCGCCTGAGCGGCGACGCGTCCCGCTTCGCGCACAAAATCTGCTTCTTCAATCAGCTCATAGCCGGTCCGCAGATGGGGCGTATTGAAACTCCGTGACGCGAACCGGCCCTCATGCAGCGCCGTCGCCGTGCACTCGCCCTGGCCCGCGAGCAGATCGAACTCCAGGTGTGCGCCCTCCGTCGAGACAAAAAGCTTCCGGTCACGCCGCGCCCAGAGCTCCGCGCTGCTGCGGACGACGCCGGCCTGTCGATGCAGCGCCTCCATGGTGCGGAGCACGAGATCGGCTTTCTTTTCGAGCGGCACGCTGAAGGGATCAATGCGGGCGGGGGTGACGACCCGGTCTCGATGGATCGGCTCGTCGGCCAACCGAACTCTCTCGATGGCCACCGACGCCGATCCTTTCGCGATCTCGACGGCAAGCTCCGCGACCCGCGGCACTTCCTCCAACGAGAGGATGGAACTCGCGGCGAAGCCCCAGCCGCCGTGATAGAGGACCCGGACCCCGAAGCCGATATCCTCGGCATCGCGGATCGAGGCCATGCGCCGATCTTCCCCGCTGATCGTCTGGCTGGTGCCGTGCTGAATGCGGATGTCGCCGTATTCGGCGCCGGAGGCCGCAATGTGGTTCAGTGCCAGCTCGGCAAATTCATCCCATGTGGGACCGCTCATTGCGTGACCGCCTCACGGTGATTGAATGGTGGTTGACTCGGAGTAGTATAACAGGATGGAGCAAAGATCTCAGAGAAGGTTGAGTGAAAGACCGGAAGAATGCGAATGTAAAAACAGCCCCGCGAAGCCGGCACCGAGGTGTTTTTGAATGAGACGTTGGAAAACATGAAACACTGAAGACTCCCGCCAGCTCCCTCCTGAAGTGAATCTCATGAGGCAGCGGTGCCGCCGCGGGAGGCGTCGACAAACATTTCCGTCGCATTGTCGATCGCTCGGCCCTGCCGCCCCTTCTGAGTCGGCGGCCCCTCGCCCGCCGCCGTCACTGCGCCGGGCACCAGATGAACCCCCTGGTGATCTTGCTCAACGGCGTTCAGCAGCGCGGCGATATTGGCTTCGCCTTCGCCCTTGAGCACGCAATCGATGGCGCCGCGGCCATGTTCCAGGAACTCCCTCGCGATGAACGACGCACTGTGGCCGCCGACCAGAATGAAGGTGCCCGGCCGCTTCGTCTTCGTTGCTTTGGCGAGATCGACGATCTCCGGCACGTTCGCCAAATAGTTGCACGAGAAGAGCACGGCGTCGGGCTCCCATTCATCGATCATCCGAATGTAGTCGCGTTGGCCTTCGACTTGGAGGTCCACCAGACGCACCGCATGGCCGGCTCGCCGGGCCGCCTCCGCCACGAGTTCAAGCCCAAGGGGTTCCAAACGAGGATAGATTTTCGTGTACATGAGCGGCCCTGGATGCACGGCGAGTACCTTCATGATGGCAACCCTCCTCGATCGGTTCATCACGATGCTGACAGAGCGGCTCTCTGCCAATCAATCCCTTCGTGGAACCCCCGAAATAGGTTTTGCATCGGCCGGTGGGACTGCCGTACCATAATGGCCCTGTGTCTTTCTCCGATCAGACGCCGCGCCAGCGCCTCATCGCTCTTCTGACAGGCACCAGGCTGTCCTCCCACCAATTGGCCGAAATGCTCGGCATCCCTGAACGGCAGGTCGAAGACCATCTGACGCACGTCGTGAGAAGTCTCGCGCGTGATCGCACCCGCCGCTTCATTCTGGAACCCTCCACCTGCCCCGACTGTGGCTTTGTCTTTCGCGACCGCACGCGGCTTACCAGGCCCAGCCGTTGTCCCCGGTGCCGCAGTGAAAGCATCACCGCGCCGCGATACGGCATCGACGCCGCTTGTGCATAGACATCCTCCTTGGCAGCTTCTCGCATTTCCCTTTGGCGCTCATGATCAATCGACTAGAGTGATAACCGTCATTGCCGAATTACCACGCCATGAAGCCAACAGGGTCATGATGCTAGGACAGTGGGCGGACTTTCGCCGCGATCTCTTTGCTTCGTTCGTCGTGTTTCTGGTGGCCTTGCCGCTCTGCATGGGCATTGCGGTCGCCTCAGGCGCGCCTCCCGCCACCGGCATCATCACCGGTATCATCGGCGGGCTGATCGTCGGCGCCCTGGCCGGCTGCCCTCTGCAAGTCAGCGGTCCCGCCGCCGGCCTCACGGTTCTTGTATATGAGATTATCCAGGAGCACGGGATGGAGAAGCTGGCCATCGTTGTACTCCTGGCCGGCCTTTTTCAAATGAAATGGGCCTGGCTGCAGCTGGGCCAATGGTTCCGGGCGGTCTCGCCTGCCGTGGTCCATGGCATGTTGGCCGGCATCGGCGTGCTGATTTTGGCCAGCCAATTCCACATCATGATCGACGATGCGCCGAAAGGTTCCGGCTTGGCCAACCTCGCCACGATGCCCATGGCCGTCTGGAAAGGCCTGGTCCCGGACGACGATCCTTCGACCAGCCACCATCTCGCCGCTCGCATCGGCTTGCTGACGATCATGACCATTGTCTTCTGGAACCTCTACGCTCCGGCCAAGCTCCAGGCCATTCCCGCCGTGTTGCTCGGTGTAGCAGGCGCGACTGCCCTCGCCGCCTGGCTGAATCTACCGGTGAGCCACATCAAGGTCCGCGACAATCTCCTGTCGATCATCCAATTGCCGTCATTGGACGCGCTCGCCCATATCCTCGACCCGGCGTTAATCGGCGAAGCTCTTGCTCTTGCACTCATCGCCAGCGTGGAAACGCTGCTCTCTGCCACGGCGGTGGATCAGCTGCACCACGGTCCCCGCACACGGTACAACAGGGAGCTTCTCGCGCAGGGAACGGGCAACGTGCTGTGCGGGCTGCTCGGCGTGCTGCCGATGACCGGCGTGATTGTCCGCAGCGCAGCCAATGTTCATGCGGGAGGACGCACGCGAGCCGCGGCCATCATGCATGGCGGGTGGCTGCTGCTGTTCGTCTTCTTCCTTCCCTTCGTCCTGCGCCTGATCCCCACGGCCAGCCTCGGTGCGGTGCTCGTCTTTACCGGCTACAAGCTCATTAACGTCAAGGCCATTAAGGAGCTGGCGCAGCAAGGACGGGACGAGGTGGCGATTTACGCTGCCACGTTGGGGACCATCGTCGCCACGAATTTGCTGACGGGCGTGTTGGTCGGCGTCGGGCTGGCCATTGCCAAGCTGCTCTACACGACGCAAAATCTCGACGCTCATCTCGCCCACGATCACGAGAACGGAAAACTCACGCTGCACCTTGCCGGCATCGCCACGTTCGTCAGCCTGCCTCGGCTGGCCACGGCACTGGAGGGGATCCCGCCCTATGCCAACATACAAGTTTCCTTCTCGTCACTTCGCCACATCGACCATGCTTGTGTGAATCTCCTGCAGTCCTGGCAGAAACTACACGAGGCGGGTGGAGGGCGGGTGCTGCTCGATTGGGACAAGCTGAACGGGCTGTCGTATCAGGTCAGGAAACGGCCTCGGAGCCTGGAATCCCATCATTCGCGGTATCCGGTTTCGTCCTGGATGGACAGAGGAACGCCGAACAAGTAGGATGCCGCGGCATGATCATTATGACGATCCTACGCGGGTGCTTGTGTGTCCTGCTTCTTTTCCTGGCCTTCGCCTGCAGCGGCGACAAGGCCAAGGAACTTCTGGAGACCGCCGAATTGGAAGAGCGGCAGATGAACCTGCCGCACGCAAAGCAGCTGTACGAAGACGTGATCCGCCTCTACCCGTCCAGCAAGGAAGCCGACACCGCCCGGGCCCGGCTGGCTGCGCTTAACCCCGCTCCCTAGGCCGTCGCTTCGGCCACCAGGGCACGAACGCGTTCGTCGTCTGCTGATAGATCCGATAGTCTTCGCCGCGGCTCACGACGGCCTGTGCTTCCGCGAGCGGAATTCCCGTCACTTTCACAAGCGCCCAACCCATGACCACCGGCCCGATCCAAGTGAGCGGCCAGCCGGGCACGCCGATGGCCATGATGACGTAGGCCCACCAGTGCAGCCATTCGAAGAAATAGTTGGGATGGCGCGAGAAGAACCAGAGCCCCTCGCGACACACTCGATCGTGGTTCCAGGGTTTCGCGCGAAAGCGCGCCAGCTGCCAATCCGCCGTGGCTTCACCGGAGACAGCCACGATCCAGATCAGCAGTCCGGCCAGTTCGATCATTGCAAAGGGCGGTCGTGGATTCTGCATGACGACGAGAAACGGCAGAGAGAAGGCCGCGACGGCTACCGCCTGGAGTTGGAAATAGCCGAACATGAACAGGCCGGCCGACGACCCCCATTGCGCGCGCAGGCGGCGATAACGGGCATCTTCCGTCTTGCCAACGACGCGATTGAGCAGAATGTAGAAGCCGAGGCGGCCGGCATAGATCGTCGCCAAGACGGCCACCAGCAGTTTCCGCTCACCTTCGCCCGTAGCTTGTACGGCATACCACCACACCACGGCGATCAGCCCGGCGCACCAGCTCACATCCGCAATGGAGGCGTTGCCCAGGCGACATTGCAACAGCCAGAGCGCCGCCATGGCGGCGGCCATGGCGAGATAGGCAGTGAGAACGAGTGCAAGCGGGTCGGATGTCATGACACGTTGTAGTCCCAGAGATCGGCTCCGCGCTCGGCGCGTTCCGCAAGCCACCTCCGAAAGCCCGGAAGAGGAAACGAGAGAAGCTTTTGAATCTTGTCGCAACGGAGCGAGAGATCGGGCGGCCGAGGACCGCCTGAATGATTCCGAGCGGAGCCTTTCACCAGCCGGCCTTCAAGTTCAGGATACCAGGGCAATAAAGCCTGCCCGATCTCCCACCGTGAAAGCCGCTCGCTCCCGCCGAGATGATACAAACCCGGCGGCCTTTGATCGATCAATTCCCAGATGGCGCGGGCGATGGCGCCGGCCGGCAAGGGACAGCGAAACTCATCGGCATACAACGTCACGTCCGCACCGGCCCTGGCCATTCGGCACATCTCTTCGACGAAACTGCGATCGCCGCTCTGAGAAGTCCCCGCCGTCAGCACAATGCGAAGGACTGTATGGCGGGGGTTTTTCAGAATGACGTGTTCAGCCTCCAGCTTGGTCTTGCCGTAAACATTGATGGGAATCGCCTCGTCTGTTTCGGCGTACCAGCCTTTCGTTCCGTCGAACACTTCTCCGCTGGAGAGAAAGAAAAAGGGAATATCCCGTGAGAGTGTCGCGAGATGAGCGGTGGCCTCCACGTTGATACGTCGCGCGTTGCCAGGATCCTGCTCGCAGTCTTTTGTCCGGCTGAGGGCCGCACAGTGGATGACTGCGCTCGGTTTCACTGAACACCAGGCGGCTTCGACTTTCGCCGCATCGGTCAGATCAAGATCGGCCCGGCTGAGCCCCGACACATCCCAATGAGGCGCCCAACGCGCAGCGGTCCTCACCAGATACTGACCAATCAATCCGGCCGCGCCGGTCACCAGGACAACCGGCTTCATCGCCCCGCGCTTCCGAGTCTTCTGATCTCCGGCACTTCGAACACCCGCACTGACTCCGGCGGGTGCTCCACGGCCCAGACCAGGGCGGCCAGCATCTGCTGCAGCGTGACGAGACCAAGACGAGCGGCCGATTCGCTGCTGGAAGGAAGCCGCTCACACAGCCAATAACAGGGCTTCAGCAAGAGCGGCCACCAATGGCCCGGTCCCAGGATATACCAGGGTCTGATGATGGTGGCGCGGAGTCCGCTCGCGCGCAGGACCGTTTCGCTTTCAGTCCGCACCGCGATGTAGTCCTGCATGACGGGAGCCGGGTGGGCTACGCTCACGTAGACGAAATGGCTCGCGCCGCTCTGCATGGCGGCTTCAATCGAGGCGAGTGCGGAGACACGATCGACGGCTCTGAACTGCTCACCCTTCCAAGGAGCAGGCTTAGGAACGCCGACGAGTTGCACGACGGTGTCACAGCCCCGCATGCGATCCGTGAAGGTCGTACGGTCCAACGGATTGCCGATCACCACATCAATGACGGGTGAGTTTTCGGTACCGAATCCGATGCGGCTGATCGGCTTCTTTGCCCAGCCGCTTCTTGCGATCCGCTTCGTACTCGCTGTAGTTCCCTTCGAACCAGACGACCTTGCTGTCGCCTTCGAAGGCCAGGATGTGGGTGGCGATGCGGTCGAGGAACCAGCGGTCGTGGCTGCTGATGACCGCGCAGCCGGCGAAACTTTCGAGCCCTTCTTCGAGGGCCCGCAGGGTATTCACATCGAGGTCATTGGTGGGCTCGTCGAGAATGATGAGGTTCGCGCCTTCTTTCAACATGCGGGCAAGATGAACTCGATTGCGCTCGCCGCCCGAGAGGTCCTTCACTTTCTTCTGCTGGTCGGTCCCGGCGAAGTTGAAGCGGGCGCAATAGCCGCGGGCATTCACTTCGGCTTTGCCCAGCTTGATGGTGTCTTGCCCCTCGGAGATGACGTCGTACACCGACTTGTCGGGATCGAGGCTGCGATCCTGATCGACGTAGCCCATTTTGACCGTTTCGCCGATTTTGATCGTTCCCGCATCCGGCTTTTCTTTGCCGATGATCATCTTGAACATGGTGGTCTTGCCGGCACCGTTCGGTCCGATCACGCCGACGATCCCGCCTTTGGGAAGGCTGAAATTCACGTTCTCGTACAGCACATTGTCGCCGAACGCCTTGCTGATGCCCTTGGCCTCCACCACCACATCGCCCAGCCTCGGTCCGGGCGGAATATAGATTTCCAAATCCTCGGCTACCTGCTCCTGCTTTTGATTGACGAGTTCCTCGTAGCGATTCAAGCGCGCCTTTCCCTTCGACTGCCGGGCCTTCGGCGACATCCGGATCCATTCCAATTCGTGCTCCAGCGTTTTTTTCCGCTTCGACTCGGCTTTCTCCTCTTTCTCCAACCGGTCCTTCTTCTGCTCCAACCAGGAGGTGTAATTGCCTTGGAAGGGAATCCCGTGGCCCCGATCGAGCTCGAGAATCCATCCGGCCACGTTGTCGAGGAAGTATCGATCGTGCGTCACGGCGATGACCGTGCCCTTGTACTGCCGGAGATGCTGCTCCAGCCATTGCACGGACTCGGCATCCAGATGGTTCGTCGGCTCGTCCAGCAGCAGAATGTCCGGTTCCTGAATCATGAGGCGGCAGAGCGCCACGCGGCGCTTCTCACCGCCCGATAAGGTGCCGATCTTCTGATCCGCCGGCGGACAACGCAAGGCATCCATCGCGACTTCGAGTTCGTTTTCCAATTCCCAGCCGTTGGCCGCTTCGATTTTTTCTTGAATCTGCGCCTGTTTGTCGAGCAGCTTTTCCATTTCGTCGGGACCGACCTCGCCGATCTTATTGCTCACGGCTTCGTACTCGTGCAGCAGCGCCACCAGGTCGGCCTTCCCCTCCTCGACGACTTGCTTGACCGTCTTATTGGGATCGAGTTGCGGCTCCTGCTCGAGCGGACCGACGCTATAGCCTTTCGACCGGGTGATTTCGCCCGTGTAGTTTTGGTCGACGCCCGCAATGATTCTCAGCAGAGAACTCTTTCCGGAGCCGTTCAGGCCCAGCACGCCGATCTTCGCGCCGTAATAAAAGCCGAGATAGATCTCGCGCAGGACCTGCCTCTTGGGCGGATACACTTTGCCGACATTGACGAGTGAAAAGATAACCTGCTTGTCATTGGTAGCCATGTAGCCTCAGATCTCCTTGTCAACAGCGTTCGTTCAGCGTTCACGATAACAAAGCCCACCCCGATTCACAACCTGCGAAACAGGGCGGCACTCCTCTGATCGATCACATGCCCAACTCTTCCGAGAGTCGGACTTCCGTTTCGTCGAGGATGTCTTCCAGGCAGGTGAAACAGGAGAAGGGGAACCGGTCGATGGGAATCGCGCAGACTTCGCCGACCGATGGATTGGTTTCAAGCGCCGGACCTCCGCATTCTTTATGGATGAGCGTGAGCATGCCGCCGTCTTATGGGTGTTGGAGAATGATTCGACGAAATATCTCAACGTGCTCCGGGCTGCTGAGGCGATGATCGCCGGGAATCAGATGCAGTTCAATGGGGAATGAGGCATTGCGAGCCAGCAGTTCCTGGACGAACTGGCTGCTGCCCTGCGGCAGGATGACGTGGTCTTGCAAACCGTGGAGGATCGTCGTCTTGACCGTGCGCAGACGATCGAAGCGTGTGTTCCAATAGGCTTCACTTTCCTCGACCCATTTCCATGCGATGGGATAGTCTCGATGCATGGCATCGTCGTCCCAGGGCATCCATCCGGCCGTGAGCCAAGCATGGCGGCGTTCTTCTGAAATTGACCGCGCGCGGACCGCCATCATGTTGAACGCCGGGGCAATGAGAACCAGCCGCTCGATCCGCTCGAACTCCTGTGCCATCATCCAGGCAATCCAGCTTCCGAGTGAGTTGCCGACGATCGTAATGGGAGGCCCGCTTGTCAGAGTCTGAATGACCGTTCGCGCGTCGGCGACCCAATCGGACAAGGTATAGTCCGTGAAGCTTCCCTCTGATTCGCCGAATCCCCGGACATCGTAGCAGCAGAATCCCCAGCCCTGTTCCTAACACCATTGCGCCAGCGCCTTGCTCTTGTTGCCCCAGCGTTTGGACAGAAAGCCGGTGATGAACAGTATCTGGCGATCCTTCCCGTCCATGCGATCCCCGCGGATCAGCTTCCCGTCCTCTGCGTTTAGATGAAACGGCTGCAGCGTACTCATGGCTTGGCTAGAACCGTTTTGAGAAACACGTTGAGCGCGCGCAACACAGGCTCCGGAATCTCATGCCCGCCGCGGAAGCTGTGCCAGTCCACGGCCAGACCAGATTGGCTCAGCGTGTCCCGGAGCCGTTCGGCTCCGACGTACGGCAAGATCTCGTCCTGCGTGCCGTGGCTTTGAAACACCGGCAGCCCTTTGCGCTTGGTCATGAGCGGCCCCCATACCGGCTGAGCCAACAAATTCCCCGAGAGCTGCACAAGCCCGGCGAACGGATAGTCGGTATGCAACACCGCATCGCACGTCACCATCGCACCTTGCGAGAAGCCGCCGATGACGCTCTTCTTGTAATCGATCGGGAAATGCCGAGGCAATTCCTTCAGAAACGTGAGCAGGCGCTCGCGGGCTAAGGCCAGCCCGTTCGGAATCTCCATCGAGAGATCCCGGACCCGGCCGGCCGCGCGGTCCGCCTGGATCCGCGCCATGTCGATCATCCACCAGGCCCGCGCATCGCCGTAGCCCATGTTGAGCGACACCGGGGCCTCAGGAAACAGCCAGCGCGTCCCGACCGGCACATCGAGGACCTCCGCCAGCGGCACCAGATCGTCTCCCGGCGCGCCGAAGCCATGCAGGAGGATCACGGCCGGGCCGTTCCCCCCGCCTTTTCCATCCGTCCCACCCCTGAGCCTCGTCTTCAAGCCACCCAATAGTGCCTCCGGCATGAGCGGCTCATTGTCGGACGTACAGATATTGGAGCAGGGCCACCAGGCCGTAGAGGGAGGATTCGATCACCGGTTGCTGGTAGAGCGGCACGAATGCGCCCTGTTCGTTGGCTTCCACTTCATCGATGATGAACTGGATCTGCTTCATGCGGACGTCGTGATCCTTGCCGCTTTCCAAGGCTTTGACCATTTGCCGGCTCAGTCCTTCCAGCAAGGCGGCCTTCGCCTTGCTCGCTGCCTGGTACAGCAGGAAGGCAGCCAGCAGCGCCAGCAGCACGTTCACCGCCCACGAGAACAGTAAGAGGAGCGGGTAATTCCAAAGATCGAAGTAGTCGTTCCGGCCTGCGATCATGATCAAGAGGGCGATGAACGGATAGCGAATCAAACGATTCACCACTTTTGTCCGCTGCCCGATCAGATCCACCACGGCCAAGTATTTCAGCTTCTCGAACTCAGCCTTCTGGGCCTGGCCCAGGCCGTAGTCGCGGAGATATTCTTCTTGCACCTGATCGGACCAGCCGCCCGTCGAGGCCGTCACCCAGCCGATCCAACGGCGGCATAACATCACGGCATCGAACACCGCAAGATTAAGCAGGACGACCAAGGCCACGCTGGTCAGCGTCATGAACCAATCCACCGTGCAGCTGAGCCAGCCGCGGCAGGGATGAATGTACTCTTCGCCGAGCACAAAATATCCCAAGGACCACATCATCCCGAGATAGAGGACGAACAACAGAAGAGTCCGTGCGGCCCACTGGGTCGGCTGGCTCGCCTCGCGATACCAGGCCCAAGCCTGATCCACCGTGGTCGCCGTCATCGTCGCGGCCGGATGGGAAACCCGCTGCAGATTGGTCCAGAAGGTTCCGAGTGAAAACCGCCGGGGACCGGAATCACTCTGGAACCGGAAGTCCCGGGTGATGAGGTCACTGTTCTTGGTGAGGTCTCGCGATCCTTTCGCGAGGAGGACGAAACAGAGCACCACGACGAAGAGACGGATCAACTCGCTGGGCCAGATGCTGACGCCGGCTGTCCAGGAAAACGGCTCGCCTTCATCATGATTGGCCCACAACGCGGGCGCACCGCCGAAGGCCACGAAGGCCGCGAACGAAGCCAGCAGCACGATGGCGACGATCCCCAACAGACGCGGATTGCGCGACACCCAGAGCCAGAGCCGCTGATTGCTCCAGGCGATGATGGTGCCGATCAACAGACCGACGAGCCCGACAGCCGCAACCGCCGTATTGCCGAAGCCGACTCCTTGTTTCAGCTGTCCATGCTCATCCGTACGATGGAGGTCCGCCCTCAGAGGATGGACGGTTCGAATCCCTTCCTGGTCCACGATGCTCAAGTCCACTGCGCCGTTTCGGCCCACTTCGAAGAGCCTCGGATGAGATCCGGTGTCATAGATGCGATCCTCCGGCGTCACCGAGACATGATAGCCCGACGTGCAGGGCGCCGTTCCGCTCTGCGCATTCCGCCCATGGCCGTCCGCTCGACAGACGACGTGCTGCACGGCTTGCAGCGCGGCCAAATACGCCGACGTTTGGTAACTGCTGCGAAACGGCGGGACATCGCGCTGGAGGCTTCCCTCCAACTGCAACCCGAACGGCGACGCGATCACCATATTCCGCGTCGACTTGTATTCGCTCGCATGGAGATGACGCGCGTCGAGGTCAACGGTAAAGAAAATCGCGTGCGGGAACGCCGGGCGGAGAGCCTTGATAATAAGCAGCGCGTCATAGGGATCGGTACCCAGGATGCCGATGGCCCTCGCTCCTTCTCCTTCGTCATGAATGCGGGCGACCAGCGCGCGGACGTAATCGAGCTGACTGGTCCCCTCCGGGCGGTCTCGCGTCGCGTCTTTGGACGGGTCCCCGGTGGTCTTGGCCCGACTCGCCCGTGCCCCATCGTCGCCCGGCACTTCTCCGTCCAGGCCGCTGAGATAACTGTAGCGAAAGACGTTCAGCGTGAGCGACTCATAGTCGGCGGGACGTTGGATCTGCAGATCAATCGCGCGCGGGATCGTGGGACACCAGCGTTTGATGTCCACCGGCACCTGGATCTGTTTCAGGTCGGCGTCCGAAAAGGTCGCGATCCTCGCACAGGCGGCGGCGCGAAACTCGATGGGCAAGGCCCGGCCGTAGAACGAATCCCACTCGCCGATGAGGATGACGGCATCCCACCCGAGCCGTACCTGGCGCCGCTCCAATTCGGCGATCAGCGCTTCGAACCGTTGATCGTCGGATCCGATATCGTAGACCAGCCGCACGTTCGCATCGGCCAGCCGACGATAAAACTCACGCTCGCAATCTTCATAGGTCGCGCAGACCGCTCCCTGACCGGACTCTGCCTTGAGGCCGTAGGCCAACAGCCCCTTCATCGCGCTGGCCCATGGCGAGTAGAGCTCGATCCACCCGTCGGCGTTCGGCCAGACGGCGATCCCTTCATGCGGACGGCCGTAGAGCGTCCCGGCCTCATCCAGAAGCGCCCGATAGGCCGACGAGCTGCGGGGGCCCATGATCTTGAACGTGACTGCCTGCTGCACCGCTGGGTTCAGCCGCACGAGCTCGCGCTTGCCCTCGGTCAGCAGGCACTCGCTCCGGCTGGTTTCTTGGCACACCAGCGCTTGAGACAGAGACGTCAATGCGGCGAAGAACCCGCGGCTCAGGGCTTCCTCGGGCAGCCAGACGACAAGGACGCTGTCCGTACGCGACCCCGCTTCTCCACAGACGCGCGTCTTTCTGAGACGGTACCATTCATACGGCAGCCCTTGGACGGGACCTTGCGGTTCCCATTCGACAAAGGAAAGATGGCCCTCGTCTTCGGGAGCATAACAGGCCACGCCCAGCGCGGTGCCGATGGCATACCGATCGCGGAGACGTGATTCGGTGCTCTCGACGTAGGGTCCCCCGCTTGTGTTCACCAGAAGGACGGTGAGCCACTGCCCGTTGTTGACCCGCTCGACGATGGCTTGTCGGAGCGGCCTGAGCCGTTGGGCGAAAGATGGTCTCTCAAGGGTGGCGGACGCTGCTTTGGTCGATCCCTTTTCTCGGATGGCTCGTTCGACCGCGGCCACCGGGTCTTCCCACAAGCGCGCGCGGACCAATTGCTCGCCCGTGGCCTGCTTCATCTCCAGCCCGGTGCCGACCGGTCGCGAACTGCGGAGCGGCTCTTTCACCAACAGCACGCCGGCCACAGCCAGCACGAGCGTGAGCGCTCCCGCCACTGCGAGTTTCGAATCACCGCGAGACTTCGCCACAGAGCCTGCTCCTCCAGACAGAATGGTCCGTCACTCTACACTAGACCATGCGACGGACCGCAAGATGCGGTTTCAACAAACTGACCGGTGAAGCGTGACGGCTACGAACTACAACTCACCGCGATGTGCTTGCCCCAATTGGGCGGCGCGGCGGCGTAAGACTCCATGCCTGGTCGATCATCGAAGGGACTCTGCAACAGGCTGAGGAGCCGGTCTATTTCTGAGAAATCCCCTTGTTGGGCGTTTTCGATGGCGGCCTGCGCGAGATAGTTGCGGAGGACATATCTCGGATTGACCCGGTCCATACGAAGACGGCGTTCCTCATCACGACTCTGTTCGCTTTGCAAGCGATCGCGATAGCGCGCCGCCCATTCATCGAAGCGATCCGGGCTTAAGAAATGCTCGCGCAGCCGGTCGTTCGTCGCGCCGGCTTCCGATGAAAAAGTGCCGAGCTCCCGGAAGACGATGCTGTAATCGGCATGGCTGCCCTGCAAGAGCCCGAGAAAGTCGCGGATCAGCCCGTCATCGTCCGGCCGCTCCTGCAGCAATCCGAACTTCTGTCGCATGCGGGTGTGATACTCGCGCTCGAAGGTCGGCGTATACGTCTCGAGCGCGGCCTTCAACGCCTCTTTCTCCGCCAGCGGCAGCAAGGCCTGCGCAAGGCAACTGAGATTCCAGAGGCCGATATACGGTTGTTGGTTGAAGGCGTAGCGGCCGTTGTGATCGGAATGATTACAGATGAATCCGGCGTCATAGTCGTCCATGAAGCCAAACGGCCCGTAGTCCAGCGTGAGACCGAGGATCGACATGTTGTCGGTGTTCATAACACCGTGCGCCCAGCCGACCGCCTGCCACTGCGCGATCAGCTTGGCCGTCCGCTCCACCACCTCGGAGAAGAAACGCGCGTATTTGTCCGAGGCGTCTCGCAGACGGCCGAAATGCCGGTCGATCACGTAGTCGGCTAAGATTCTGAGCTGCTCATGCTGATTGCGGTAATAGAAAACCTCGAAGGTACCGAACCGCCTATGTGAGGGCGCCATGCGCACCAGCATCGCGCCGGTTTCGATCTGTTCCCGGTAGATGTTGTCCTGGCTGCCGACGATGCAGAGGGCGCGCGTCGTGGGAATGCCGAGCCCCTGCATAGCTTCACAGCAGAGATATTCTCTGACGGTCGAACGCAACACAGCGCGCCCGTCGCCGTCACGCGAGAACGGCGTCAACCCCGCTCCTTTGAGATGCAGATCCCACCGCTCGCCCCGCTTATTCTGCGCCTCGCCCAAAAGAATCGCGCGGCCATCGCCTAATTGCGGGACATAGACGCCGAATTGATGGCCTGAGTACAGCATGGCCAGGGCTCATCCCCCTTACTTCCGCTTACGGCGAGTCTTGGCGGCCGGAAGTAACGACCGAAAGGCGTCTTGCTGGAATTCATAGTCCCAGACGTCGCCGGTTTCGATGGAATAGACCCAGCCATGGAGTTCCAGTCTCTTGCTTCGGAGTCTGGACGCGACAACCGGGTGGGTCTGCAAGTGTTCCAACTGAATACGGACATTTTCCTGCGTGGTCGCAACATAGAGCGCATCGCCGGTCAAATGGCTGTAATTTTCCCGCACGACCCGCCTCGTGGCCTCCGCTTGGAGGAGCCAGGTCTTCACGGCCGGCAGATCCCCGACCTGCTCCGGTTCCAGGATGGCTTTCACCACCCCGCAATCCGTGTGGCCGCACACGATGATGTTTTTCACGCCGAGGACCCCGACCGCGTACTCGATGGTCGCGATCGTGCTGCCGATGGTGGTCCCGTAGGACGGCACGAGGTTGCCGGCGTTGCGGAGAATGAACAGCTCGCCCGGATCGGTTTGCGTGATCAAACAGGGATCGATGCGGGAATCCGAACAGGTGATGAAGAGCGCGCGAGGCTCTTGCCCGTAAGCGAGGCTCTTGAATAAGGCGCGCTTGGTCTTGAACACATCGCGTTGGAACTTTTTGAGTCCTTCGATGAGTTTCTTCATGGCTGCTCCCGCACGTTGGCTTCCAGATCTTTCTCCAGCGCGAAGACGATGACACGTTCGCCGATCTGGGCGTCGATGTCGGTGAACAGCGCCGTTGTTTTCAGGCCGGTGATCTCGCTGATCTGCTCGCAGAGCTTGTCGCGCCCTTGCGCGATCAGGTTTTGCCGCAGCCGTTTGACCATGTCGATGCCGTCCGCCGTTTTGGCCAGCTGCCGCTCGGCCGGGGTCAGCACGCCCTTCAGGCGAATCAGCACCTGGTCCCGGACGATAAATGCCTTGACGTCATCAGGCCCTCGTCCCATGAATTCCTGTTCAAACTTAATGATGGCATTGCGGATCGCGCCTTCGATTTCACCCTTGGTCCGTCCGCTGTGCATCACGTATTCCTTGGTGGGGATGCGGGCCGACAATTATAGAGGCGCCGGTTTGAGCGTCACAAGGACAAAGTGGCAGGACAGACGTGAAAGGCATACTCGCTAGGCCCAATGGCCTAGAGGAGGGCGAGCGTTGTACCCGACGCCTTGACTTGTCTGAGAGGCATACGAGATAAGAGCTCATTCGGTATCGATCGGGCTCCCTGTCTCTCAGAGGACAGGAGGACCGCTCGAATGCGACAAACCATAGGCGTAGGGTGTCTGGTTCGGTTCCGGACCAGCCGCAGTGCGAGCCAACCTGATTCTCTTGCGAGGGAATGGTTGGCTCGTGTTCTTTTAGGGACGTTTCTGGGACGTGGTTGGTCCCGCGAACGAGAAAGATCATGACGGCCGCGATATCGCTCTCGATCCTCGTCCCGCTCTGCCCCCTTCTGGCAACGTTGATCGTGCTGGCCGGCGAGCCATCGACTCAATACGAACGCGCCAAGCTGGCGGTGCTGCCTCTGGCTGCGGCGTTTTTCGGGGCGATCGTGACCCTGGTCGTGGTGACCTCCCAGGGACCCGTCAGCATCCGGTTCTATGACCCCGCCTCCATCGCCAATCTCGCGCTGCCGTTGGGCTTCCACATCGATCGGCTCAGCGCGGTGATGATGGTGCTGATTTCGGCCGTGGGGACGATCATCTATCGCTATTCCGTCAATTATATGTTCCAGGATCCCGGCTATCGCCGCTTTCTCGCGCTGATCGGATTCACCACCTTCGTGCTCCTCTGCATGGTGTCGAGCGCCAACCTGGTCATGTTGTTTGTGTCCTGGCAGCTCCTGAGTTACCTGCTCTCCTTACTGGCGCACAACCTGACCCATGCCGCGACCCTCGAAGGGGCGTTCAGAACCTTCACGCTGTTGCGCGTCGGCGATGCGGCCTTTCTGGCAGGGATCCTCCTCGCGCATTCGTTGTACGGCACGATCGAGTTCCACGAACTCTTCGTGAGAGCCGCCGAGACGCCGATCAGCGTTTCACCGCTGCCGGGAGTTGAGCTGAGCGGCCCGACCGCCGTAACGCTCCTCTTGTTCATCGGGGCCATGAGCAAGTCGGCGCAATTTCCGCTTCATCTCTGGCTCCCCCGTTCGCTCTACGCTCCGACTCCGGTCCATGCGCTGCTCCATGCCGGCATCATCAATGCCGGCGGCTTTTTGATGAACCGCCTCGCCCCCTTATATGGTTTGAGCCCCACCACGCTGCACGTGGCGCTGGTGATCGGCATGCTGACAGCCATCCTCGGCGCATCGATGATGCTCACGCAAAACGACATCAAGAAGACGCTCGGCTTTTCGACGATCGGCCAAATGGGCTACATGATCATGGAGTGCGGCTTAGGGGCCTTCGCGTTAGCCGTCTTTCATCTCATCGCCCATGGGCTGTTCAAGGCCACCGTATTCCTCAACTGCGGCAATGTGATCCATAAGGCCCGCCAGGAGCCGCTGTTTCCCAGGGAACCACAGGCGGCAGAAAAATCAGAATTCTCGCGGCTCACCTGGTCCACGGGATTTTTCACGACCTTGCTGATGCCGCTCATTATTCTGCTCGTCACGCACGGTGTCTTGCGCATACCCCTGTTCGATGCGCAAGGCACGGTGATCTTTCTATTCTTTATTTGGGTCACGTCCTCCCAGGCGATTCTCACGCTGACCCACCTGCGCGGCATCCCCTCGTGGAAGGTGTCGGCCGCCATGCTCGTGACGCTGCTCTTCGTCGTCTTTACGTACCTGTTCGCCGCCGAACGCTTCACCGAATTTCTCTACCCCGAGGCACAAGAAGTAGCGTCGTACTTCAAAGCGGCGGCGCTGCCCGGCCCTCTGTTTGACGGACTCGTGGCCATGATGACGCTGCTCATCATGCTCGGCTGGTCCTATCTCTATGCCCAGACCAGCGGCTACCACGTCCACATGCCCTCATGGCTGCAGAGCGTTCATGTCCGTCTCTATGTGCTGTTCGTGAACCGTCTCTATCTCGATGCCGTCTACTTCAAGCTGGGACGGGCTGTCATGCGCCTCGCCTACCGCCTCGACCGGGGCTCTTCCGGGAGGCTGTTGTGACCTCATTGCTCACCGCTCCGCTGCTGCTGGGAGTCGTGCCGCTGTTTGGCGCGACAGTGGGGCTGGCATTGTGGAGCAAACCGCACGCCCTGAAGGTGTGGGTCCTGCTCGTCACGATGTTCACGCTCGGCACCATCGGATGGACTTCAGGCAGCTTGCCCCCGCAAGCCGCAGCCCTTCCCTTGCTTGCGCTGCTGCCGCTCACAGCCTTCTTGTCCTTGCTCGGACAACCCGCACACCGAAGCAGCGGCGCGGCCTGGTTGCTCACGCTCCTTCTGCTGGGCTTGGCGTTGGGCGTGCTGGCCTCCGAGGCTTTCTGGTCAAGGATCTTCTTCTTGCTGCTTCTTGCGCTCGTCGGTGTGATGCTCTCGTTCTGCCGACACTCGACAGGATTCGAGGCATGGTCGGGGATCGGGACGGTCGGGCTGGGAGTACTGATGATCGGCATCGCTCTGATCGCCGCCCCCTCGATTTCTTCCGCCGCCTTCGCGCTCGCCTGCGCACTGGCCCTTCCGCTCCCGCCGTTGCACAAGGGCTATCTTGCAACGCTCACGTTGTTGCCGGGCAACCTGCCGGCCTTCCTTGCCCTCCTGCTGCCCGTCATCGGCTTTCACGGATTCCTGACCGTGCTTCCTCTCCTGCCGATCGACCTGTTTCAAGCCGTGGGGATTGTGGCTCTCGCGGGATCCCTCTATGCGTCCTTACGGGCGTTGACCCAATCACGGGCGACCTCCGTCGTGGCCTACGGCACGGTGGCTTTCCTGTCCATGCTCTGGTGGTACCTGGCCCAGACGCGCACCGCACCGCCCCAGGCGGTGGTGTATCTGAGCGCGGTCGGATTGGCAACCAGCGGGCTGCTCCTCGCCTTCTACGTGCTGCGGGCGCGTTACGGTGAGATCGGCCTCCGCGGGCTCAGCGGCTTGGCGCGACCCATGCCCCGGTTCGCCATCGTCCTCTCACTGTTGGCGCTCGCTACATTGGGTCTGCCGCCGTTCGGGGTGTTTGCCGGTTTCTTCGGCATGCTCCTCGCTCCGACATTCACCTGGTCTAACGGACTGTTCGTCATTGTCATCGCCTGGCTCGCCGCCTCCTGGTATCTGTTCGACCTCGTGCAAGGATTGTTGTTCGGTCGCGCGCAGACCGAACGCCGGCATGAAGACCTGGACGATCACGAATTCGCCGCGCTGGCCATCATCCTCGTGTTGTTGACGGCGTTGGGTGTTCTGCCCTCGCGCCTGTTCGACCTGGGACCGGCGAACAGTCAGCGAACCGTCGTCATGGAGTTCCCTGTATGGAACAGATAGATCCCGCCATTGCCGTCGAAACGCGTCGCATGGAGCTTCGCGGGATCGTGCGCCTGGCGGGCGAAGTGATTGCGCGGTACTGGCCGATGCGCACCTTCGTGCATCACAATCCGCTTCACAGCCTCGAGTATCTCCCGTTTGAGGAGACCGTCCGGCGCGGCCGACAATTCCTCGGCGGCCAGGGCTATCTGTCAGGCGAAACCTATCGGGCCTACCTCCGCTCCGGAAGAATCCTACTCCATCATCTCGACGAAGCCTTGCAGCCGTTGGCTCGCGACGAGTCCGTCACCATCGGCCCCTGCCGCATCGCGCACCGGGAGGTCCTGCGTGCCTGTCTGACCCACGGGCTTTGCGCGAAGACGGACGAGCCGCTCGACGGCCTCCGTGATCATGGGTCAAACGACGAACTGGTGACGGCATTGGCTGATCACGTCGCCCCGGCTCTCCGGGCGCCGACGGTCGAGGATCATATCGCCAAAACCGTGCAGGAAGATCAGGCGGCGCTGGGTCGCTCTCTGACGCTTTCGAACTGGTGCGATCGCGTGTTCGGCACCGAGATCGTCACGCTCGTCAACAGCGAACTCATCAAATGGTGTGAAGCGTTCCTGGACGAGGGCCACGCGACTTGGTCGATGCCCGGACGGGAGCAGGGGTTCTATGCCGCGTGGAAATCGCTCGCGGCACTGGAGTGGTCTCCGTGCGGCATCCCCGACAGCCGACGGAAGATTGCCGAGCTGCCGGAGCATCCCGAAGATGCGGTGCTGGAAAGCCTGGAGAGACTCGGGATTCCCCGGGAGCTTCGGCAGGACTATCTTTCATTGCAACTCACGGCCCTTCCCGGCTGGGCGGGATTCATCAAATGGCGCGCGGAGCAGCCGGACTACCCCTGGCAACAGGCCTATCCCATCAGCCTGGTGAAGTTCCTCGCCGTGCGTCTCTGGTATGTCCGCGAGCTGGTCCAGAAAGCCTGCCGTGAAGAACTGGGAATGGATGGGCGCTTCAGCGCCATCTCGGCCTACATGCAGAACCATCCGCACGCCTACTTCTTGCGGAAGGAGCAGGCGGCCGGCCGCCTGCCGGCGAGGCATGCCGAGCAGGTCGAGCGGCTCTCACGGGAAAGCCGCAACGGATGGAAGGCGCTCGCGGATCGTCTGCAAACCGATACAGGCCCGCAACGGGACGCCGCGTTGCGCCTCGGCGCGGCACGCCGCCTGCTGGCCTTGGCCCAGGCGCTGGAAATCGTGCCGACCGTCTTGCTGAACGGCGCGCCGCACGATTTGGCCGTGCTGATCGCCTGGATGGATGCGTTTCCCGAATCCGATCACGGCCCGGTGTGGCTGAAGGCGTTCGAAGCCGGATACCACGAACAATTATTCGGCATGCTGATGCGGACGGCTCCGATGGCCCGGGAAGGACGCCCCGGCTTCAAACCCATGCGGCCCCAGTCGCAGTCGGTGTTCTGCATCGATGTGCGGTCGGAACCGTTTCGACGTCACCTGGAATCGGCCGGCGCGAACGAGACCTACGGCTTCGCCGGATTTTTCGCCGTCTTCATCCGTCATCGCGCCTGGGGCAAAGAGCATCACACCGAACAATTCCCGGTGATCATGCGGGCTCGGAACGAGGTGCGCGAGATTCCCCGGAGCTATTTCCAACACATCGTGTCCAAGCATGCCTCGCGCGCCAAGCTCGTCCACGCGGGACACACGCTGCTGCATGATTTGAAAGAAAACGTGGTCACGCCCTATGTGATGGTGGAATCGCTGGGATGGTTTTACGGCCTTCCCATCGTCGGCAAAACGGCATGGCCGGCGCTCTATCGGCGTTTCATGGCCTGGGTCCAACGCCTTTTCGTCCCTCCGATCGCTACCAGCCTGACCGTGGATAAACTGCCGCCCGCTGATATCGACGAGATGCTGGTGTCGGAACAGCGCGCCGTCATCTGGAAAGCCTTGCGCGACCGCCTCGGGTTCCGCGGATTCCGGATCGCTCCGGAATTCGTGGAGGCGTTGCGACTCCAAGCCTTGAACGGAGATGGAGGCATGCAGCCGTCGCTGATCGGCACGGCGCGGGACCTCGGTCTCTCGCAAGAAGAACTCGCGGCGTTTGTGGATACCCTCAGGCGGCAGTATCGCCTCAATCCCCGGTCCGCCTCGCGGCAAAAGGAACGGATCACTCGCACGGGGTTCACGCTCGACGAGCAGGTGCTCACAGTGGAAACGGCGCTGCGCATGATGGGGCTGACACGGAACTTCGCGCGGCTCGTCTTGTTCTGCGCGCATGGGAGCACCTCCGAGAATAATCCTTTTGAATCCGCGCTGGATTGCGGAGCCTGCGGAGGCAATGAAGGGAAGCCCAATGCGCGGGTGCTCGCGATGATGGGAAACAATCCCAAGGTCAGAGAGCGGCTGGCGAAGAACGGCCTCGAAATTCCGTCCGACACTCACTTTCTCGCCGGCCAAGTTGATACGACGGCGGAGGAGGTCCAGCTCTTTGACCTCGAAGACGTGCCGTTGACGCATCGCAAGGATGTCGCCCGGTTGATGGAGGATCTTCGCGAAGCCGCCCAACTGACGAGCCAGGAACGGGCAGCCCGTTTCCCGGAAGTCAAGGATCGACTCTCGCTTGCCCAAGCCTCGGCCTCTGTGCGGGAGCGCAGCGCGGACTGGAGCCAGGTACGCCCCGAGTGGGGATTGTCCGGCAACACGTCATTCATCGTCGGCCGGCGCGAGGTCACCAAAGGTCTCAATTTAGCCGGCCGGGTGTTTCTGCATTCCTATGATTATCGGGAAGACCCGACCAACCGATTGCTCGAGGTGTTGATGACCGGGCCGCAAGTCGTGGCCCAATGGATCAATATGGAACATTATTTCTCCGCCGCCGATAATGAGGTATACGGGAGCGGCAGCAAAATCTATCATAACGTCGTGGGGCGGCTCGGTGTCATGTCCGGCCCCTGGAGCGATTTGCGGCTGGGCTTGGCCTGGCAGACCGTGATGAACGGAGACGTACCCTATCACGAGCCGATGCGGCTGTTGACGGTCATTGAAGCGCCGCGCTCGAACATCGACAAACTGATCGGGCGGCATGAATTGCTGCAGCATCTGTATCACAACGAGTGGGTGCATTTGGTCGCGGTGGATCCGGAGGACGGAGGACTGTACCGGTATCGGTCGACTGGAACCTGGCATCGGGTCTCGGCTGTCTACGCACCGTCCATAAGCTGAGGGGAAAGGAGTTGATCGAATGAGCGGGCTCACGTTACATCCGATGAAGGAAATCCGTGTGATCGTCGCGGGTGAACACCGGGCCTTCGTCACGGAGTTATTCGACAAGGTCCATGCGACCGGCTACACGATCATCGGCAATGTCTCCGGCAAAGGTCATCATGGATTTCGTGAAGCGCACTTCATGTTCAGCGAGCAGGAAAGCCTCGTGATGATCATGACCGTCGTGCCGGAGGAAAAGGTCGAGCCGATCTTGGCCGGCCTGAGGCCGTTGTTCGAGCGGCACTCTGGTGTCATGTTCGTGGCCGATGTGGCGGTCAGCCGACGGGAATACTTCGGAAAACCGGGAACCGGCTCCTGATCCGCCGCTCACCGGCGCCGGTACCTTGAACCACCCGGCAGAGGGCGGAACTGCTCGCCCTTGTCTTTCACTGACCTGTTTGTCTAGAATGGCGCCTCTTCGGCCTGACTCTAGGAGTGAGACGCGTGAAGGGCTTACGGTTCGAACGCATCGGCAAGGGGCGGCACTACAACGTGGTCTTCCACATCGGCAGCACCTACGTACCGGTCAGCGATGACACGGTCGATGAACTGAAAAACCAAAGCCTGTTGCCGGCAGAACGATTCCTCGACTTGCTCGTGGATCGCATCGGCTATTCATCCTACCTCAAAGATCAAATCCGCACCGAGCTGAAGAGCTCCGGTGATCCAGTGACCCAAATCACGGTGCTGCAAGGCGCCATCCGGGAATTGTAATCGGTTGCTGAAACAGGCGCCCAAGTTCGTTCTCGCCGCAGCCTTGCTGAACGAGCTTCTTGAACGGCCTGCAACTCCGAGTAACCTTTCTCTCGATTCCCTTTCGTTTCCCTGTGGCTTTACCAGCGAACGGTGGGTCAGGCCGTGAAGGCCGATGGAGAGACGGCCATGGTTGGGAACGCCTTGAGAACTTGGCGATCGGTCGTCACCAACGGAACCTCCAAATCCTTGGCCAGGGCCACGAATTCACAGTCATAGGCCGAGCAACCAGACCGACTGGCCAGCATGAGCACCTGACGCGAGAGCACGCTATATTCTTGCCCCGTCAGCCATCGCTCGGCTTCTTCACTCATGGCGAGCGCGTCGTCCAGTTGGAGCGCGTGCGCGCGGACGAGTCCAATCAAGCTGTTCCGAAATTCTGAACGCCATAGTAACGGCACCGCCCACAGCGCATCTCGTTGCAACACGGCCTCACTCTCTTCTGTCCGCTGGCCTTGGACGTAGAGATAGATCAAGAGGTTCGTATCAGCCACGATCATGGCCGCCCTGCCGCTTTGAGTTCGTGAAGCAGGCGATCGGTCAGTCGAATGCCTTTGGGAGTTCGGCGGATAGCCCGTGCCCTCGCGAGCAGGGCGTCGGCGTCAACCGGTACGCTTTGCGCCATTTGTTCAAGATAGGAGATGACCTCAAAATTCAGGCTGCGTCGATGCGCGGCCGCTTGCTTCTTGAGCCGTTTGACGAGGGGCTCGGGGATATTCTTGATGGTCAAGGTTGCCATACGGGTCTCCTCTCCAGTGGTTCCATAATGACTCCATTGTGGATACTAGACGAGCAGTCCCGTAACGGTCAAGCCTGAGCCGATATCATAGAAGAACCGTACAACTCGAGGCATCAGCATCGCGGATAAATTTGCGAGCCAGTGTGGCGGGGAGTTCGTCAAGGATGGGTTTGGAGATCAGTAACATATCGTGGCCGTCGAAGAGGCGCTGCATCGCTCGATTGGCCGAAGATCCGGGGAAGACGAACGCCGGGACATAGATGTTCGTATCAAAAACGACCCTCACGGTTTCGCGAGATATCGCTGGAGATCGCGGGCTGTGAGAATGCCTTTGGCTTTCGCCTTTTTACTCCAATAGCCCTGGATGGCTCTGAATTCCTGTTCGAGCCGATTGTGTTTGTTCTCTAAGACGAGATCCTGCAGGCCCTCGAGAGGACTCTTCCCCTCACGCCGAGCAAGCTGCTCCAATTCTCTCGAGAGCGCTGCAGGAACGGCCAGTTGCCGTTTGGGCGCTGTCGGCATGCCTACACCTCGTGCGGCCTGAATCCTACTAACAGGTCCATGTGCGTCCACCTGGGCCCACACAAACAGAACCCAGTTGTGGCATACCCTAGTCCGCCGACCACCGGGCAGTGAAGGCCGCCGCCGGAACCTTTGCGCGCTCCATCAGGGCCCCTCCTCCTGCAAAGCTACCGAGCATTCCCGCTTGTGTGCCCGCGACCAACGTTTCGCCCTGCCAACTCCGGTTCGCTTTGAGCCAGTTCTGAGGACTAAAGACCTTATTCGCCGCTTCGTCCTGCATCCGGGCCGATTGCATGGCGTTCTCGATGCATGTGGCTGCGAGTGGAAGTATTTCTCCGGTCGCCTCCAAGGCTTTGACCGTTGCCTTTGGATCGACCACAAGAGTTGGCTGCTTGTTGATGGCGTTGATAAGGGCCGACACAGCAAAGAGCACGTGGTACTTAACGTGCATCTTGCCTGCCTTAAGCTCGTTGTTCAAATTCAGATTCGGCCAAGCAGCCTCGATGGCATTCAGCCATTGTTGGAGCGTGAGCATGGATTCTGGTGAGTAACCGGTCTTGAACAAGGTTTTGTAGTATTCATCGAACAGCTTCTTCTCGTTGGCAGCATAATTTGGCCTCTGGCATTGCCATGCCATGAGCATCTTCGCAAATGTTGCTGCATCAATCACCTTAGCCTGATCCTTGCTAGCAGGCGCGCTATCGCCTCTCTTGGTCATGAACATGCCATCGGCGTAGCGTGTCTCGAATGCCTTCTTGAGCCCGACCATGACACGATCATTGCTGTGAAGGTCGCGTGGCTTGACCGCGCTTTGTGAGTTCGTGTTGATACTGATTCGGTCGCCAAAGGTGCGATCCTTAATCTCGTAAAATCGGAACAGCACGTGGGCATCCTTCGACTCGTGCGATCGGATGCGTTCAGATGCCGCGTAGATCGTGTTGAGAGATTGGCAGCCGTTGACAACACTTAATCCGTCGACCGTAAGAGAGTCACGATAGGGGCTGAGTGACATCGCATCGCAGAGAGCAGTTATTCCGTTGTGATAGAAGAAGTCACGGGCCTTGTCGCTGTGGATGGTTTTGCTAAGCTCGCGGTTCACTTTGTTCGAGCTCCCCAAAGACTGCCGCACATTTTTTGAGAAAAGCTTTCCGTCCGTAATGCCCGGCAGGTTTAGACATTCGCGAAGCGGGAGCGCGGCGATTACGGTTCTCGCGCCAGGAAGATCCATGGAGAGGGTCTTGGCTGGATCGAGCTTGATCGTGTGCCGAATCGACGGCAGCACTCGAGCTTCTGCCTCGGCAAGCCGCGTTTCAATCGCCGCCGTGTCGATAAGATGTAGACTTGCCGTGAAGGTATCGAACTCGCTGAACTTGTCCGCGTACGCGGCGAGGTCCGCTTGTGCCGAATCGGTTAGTGTTCCAGTGGTTAACAACTCGAAGTCTACGCGGTAGTCGTCGTCCAGAGCTGTGCGAATTGCTTCGATCTTTTTCTTTAGGCGGTCGTTACAGTCCTTTTGGAGCGCACCGAGGTCTTGGAGTCGTACCCATGCGGCAAGGACTTCCCGAAGTGGCTCCGCATCCACATGCCCGGCATTTATGAATTTGCCCTGTACGATGAGAACGCGCTGTTCGGTGTCATCCACTATCACGGCGTCAATTTGCTTGTCGTCAGCCCCGTCAGTAATGTCGTCACGTGTTGCTGCATCATCTCGCAGCAGGACTCGCCGGAGATACCAAGCAACGAACCGTTGACCATCATTGGGAAAGTTGGCTTGATAGAACGGGTCCGAAGCGATCTCTTGCAGGATCTGCTGAAGCATGTTTGTCCTCATTTAGGCTTGAACATATTCGGACTAACGGTGTTCCCGAGCGGCGTGGCTGAAACCTCGAGCCTCCTTATCCGGCTCTCCTTCTTCCCTATACACTCAGAGGGCCTGAGGTCTCGTCCTTCTACTGCGCGCGTCGGGCGACCACTGCTTCATCGTGGGGGCTCCGCGAGCAAAGAAGGATGAGGCCTCGGGCCCTCAATCCGGCACCTGCCCTTCCTGGAAGAGCTGGTTCATGATCGCGTTGCGCATTTCGGGATCGCGGTAGTACTTCACCGCCTTGGCGTAGTTCTCCATGGCGCTCTGCCGCTTGCCCCGAATGGCATACAGTTCAGCGATGCCGTGATAAGCCCGGGGGTCTTCGGCATTCGCTTTCAAGGCTCGGCTGAATAATTCCTGGGCGTCCTGAAACCGCTGTTTCCTCAGCGCGAGCCAGCCCAGCGCTGAGTGCGCCGCGCCGAACTCCGGATTAGCCGTCAAGGCGTCGCGATAGGACTTCTCGGCCAAGTCCAACCGTCCTCGCGTTTCATACAAGCCGCCCAGCGCGAAATGGACCTCGGCGTCTTGCGGATTCAGTTTCAATGCCGTTTTGTAGGACTGCACGGCCGGCTCCATCTTGCCTTGCTCCGCTAAGGCACAGGCCAGATTGGCGTGCGCGACGGGATCGTCGGGATGCAGCTTGATGACCTCGCGATATTCCTTGATCGCCATTTCCAGCCGCCCCTGTTCCTGATAGGCCACGCCGAGATTGGTCCGCGCCGGGACAAAATCCGGGGCAAGTCGCACCGCCTCGCGATATTCCTTGATCGCCATTTCCAGATGAGCCGCGCGTTCATGAATTTGCGCGAGAAAGTAGTGCGGGTAGGCGGACTGGGGCAGAAGCCGCGCGGCTTCTTTGTAGGATTGCAGAGATTGCTCCGATTGCCCGGACTGCGCCAGAAACAGGCCCATCACCAGATGCACGTGCCCGCTCCCTCGTTCGCGCTCGAGGAGCGAATTCATCCAGGCTTTGACCGCGGCGATATCGCCTTCCGCTTCCAGGCATAAGGGGTGCGTCTTCCATGCGTCGGCAAACCGGCCGCGTAACAGATAGACGACATTCTGCGCGAAGTGCGGCCGCGGGTCCTTGTTATCCGTACCCTGCTCCGTGATCCAAGCCGAGGCTTCGGCCAAGAGTGCATCCCATGCTCCCGCCACGATGGCGGCTTCGCTCTGTTCTTGATGGGTGTTCATGAGGGCTTGGCTGTTTCTACCGCGTCAACGTGTCTTCAATATCCGGAGGTGTGGCTTGGATGCGTTCGCCGAGGAAGGGAAACTGTTTCGCGAGTTGCTGCTTCATCTGCCACGCGACCGCGCGATAGGACCAGTGGCCCTTCACGCCGGATCGAAGCTTGCTGATGTACTCCGCTTCCGCATAATCCATTTTAAACAAACAGCGGACTTTGAATCCAAACGGGATGGCGTAGAGCGACGCTTCCTGGTCCTTTTTCTTGAGCGCCTCAATGTCGTTGCGCACGGCATCCATGGCCTGGCGGTATTCCCGATCTAATCCGGCTTTCACGAGTTGCGGCGGGACATCATAGCCATGGATGGTCGTGAAATTCTGTTGGACCTGCTGGCAGCGCCGATGCCGGTGCATGTCCCGCCAAGCACCGATGTCCATGAGGATATCGAAGTTGAAGGCGTAGCCGCTCCGGAATTCTTTGATCAATTCATCGTAGGGCCCCCGCTGCCGGGTGGCCACCTCGATCGTGTCCTGTTTTTGCTTCTCGGACCAGCTTGTGACGACCGCCAGGATCTTTCTGTACGGCGCATGGGAAACACGATAGAGCAGCGTCGTCACGATTTCGTCGAGCGGATGATGCGGCTCGACGAGATCCACTGATTCTGTCGTTCCCCACTGGCCGGGCTGATCGAGTCCCGCCCCGCGCAAGACTTCCTTCGCGTAGTGGGCCAGCTCCGCATAGACGGATTCTTGATATGCGTTCGGCTTGGCATGGCGGGCAAGCGTGGGGGCCAAGGGATCGTTGAGGCCGGCCGTTTGTCCGCAAAGCTCCCCCCACGCATTGACCGGTGGACGCCGGCAGGCCTCTTTCAGGTCCTCGCCGATGGCCCGCAGTTCGGACAACTGAGATGAGAGCAACCGGGTGATTTGTTTCTCCAATGTGCGGATGCTCACGACCTGGCCCACGTTGGTCTTGGCCGCGAGCGGAAGCAGATAGCGCGTGACGTCAAACGCCCGGGCCGCAATGGTCCGCTGATAATCGGCCGGCTTCATGGAATCGGGGCGTGGGGAGCGTTCCGAGAGGAACGTCGTCAGCGGGTCATGCAGCAGTCGATAGATTTCAGAGAGGCTGCGGAGAATGCCTTCGTAGATCGCTTCCGTTTCGCTGCCTCGAATGTGGCCCGGCACGAACCAGCGGCTCGACGCAAAGTTTTGATAGCGGCTCGATTTGGCTTGGCCGTCCCATAGGGGTTCGTCTTCCAGACGGATGGCGGCGAGTTCAGAGATTTCTTCGAAACAGACGATGATATGCCCGAGGTCCGCGATCGAGGCATGTCCATAGTCGAAATAAAACTGGTCCCAAAATTTTTCCGCCGAATGCCCGTGCACCCACCGAATACTCTGCTCGATGGAGTCCGGCGATCGGCTGTAGCGTGCCAAGGCGTACGCAGACTTCTCGGGCGGCATGGGAGCAATGGCGATCACACGGCGACCGGTTTGATCCTGGCTCATAGATTGCTGCCGCTCACGGTCAGATGATTTCTTGCGGAAGACCACCGTAGGCCGCGCACTATACCTCTCATATCACCCAGGCGCAAGGTCGCTCCGTTGACTTGCCTTGGAACGCGTCGCTATAGTTCCCAGCGCGTTCTGCCATCAAGGAATCGCTCCAATGATCAAGGGCATCAAAGGCGTCAAAGATCTCCTTCCAGAGGAGACGCCGCGCTGGCGTCTGATCGAAGAAACCGCCCGGCGGTTGGCGACCAGCTATGGATTTCAGGAAATCAGGATTCCGATCTTCGAAGTCACGACCTTGTTCGCCCGAAGCATCGGCGCCTCCACCGACATCGTTGAAAAGGAAATGTACACGTTCCAGGACCGTGACGGCACCTCACTGACGCTTCGCCCCGAAGGGACCGCGGGCGCCGTACGGGCCTTCATTGAGCACAACCGCGCCGCTGATCCGCTCCCACAAAAATATTTTTATCTCGGGCCAATGTTCCGTCATGAGCGGCCGCAGGCCGGCCGTCTGCGCCAATTCCATCAGTTCGGCGTGGAATCTTTTGGAACGGCCGATCCCCGCGCGGACGTGGAGGTGATCGCCTTGCTCTGGCGCCTGCTCTCGGATTTGGCACTGCCTGGTTTGACGCTTGAGATGAATAACCTCGGCTACACCGCTGATCGGGAGGCCTACCGGCCTCGGCTCGTCGCTTATCTTCAGCAGCATGAGAACCAGCTCTGTGGAAATTGCCGGCGGCGGATCGATACGAATCCGTTGCGGGTTTTGGATTGTAAAGTGCCTGAGTGCCGCGCCGCTACGGAGGCCGCTCCCCGTCTGGCCGACACACTTTCTGATAAGGCGCGGGACTATTTCGCCGGTGTCCTCTTCGGTTTGGAGGCCATCGAAATTCCCTACCACTTGAATCACCGGCTCGTTCGCGGGCTTGATTATTACTGCCTCACGACGTTTGAGGTCACGACAACGAGTCTAGGCGCCCAGAATGCAGTGGGCGCCGGCGGGCGATATGACGGGCTTGTCGAGACGCTTGGAGGTCCCCCGACTCCTGCCGTCGGCTTTGCCGTGGGCTTGGAACGGATGGCGATGATGTTGCCCGAGACAACGGTCATTCAGGCTCCCGGCGATATGACCGTCTATGTGGCAGGATTCGGCGAGAAAGGATCGGCAGCCGGTCTCTCCGCCCTTGAGGACCTTCGCCGAAGTGGAATTCGTGCCGTCTCTGACTTCCGTTCCATGACGCTCAAATCCCATTTGCGGCAAGCTGACAGGCTCGACTGTCGCTACACCCTCATCATCGGAGACGACGAGGTGCTCAAGGGGTTTGGTGTCCTTCGGGATATGCAGACAAAGATGCAAACAGATGTACTTTTGACGGCTCTATTTCCTCACATCCGGCCGCTCCTTTCCTCTTCTTAATCCTCGGTTTTTCGCATTGACTTTCCTCGTGAAACCTCTTAGTCTGACGACGAATAGATAATTATATAACTATTTGATTATACAGTACGAAAGCCTGTTGATTGACTTCATGAAACAGAAGGTTGGTCTTCTCCTTTCTCTACCTCCATCACATCAGAGCGCCAAGACCGTCTATAGTCTGGCTCACGCCGCTCTTCAAGCCGGGCATGAGGTGTATTTATATCTCATTGATGAAGGGGTAAAGAATATGTGGGATACCAATTATCTCTCTCTTGTTCATGAGGGCGTGAAGTTGTTTGTTTGCGCCTATGGATGCCAGCAGCATCAAGTTCCTACAGAGAATGTGGATCCGGCTGTTTCACTCTGCGGTCTTGTTGTCCTGTCGGGGATCATCGATGCCTGCGATCCTTTTTTGTCCTTTACCTAGATAGCTGGTTGAGCATGGCCAAGAACGTTGCGGTCATCATTCGGGAAGATCCCCGCAAGACTCATCGCCCGGTCGAAGCTCTGCGCATCGCTCTTGGGCTGGTGGCCGGAGTGCATACTACGACCGTCGTATTATTGGGTGAGGCTATTCGCCTCATTTCGGAGGATACGGACGACGTGATCGACGTCGATATTCTGGAAAAATATCTTCCGTCGATCGAACAATTGGACATCCCGTTTATTCTTGAAGCGTCAACAGATCGATCACTTGTTCGGCCCGAGTTGACGATTCGTTACGAGACAGATGAGGCCATTTGTATCTTGATTCAGTCGATGGACAGAACGCTGGTGTTTTAACAGAGCTTGTTTAGGAATTCCTATGTCTGCTCTGCTGTACCTACTGCGTGAATCAGTTCAGCGGATTCCGCACGCTCTCTATAGGTCTGATACTTTCAACAAGCCGATTGTGATTGGTATTGAACAGGCCGTTCAGAGTGAGTCTCCAGCAAGGTTTGCTGAAGTAATCAGTCCTGGGAATCATCATTCTTTCACGACGGGACAGGCTTTGACTTATGGTGAGCTTCTTCAGTTGGTCGTTGATGCAGGGAAGGTCATTACCCTCTGACTTCTGAATAGCTTTTGTTAAAGAGAAAATCAGTAGTCGGAGCCGGAGTCGGAGTAGTAAAGAGAATAGTGGGGATAGAGTCGATGTAGTTGTATTCAGTGAAAATATAAATTCCGGTCCTTGAGGATGAGATTGGGGATTCTCTCTGGGGAGAAAGGTTGCGAATTGTGGACTGGATGTCGAGAAGAGGGTCGTTCGTACAAACCGACTCGACAAGACCCGAGGCAACATGCTATTCACCTGCTCGCTTTTCGTCCTGGAGTCTCTCAAAAAGGCCCTCAAATATCAGATTATCCACAGGTGTGAATAAGTCTGTGTATAGGAATTCTCGTGGTTTATGAGTGTCGATACAGTTTGGCAAGAAGCACTGCATTACATCCAAGGGAAGGTCCCGAAACAGGTCTATGACACCTGGTTTATTCCTGTCCATCTGGATCGCATTGAGGATTCAACCGCGCATATCGGCGTTCCGAATAAATTCTTTGGCGATTGGCTGTATACACATTATGGTCCCCTGCTTGCTGAAGCCGTCGCCGCCGCTCGAGGCGGTGGAGATCTGGCGGTGAATTTTGTGGTGTTTCAAAAGGCGTCTTCCCGCCCGGTCGAACCGCAAGCCGGCCTCAGCGCCGCTCGGGCCGGCAACCCTACAAGGGCGCGCCGGGGCATACAGCTCAACCCGAAGTACACGTTCAAGAATTTCGTCGTCGGAGCCGGGAATCAATTCGCCCATGCGGCCTGTATGGCGGTGGCCGAACAGCCCGGGAAAACCTATAACCCGCTCTTCATTTACGGCGGCGTCGGGTTGGGGAAAACGCACTTACTCAATGCGATTGGGAACCACGTGGCCGAACAGACGGATCTGCGCATCGCGTATCTGACCACGGAGCAGTTTACCAACGAGGTGATCAATTCGATTCGCTATGACAAGATGATGGACCTCCGAAAACGCTACCGGCATATCGACATGCTCATGATCGACGACATTCAGTTCCTTGCCGGGAAAGAGCGAACTCAGGAGGAGTTCTTCCATACCTTCAATGCCTTATACGAAGGGCATAAGCAGATCGTCCTGTCGAGCGACCGCTTTCCGAAAGACATGCCGGACATCGAAGAACGTTTGCGTTCCCGGTTCGAATGGGGACTCATCGCGGACTTGCAGCCTCCCGACGTCGAAACACGCATTGCGATTCTGAGAAAGAAGTCCGAGGACGAAGGCATCAAGCTTCCGGAAGACGTGATTCAATTCCTGTCCACGACAATGAAGAGCAATATCCGTGAGTTGGAAGGCAGTCTGGTGAGGTTGGGGGCCTACGCGTCGCTGACCGGCCAGGTCATCACATTGGAGATGGCTAAGAACGTTCTGCGCGATCTGATCGGCGACAAGAAAAAGATCGTGGCCATGGAAGATATCCAGGAAGCCGTCTGTGCTCAATTCCACGTCAAGATGACGGATTTGAAATCGCGTCGCCGCAGCAAGACGCTCGTGCACCCCCGGCAGATCGCGATGTACCTCTGTCGCGAGCTAACGGATGCGTCGTATCCCGAAATCGGCCGCCACTTCGGCGGCAAAGATCATACGACGATCATTCATGCCTGCCGCCAGGTCACCAAAGCGAAAGAAAACGACCAGACCTTGCAGGCGACGCTCGAAAGCTTGAAAGAACAGATTTTGCGCAGCTAGGGGGCCTCCCCGGGGAGAACGCGCCATGAAGGTACGCATTGGGCGAGACGAATTACTGACCGGACTGCAGCGGGTGCAAGGAGTGGTCGAGAAGCGCAACACCATGCCGATTCTCTCCAACATTCTCCTGGAGGCGAAGCAGGACGGCGCGGAAATCGTCGCGACGGACCTGGAAATCGGCATGCGCGGACTCTACAAGGCCACGGTCATCAAGGCCGGCGGTGTGACCGTGTCGGCCCGCAAGTTGTATGAGATCATCAAGGAGCTTCCATCGGGCGAAATCGAGCTGACCGCCGGCGACAACAACTGGACGACCATTCAAGCCGGGAAAAGCCAATTTAAAGTGGTCGGCCTGCCAAGCGCCGAGTATCCGGCTTTGCCCGCCATTGATCGGGAGGGCTTAACGCCGCTGGCAGGGGAAGGCTTGCTCGAATTGATCCGCAAAACGCTTTTTGCCGCCGGCGACAATGACGCGCGGTACATTCTGAACGGCCTGCTCGTGACCCTGGTGATGACGGACAAAAAGACCTCGCTGCGATTGGTGGGCACGGACGGCCATCGTTTGGCGGTGGCTGAACAGGAAGTGGGCAAGGCGGGCAGCAAAAACGGTCCACAGGAGATCAAGGCGATCATTCCCAAGAAGGCCGCGCAGGAAATGCGGCGCCTGTTGGAAGAGGGCGGCGACGGCGAGCCGCTCATCGGCTTTACAAAAAACCTCATGATCTTCCGCAAGAGCGGCCTGCTGCTGACCTCCCGGTTAATGGAGGGCAATTACCCGAACTATCAGCAGGTCATTCCCAAAGAAGGCGGAAAGAAAATCAGCGTGCATCGAGGCGAACTGGAGAGCGCTCTGCGCCGCGTATCCATTCTGTCCAAGGACAAGGCGAGTGCGGTAAAAGTCACGTTCGCCCCGGGCAAGATGACGCTCTTCTCCAGCAATCCGGATTTTGGGGAAGCGACCGAAGAATTAGGCGCCCGATACGAAGGCGAAGCCCTCAATACCGGCTTCAATGCGCGGTATCTCCTCGACGTGTTCAGCGTCATGGACGGCGAGACCATTTCTCTGCAGATGGAGACGCCGCTGAGTCCCTGCTTGATTCAAGAGCCTGAGAGTCCGGGGTTCAAATGTGTCGTGATGCCGATCAAGATTTGAGTGGCGTCAATCGTCAGTGGTCAACCGTCAAGCGCGGCCCTTGAAAGACGATTGACCAGTGACGTGGTTTTAAGAGTAGGAGACGGATGGCCAACGACGAATCAATCACCAAGCCGAAATCAGACAGTTACAGCGCCGACCAGATCAAGGTCCTCGAAGGACTGGATGCCGTCCGCAAGCGCCCGGCGATGTACATCGGCAGCACCAGCGTCGACGGCCTGCACCATCTCGTCTACGAGGTCGTCGACAACAGCGTCGATGAACATATGGCCGGCTTCGGCGAGACGATCGAAGTCACGATCCACATCGACGGCAGCGTGACCGTCGTCGACAACGGTCGCGGCATTCCCACGGGGATGCATCCCACCCAGAAGAAATCCGCCGCGGAAGTGGCGTTGACCGTCCTCCATGCGGGCGGCAAATTTGAACAGGGCGCCTATACAGTCTCGGGCGGTCTGCACGGCGTCGGCATCTCGGTCGTCAACGCGCTCTCCGAATGGCTGGAACTGGAAATCTGGCAGGACGGCCAGGTCTTTGAACAGCGGTACGAACGGGGCAAACCATGCGCGCCGCTGAAGAGCACGGGGAAAACCAAGCGCCGCGGCACGAAAGTTCGATTCAAGCCGGACGGTCAGATCTTCGAGACGCTGGATTTCAGCTTCGATGTCCTGGCTCAGCGGCTGCGCGAACTCGCGTTTCTGAACAAAGGCCTGGAAATCACGCTCAAGGATGAGCGCAAAGAGCCGGTCAAAGAACAAATTTTTCTCTACAAGGGCGGCATCATTTCCTTCGTCGAACACCTGAACGAGGCAAAGACCCCGCTGCACAAGCCCATCTATGTCAAGGTCGAGAAGCCTGAAATGGTGCTGGAGGTCGCACTTCAATACAACGACGGCTATGCGGAGAATCTTTTCTCCTTTGCAAACAACATCAATACGAAGGAAGGCGGCACGCACTTGGTGGGGTTTAAAGCCGCCCTCACCAGGACGATCAACACCTACGCGAATGCGAATGATCTGCTCAAGAAAGAAACCGAATCGCTGACCGGAGACGATGTCCGCGAAGGACTCACCGCCGTCGTCCGCGTCAACGTCCGCAATCCGCAGTTTGACGGCCAGACGAAAGCGACGCTAGGCCACAGCGAAGTGACGGACGAGGTCGAGGCAGAGGTCCAACAACACCTGGGCCACAACTTCGAGGAAACTCCACCTGTCGCCCGACAGAACCACGGCAAGGCCGTGGATGCGGATCGTCCCCGCCACGCAGCCCGACAAGCCACA
>CAYNLM010000003.1:0-71115 GCA_964398045.1 uncultured Nitrospira sp. | reverse complement strand
TTGCCACACAGAGCAGCACGACGAGAAAAATGAACCTAAAGACCATCACGATTAGAACATCAGTTGGGCGCAAAAAATCGGACCGGTTTCGTGATCGGTTGCTCGGCAGGCTGAGGTGACACCGGGAAAGTCGGTGGGGACAACATTGCCGGCCACGCGGACGTTGCTAGTGAGATACTAGTTCAGCTCCTCGGTGGTCCGCTTGCTCCGGTTAGTCTTGAAACACTCGGCCAAATTGTTCTTCATCACATTTGACGAAGGGAATCATCGAACCAGCGGTGGGTGGCACGGCCCATCAATACAGGATCGTGAATCTCGAAATAAGCATGTCATCGGTGGCGGACGCCGCATAGCTCGAATTCGCTCCCTTGAAGTCCGAATGCTCCCAAATCCACTGGAAACGGAGTTCTCGACTAAGGTACCAGTTCAGCGCCACGCTGAAAGCCTTGGTCGTCTGCACAAACTGCGCGGCGTCGGCAAAATTGAGGACGAACGCTTCCGGATCCAGGCGCTGTTGTGAATACCGAGCCGCCAACTCCCAGGCACCCCAGGCACCCGGCTTCGTCAGATCAAAGGGATGTTGAGGCGTCACCCGGTTGTACGAAGCTTTGTCGTCTGTAAGGAGAAGCTGGGCTTGCACCACAAAAGCTTCGTGCTGCAGCAAGGCTGAATTCCCGGTCGCCGTATCCCGCTTCGGCTCCCAGGTGTGGACGAAAAGTGACATAACCCCGAGGCGCTCCCAGAACCACATCATTTGCGGGACGACGCGCGTATGAAAGCCGTGGCCCGTGACGCTGTCCCGGTATTGGAAAATAGTCCGATCTTGCCCCATCGTCAGCATCGGCTCCTGGCCTGCCGTGTTGCTGAAGGCTCCATACATGACACCAACGCCGATCTGGAGTTGCCGCAGGACTCGTGGTCCCCGAAGTAGGAAGGGAGTCGCCATGAGGCGCGCGATGAGATGCTTGTTGCTGTCTGATGACGGGGCCCCAAAGTTGGCAGGCCCGATTGCCTGCGGGGATCCGTTAAACACCCCCAGATCGTAGCGGAGGTATCGCTGGAACACCGCGCCGGTGAGCTGAACACCAAAGTCCCGGAACGGGACGAAATTCTGAACCAGTGAGCGCTCGGCAAAAATGAGGTCAAACTCGCCCTGCAGCTTCTCCAAGCTCAGCGCCGGCTTGAACTGTCCTATGCGGACACGCGCCCATTCGTAGTAGTCCCAATCGACGAAGGCGTTGTACAGTTCGCTCCGCCGCCTTGGAGCCAAGTCCGGCATAATCTGACCACGGAAGTAATTCGCGATTCGGAAATCAAGAATGGGGCGCACCCGGCGGAATTCAAACCCATCCGGCGCGGTGCCTGGATCATTGCTGGATCGCGGCGGAAGGAACGCGTTGTATTGCGCCTGGATGCCGCCATTTAAGTGAAGGCGATTATTGCCGTCGGCCGAGTAGAGGGCAAACCCGCGCTCCTCTTGTTCCGGCGACCACCCTAGGCCTCGTTCCATCACGCCGCGGCCATGACCACGTCCAACCATCAAATTTTCGAGGACGCTCAGACGGCGGTCCATTTCGCGGAGTTGCTGCCGTGCCTTCGAGGGAGGCGGCGGTCCTGCCGGTCCCTCGGAAGGCTCCGCCTGGGGCGCGATCTCTTGCTCAACCCTCAACGAATCAACCGAGGCTGGCTCAGCAGCTGCGCACAGCCCCTGAAGCATGAGCATGACAAGCAACAGCCAAATAATCACTGCATAATCACCAGGGCTCAGAACACCAGTTGCGCACGAAACATCAGACCGTCTTCGTGGTTCGCCGCTCGATAAGCCGGTGTCGCCCCGGTAAAGTCGGTGTGAACAAAATTCCCAGTGAGCCGGATATTGCTGTTGAGATACCAGTTCAATCCAACAGTCGTGCTCTTCGCGCGGAGAACATTGACGGCGGGGTCGGCTAAGCCGAATGCATAGGTGTCCGGATCAATGTTGAGCTGCGCATAGCGGACGGCCAGTTCCAATGCGCCCCACTGTCCTTTCGAAGGATTCACCGGCTGTCTTGGTTCGACGCGCCCGAAGGTCGCCGTGTCCTCGGTCAGAAAGAACGAGGCTTGACCGGACCACGCCTCATGGGTCGTTCGGCGGTCCGGCCCGGTTCCCGTGAGAGCGAGATGTTGGGTGCTTCGGACGTATTGACCAAGGAGCCCCGCTCGCTTGTAGTACCACGCGGCTTGAGGCGAGATTCTCGTTCGATCCCCATCCCCCGTGACAGTCGATTTGTATTGGAAGAATGTGTAGCTGAATGTTTCTGTTTGCATCGGGTCCTGGCCGGGATCGTTCCGGACCGAGCCCCAGCTCATTCCCGCACCGATGCCGAATCCTCGAAGTGCTTCGATTGCGCTGTCCAGAAAGGGCCGGGTGAACATGCGGGCTTCCATGGTTTTGCCGCTCGTTGTGGCGGCACTCTCCGTATAGAAGTTCGCATTCGGCACGCCATTGAAGACCCCCACCTGATACTCCAATCTCCCGTGATCGAAGATTCCCCAGACCATGGCTCCGAGATCGCGGTTGGGGAGCAGATTGCGGGCCAGCGATCGTTCCATAAAACTGAGGTTCTGCGGGGCTTGGAGCATCTCGAGACCGATCGGACTCTTGAACTTTCCCATGCGAACTCGGAATCCTGAGAAGTAATCCCATTCACCGAACGCATCAGGCGTCTGTACTCGGCCTTGCACATTCGGGCTGGAGCTGAATCCATTGCCCAAATCCGGGGTCATAAAGCCGCGGAAATACCGCCACAAACGGAAGTGGACCATTGTACGCACTCTCTGGAGGATGAACGTGTTCGGGCGCACGCCGGGATCGGTTCCATCCTGTCCGCCTGGGAATGACCGGTAGTCGCTTTGCAAGAGGACCGGCAGCCGGAGAAAAAAGTCGCCTCCGCTCGACATGAGGAAAAAGCCATTATGGCGCGTCCAGCCGCCGATCAGTCCGGCCAGCCCAGGACGTTCTTCGGTTCCCACGAGCACGCGTTCGAGCGCGTTGAGCCGTTGGGATAGCGAACTCAGTTCTTGTTCGAGTTCTTTCGTTTCGCTCGGCTGCGGCGATGAGGGGGGGCGTACAGGAGGTGATCCAGCTGGGGGTGCTTCTTCCTTTGTCTCTTGGGCCTGCATCTCCTGGAATGCTTTTCGCATTTCGTCGACCTCCCGGAAGTCGATCGGCGGAGGGCCGTCACGCTCATCTTTGGTCGGTGGTGGAAGCGGGAGAGGCGGCGGTTCCGGAGCATCGGGCTGCATCGCTTTTGAGAGTTCCGACTGTTTCAGGCGCTTGCGTGCTTCACGCGTACGTTCTCGGACCGCATCAAGTTCGCCTTGATCGATCGGAGGGACTTCGTCGTAGTAGCCGAAATAAGGTTCGACAGCCTGGGCTTCCTTAGGGCTCTGTCCATAAGACAGCCAGGTGAAGAGGACAGCAAGCGAGAGCCCGACGTAGGACCGAATTAGTGGTTGAAAGCGTCGTCTGAGCATGTTCAGATGCATGTGGCCTCATCAAGATCAAGGGAGGAAGTCATGGGCATCACACGGTCGTGTCGGGGCACGTTCATTGTCAGCATCATCAGCGCCCTGTGTGCCAATGTCGTGTTCGCGACGGGAGGATGTACGCACGGCCCATCGAAAGACCTGGCTGCGGAGGCTTTGCGGACGCCGGAAGGATTGGCTCAATGGCAGCGCGGGGACGTTGCCCTGCAAGATGCCGTTCAGGCTAAGCAAAAACACTATCAAGAGGACTCATCATTGGAGGTTCTTCAAGGTTATGAAGCTGCCATTCGTGTTTACCTCGATCACGGCTTCGAATTGTATCGCAGCTATCGGACCGCCAATTTGACTCTTCCTGCCGGCTTGGTGCCGTCGCTGGAACAACGAACAAATCTGCTGATGGATGCGGCTGAGGAATACATCAAGCATGGGAGTCTGGCAGTGGGAGAAGGGATTGCCGCCGACGTGGTGCATAATTATGCGGATCTGCCGGCCATGGCCCCGGCGCAGCGGCGGGCGGAAGCCGTCTTGATGCGGTATCGCTACCGACAGGATTATTGAGCGCTACTCTTCCGTCGAGACGGTCCATTCAACGAGGCGTCCGTTGCGGAAGACGAGATCCCACTCAAACGACCGATGATACATGGCGACGTAGCGAAAGCGGGCCATCGGCCCCACCGAAAAACGCTCGGTCGGTTCGCCGTACAGTTTGACCACTTCATCGATGGTCGCTCCGAGTTCAATGCCCTTGCCGGTCTTCGCCGGCATGGACACGTGCACGGGCGCATAGCAGACTCCGGCAATGGGAGGATCCTGTGACACCGTCATGGCGTCCACATGGCCGTTCACGTCGAGGCGGATATAGTATGGTCCCTGTTGACCAGGGATGTTGTACAGATAGGAGATGGTGTCTCCGGTGGAATTGGGCATCAGACAGGCCGTGCGGCCGAGTTTGCGTTCGACCTCGTGCCTGGTATCTTTCCCGGCAACAATGGTCGCAAGTTCCCAGTCGCTGGGGCCGATCGGGGCGGCGGACGCCAAGGAATTCAGCCCGAGGACCAGCAGGAGAAACAGGCCGATCATCACCCAGAAGAGTTCGCGGTCACCGCATTTGTTTAACAACGTTCGCACGGTTGATACTCCTTGTTGCTCGCCATGTGCCGGCGTTCGGATTGAAAAGAGGAGCAAGGCATGTGCCTCATAAGGACGTGAAAAAATACGGCGGTTTACAGCCATCGTCCCATCAATTTCGAGCGGTCCCGCACGGGGCGCACTGTGCGAAAGGCTGGCGGCCCCAAAAATCGTTCGACTCAGGTTAGGGCGAACGGCGGGCTGGAGCAGCGCACAGTGCGCTAGCGCGGCATCCAACAGGGCACGGACGATCGGCATCACGGCACTATGAGAAGGGGAGGGCATATGGGAGCAAGGGGCAACAGTCACGCATTGAAATGGGCGGTGATCGCGTCGGCGGTGGCCTGGCCGGTATGCAGCCTTGCCGAGGTCTCGAATGACCTGGTCGTGCGCTATCTCCTGGCGACCGTGCAGGCCTTTCGGACGGTTTACGTGGAGCGGGTTATGGAGCGGGTGAAGCCGATGGGCATTGAACCGAAAGAAGATTGGATGAAGGATGATCATGCCATCATGCTGCCGTTCCAATTTGTGAAGTTGGCGGGTCAGGAGATGAAGGCGCTGGTCAAAGACGTGGAGGTGGGACTTGTGTCACTCGCGCCGTTGTCTAGCGCGAACTTTCCGAAAACCGAAGCGGAAGTCGCCGCGCTGAAACGGTTGACGGCGGAGCCGTCGTTGAAAGTCGTGACCTTCGCGGACGGCAAGGAGTTCAAGGGCATCGCGGGCGACTTTGCGATCGAACAGAGTTGTGTCGAGTGCCACAATCATCACCCGAACAGTCTGCGGCATGATTTTAAAAAAGGCGACTTGATGGGAGCGATCGTGGTCCGATTGAAACAATGATCCGTTATTTGGCGAAGAGCATTTTAAGCGCGATGGCCAACATGGCTATGCCAAATACTCGCTCCAGCGTGACGTTTGATATCCCAACCGCCGTCTTTGCGCCAATGAAGCCGCCCAGGAAGAAACCGATACAGATGAGCATGGCGACTTCGAAGTCGACGTTGCCTTGTTTGTAGTAGGTCCAGGCTGCTGGGAGTCCGATGGGCGGCACCATCAGTGCCAAGGTTGTTCCTTGAGCTTGATGCTGGGAGAATCCAAAGAGGAACACCAAAGCCGGGACAATGATGACGCCTCCGCCGATTCCAATGAGTCCGCTCAGAATACCGGCTGCCAATCCGAGAATGATGTACAGGATCTCCTCACCCATCTTCGCCTCCTTTTCTGTTATGCGGCGTCGCAGCGAATTCCAATGATTTTACCAGCGCGAGGCAACAACGAACCGGTTGGCAAGAAGCTTCCGGAGTTCTTCAGCACCCAACAGGCTGGCCGCCCCAACCACTAGCTGTACCCACACCCACCAGGGCAGCGGCCAGGTGCCGAGGATGAGATTTCCGACCGGGGTGTAGACGTATCCGATAAGCAAGAGAAGTTCGATTGCGATGCCCCAGAGGATGAGTTGATTGCTGAGGAAACCGAGTCGAAAAATGGAGAGTCGATCAGATCGGCATACAAACACATTGGCGACCTGGGCCACCACGATGGCGGCAAGGGTGACTGTCGTGGCTTGGTGATACAGTGGATCCGTCCACTTCAGGGGCATGCCCCAGGTCCAGCCTTGCGAGAACAAAAACCAGAAGAACGCGGCCATGGCGATCCCTGCTTCCAATAATCCCAAGAACGCATAGATCCGCAACAGGAGTGGCAGGTTGAGAAGTCGTTCCGTCCGAGGGCGTGGGGGCATCTGCATGATCCCCGGGTGAGGTTCCTCCGCTCCCAACGCGAGGGCTGGAACGATATCCGTCCCAAGATCAATCGCGAGGATCTGCGGAATGGTCAACGCGGGCGGGACCGCGAAGAGCCCGTAGGCCACGTACGGGGCCACCTCCGGATTGGCGTGGCTCAGCACATAGGTCACGAATTTCCGGATGTTGGAATACACCGCCCGGCCCTCTTCGATGGCATTCACGATCGTGGCAAAGTTGTCGTCCATCAAGATCATCGCTGCCGTTTCCTTCGCCACGTCGGTTCCAGCCACGCCCATGGCGATCCCGATATCCGCTCGCTTGAGGGCCGGCGCATCATTCACCCCGTCCCCCGTGACCGCCACGACTTCGTCCATGTCCTTGAGCAGAGAGACGATCCGCAGCTTATGCGCCGGAGTCATGCGGGCGAACACAGATATGGGTGTCGTCCCGTTTGGCCGAAGCAGCGCTTTGACCTGCTCATCGGTGAGGCTATCGAGCCGACTCCCTTCGATCACCCGGTCGGAGATGTCCTGCTCGATTCGAACATCTCCGGCTACCAGCCCGATCTTCCTTGCGATCGCCAAGGCAGTGAGCGGATGATCTCCGGTGAGCATGATGACCCGCACCCCGGCTTCTCGGCATCGGGCAATCGCCTCAGGGACTTCCCGATGCGGCGGATCCATCAGCGCGACCAATCCCAGAAACGTGAGATCGCGTTCCACGGTGTCCACAGTCAGATGCTCCGCGAGCCCCAGTTCAATGGGCCGCATTGCGAGGGCCAGGACCCGGTAGGCTTGGCCGGCAAATTGGCGACTCTGAGTCTGGATCGCTTCCCGTAGGTCGGGAGTCATGGGGAGTGGAACCCCCTGGTGTTGGGCGTGACTGCAGAGTGGGAGCACCAACTCTGGCGCTCCCTTGAGGTAGACCATCAGGTTGCCCCGCACCCAATGAATCGTGCTCATCCGTTTCCGCTCGGCATCGAAGGGGAGTTCACCCATTTTGCGAAAGACCTCTGGATGCAGACTCTCCCTCGTGCCGTACTGGCGGGCAAATTCGACCAACGCCACTTCGGTAGGATCGCCGGTGATGGTCCTCCCGACACCGGCACGCCGCACCAGCTTCGCGGTGTTACACAGCGCCATTGCTCTGAAGAGGGATTGCCAATGTGTGATATCCGGCACGGGCGAGCCGTCAGAGTGTTTGACCAATCGGTTCTCTTGGACCTCCACGGCGTCGCCTTCGAGGTACAGGCGCTCGACCCTCATCCGGTTCTCCGTCAGGGTGCCGGTCTTGTCCGTGCAGATGACGGTGGTGCAACCCAAGGTCTCCACGGCGGTCAACTGCTTGATGATGGCCTTGCGTCTCGCCATTCGTTGACTGGCCATCGCCAGCGCGAGCGTGACCGTGGGAAGGAGACCTTCCGGAACATTGCCGACAATGATCCCGATCGCAAAAATGGCACTGACCCAGAAGCCCATCCCTGTCTCTTCCCCCACGACAAACAAGATCGCTCCCATGAGGAAGGACAGCCCCGCGACGACTCGGGTAACTCGGACGATTTCGCGCTGCAGGGGACTTTGCCCGGTTTCGACGTACGTGGCCATCCTCGCGATCTGGCCAAATTCCGTGTTCATCCCCGTCGCATACACCACTGCTCGTCCATGGCCCGAGAGGATCGTGGTGCCGGCAAAGACCAGGTTCGTCGCATCGAGCGCATTGGCCACCACCCTTGTCTCCATCGTCCGGCCTTTCGGCGTGGCTTCCCCTGTCAGAGAGGAATTGTCGACTCGCATGCCGTTCACTTCGAGCAGCCTGGCATCAGCCGGCACCTGCTCTCCTTCCTCGAGCAACAGGATGTCACCGGGCACGACCTCTTGCCGGGAGATTTGCTGAGGCTGCCCGGCCCGTAACACCCACACGGTCGCCGGCAGGAGGCGGCGCAGGGCATGGACGGCACGTTCCGCCCGATATTCCTGCACGAAGCTGAAGAGCGTGTTGATCACGATCACGCCGAGAATCACCCATCCGAGCATCGCCATCCCTTCGCCCGGTTTCAGCCGGTCTGCCAGAAACGACAGCCCAGCAGCAATGAAAAGAAGAATCGCTAAAAAGTGGGTGAACTGCCGCAGAAACCGGCGAGTGAGGGGCAAGCCTGTACGCTCTTTGAGACTGTTCGGACCGTATTGTTCCAGACGTCGACGTGCCTCCTTCTGCGGCAGTCCGTCCGCCGCCGTTCCCAACGCTTTCAGCACCTCGGCGAGAGGGATGCGGCTCAGTTCGAGCCCGAACGACTGGGGTGGGTGACCTGTCAGAGTCTCCGTAGTCTGGATCATGCGAGACCTACTGGTGTCTGCGAAATCAATGCCGATCCCGCTCAGGCCGCACGCTTTTCTAACGCCCCCTTCAGCAACAGCGCGCCTTTCACCACGACCCGCTCTCCCGCTTCGAGCCCTCCGTGAATCTCGACAAGCTCCCCGGAGGACGGCCCTGTCACAACTTTTCGGCGTTCGTATTCCGTTTCCGTTTTCTCCACGAACACAAAGGCCTCGTCGCCTATCGCGATGATGGCTTCTCTTGGCACCGCCAACGCGAGGGATTGCGCCGCGGGTTTCATCACGTGGATCCGGGCGAACATTTCGGGTTTCAGTTTATGATCCATTTGCAGGGTACATCGCACCTTCGTCGTCCGAGAGGTGGGGTCGAGCACATCACCGACGTAGGCCACGGTTCCCCGAAACACCTCGTGCGGGAATGAGGGGACCTCCACAGAGACCGCCATGCCTTCGCCGACTGAGCTCAGATCACGCTCATACACGTCAGCGACAGCCTGGAGTCGGTTCAGGTCACCAATCGTGTACAGGATCTGACCGGGGTCTGTTCCAACCATCTGCCCGATCGCCAGGGTTTTTTCGACCACCACGCCGTCGATGGGCGACTTTAAATCAAAACGAACGCTAATTCGTCGCTGGGCTTGGGGCTTATCGAGTTCACTGGCTGGCACCTTCAGCGTCAGCAGGCGTTGGCGAGCGCGCCGGTACTCGGCCTGGTCCTTCATGAGATCGTTCTGTGCCTGGTCAAACTCTTTCTTCGAGATGGAATGGGCCTCGTAGAGGTCTCTCGCCCGTTCATAGTTGCGCCTGGCAAGCTCCAGGTCCGACTCAGCCTTCGAAAAATCCGCATAGGCGGTGCCAATGTCAGCGCTCTCGATGGTTGCCACCACTTGGCCTTCTCTCACCTCCTCACCGAGTCTCACGCGCACGGCCTTCACAAGCCCCGCGAGCGGTGAGGAGAGTCTGACGAAGTGGTCCGGGTCATATTGAATCCTCCCCTGGAGCGTGAGTCCTTCCGTCACGGTCCTCACTTGAGCCGGCTCCACCACGATTTCTCGGAGCGCCTTGGGACTGACATGGACCAGCCCACTCGTCTCCTCACTCACACCCGTCGATCCTGGGGCCTGGGTATCGGCACGCTCACTGCACGCGATGAGCGCCGTGAGCGCGGCAAGCAGGCACGCGTTCATGCTGTTCCGGTGGGGGTCACCCCTGCTTCTTCGACTCATCGTGCCGCGCTCCTTCCCCACGATGCACACGTTGATACAGGACCGGCAGCACAAGAAGGATCAGGGTGACGGAGCTGAGCATCCCACCCACCACCACTCGTGCCAGCGGTTGTTGAGACTGCGCACCGATCCCAGTGGCCACCGAGGCCGGCAAGAGACCGATGGCGGCCGCCAAGGTGGTCATCATCACCGGTCTCATGCGGACGGCGGCATTCCGAAGGATCGCGCTCTTGAGGTCCAGCCCCTGCTCGATGTATTCGTGCAAGCGCGACAGATCGACCAGGGCGCCTTGAATGGCCACTCCAAACAGGGAGACGAACCCGACTGCCGCGGAGATGCTGAAGTGGGTGCCGGTCAGGGCCAGTGAGAAAATGCCACCGACCATGGCGAAGGGGACCGCGGAAAGGACCAGCAGGCCGTCCCGGAGAGAATAGAGCGCATAGGTGACGAGCAGGAGAATCACGAGCAGGCTGAGCGGCACGACTTCGGCGAGCCGACGTTTTTCGGTCTGCAATTGGTTGTATTCCCCATGCCATTCGATTCGATAGCCGGGCGGCAGGGTTACGCGCTCGCGAATGCGGGCTGCGGCCTCGTTCACGGCTCCCTCCAAATCCCGTCCGCGCACGCTAAACTTGATCGGGATATAGCGTTGCGTATTTTCCCGATACACGATGAACCCCCCGACCGACTCCTTGATCGTGGCGAGCTGCTTCAAGGGAATTCGTGACCCGTCCGGGGTCGCCACTTGGATATCTCGAATGGTTTGCACATCCTTCCGGAACTGAGGCAGGAATCGCACGACCAAGTCGAACCACTTCTCTTCTTCGAACACCTGGGTGACGGTCTGGCCTCCGATGGCCGCTTGGATGATGCCGTTGACATCCCCGACTTCCAGTCCATATCGGGCGACGGCTGGACGATCGACCTCGATCAGGAGATTCGGCTGACCCAGAACATGAAAGGTGCCGAGATCTTTGATCCCCCGGACCTCCTCCATCGCAGCTTTGATTTCGGTCGCTTTCGCCTCTAGGATCTTCAAGTCGGGACCAAACAGTTTGATCGAGTTCTCCCCCTTGACCCCGCTCATCGCCTCCTGGACATTGTCTTGGATCACCTGGGAGAAATTGAAGGTGACACCGGGAAATGCTTCGGAGAGTTCCGTCTCGATCTGCGCGATCAGTTGGGACTTGTTATGAATCTCCGGCCGCCACGTGGTGCGTGGCTTGAGGTCGACGAGGAACTCGGCATTAAAGAAGCTCGTCGGGTCGGTTCCGTCGTCCGGTCTTCCGAGTTGAGACACGATCGCCGCCACCTCGGGAAACCGGCGAAAGACCTCTCGCATGTCTTTGACCAAGCGACCAGCTTCCTCAAACGCGATGCCGACCGGCATGGTGGCGCGCACCCAGAGATTCCCTTCTTCGAGCGCCGGCATAAACTCCCCGCCCAGGAACAGTGCGATGACGAGCGCCGCGCCGAACAAGACCACGGCCAATCCAATCACCACCCGTTCATGATCCAACGCCCACTCAAGAGTCTCCAGGTATCGTTCCCGGATCCATCGGACCAGGCGCGTGTCCTCTGCCGGTAAGGGATCCTTGAGGAGGACCGAGCACAGCACCGGCGCCAGCGTAAAGGCCATGAGCAGGGCTCCGCTCAGGGCCAACCCATAGGTGAGGGACATCGGCGCGAAAATCCTTCCCGGCACCCCGGTCATCGTAAACAAGGGAATGAACGCCACGATAATGATGATCGTCGCAAAGAAGATGGGGCGCCCCACGTCATGGGCCGCTCGCATGACATGCGCCGCCACCGGCGCACCGGCTTCCCGGCGATGGGTCAACTGATAAAACACGTTCTCGACCATGAGCAGCGTTGAGTCGACAATGATGCCGAAGTCGATGGCTCCCAGCGAAATCAGGTTGGCAGACTGGTTAAAGAGCACCATCATGATGAACGTGAACAGCAGCGCCAGCGGGACCGCCGCGGCCACGATGATCGCGGTCCGCACATGGCCAAGGAAGACAAAGAGAATGATGAACACGAAGAAGATACCGGTGAGCAGGACATCGACCACCGTCTCGATGGTCGTATGGATCAGCCAGGTCCGATCATAGATGGTCTTGATCGCCACCCCTGGCGGGAGCTTGCCGTGGTTGAGCTCCTCAACTTTGTGTTTCACCCGTTCAAGGACCGGCAAGGCATGATAGCCCCGCATCAACAGGACGATGCCTTCCACCGCATCATCGTCCTCATCGATCCCGACCTTCCCGAGACGGATCCGATACCCGATATCGACATCACCCAGATGCTTCACGAGAGTGGGAACGTTTTGTCTCTCGGCGACCACCACATCTTCAATATCGTCGAGGTCGCGGATCAGCCCCAGCCCACGCACGTCGAAGCTCTGGGCTCCAGCCGTCAAATAACTCCCCCCCGCATTGGCATTGCTGCTGCTGAGTGCCGAGACCACTTGCGGCACACTGACCCCATACGAGAGCAATAAGCCCGGGTCGAGCTCCACAAGGTATTGTTTGGTGGTTCCCCCAAACCCCGTGACATCGATCACGCCCGGCACGCGTTTGAATTCCCGGCTCACCTGCCAGTCTTGGATGGTCTTGAGGTCCGTCAGCGAGTGGTGAGGACCCACGAGTCGGTACCGGTAAATCTCTGCGAGGGCCCACCAGGGGGAAATCGCCGGCTGAACGCCGGAGGGCAGAGTCAGCAGGCCAAGCCGGTTGAGAACCTCTTGCCGGTCCTTGAAGTAGTCGGTCCCGTAATCGAAATAGAACTTCACATCGCTCAGCCCGAACAGAGAGATCGACCGAATGTGCGTGAGCCCGGGCATCGCCGCTAAAGCCAACTCAATCGGGAGAGTCAGTTGGCGCTCAATCTCCTCAGCCGACAACGCAGGATTCTGCGTGATCACCTCCACCATCGGCGGAGAAGGATCCGGATAGGCGACCACATCGAGTTGATGAAACGCGTACAGGCCACCCACGAGGAGGAGGAGGCCAAACGTGAAGATCAGGGCCCGTTGAGCTAAGGCGAACTCGACGATCCGTGGGACCATGTCACCTTTCTTCACCGGTAGGAAACAGTGGATGTCAGGTCATCATTGGCAGCGCTGGTTGCGCTTCTTATCGCTCCCTTTAGGCTGCGATAGCCATCATAGCCATGGCACCGGTGGCAGCGGCCTTTGTCGTGATAAATCGTCCGGCCTGCTTCACTATTTCCTTTGTGCTCGGCTGATGCTTCCAGCCGTGACGAGCCTGCCCAGACGGAAGGCGCTGCGCAGGTCAGGCCTACAATGAGATAAAGGCTGATAAGGCTGGCCATCATCTCCACGAGCATCCGCACTCTATACCGTCTTACGGTCATTATATGTTGCCCCCGTACGAGAATCTGCAGGGTCAGTCCCATATGGTCCTTTTCGTCACTCAGTACAAGAATGCGACCGAGCACTGGCCTGATTCAGGATTCTCGATCGACTCAGCGCTTGCCTCAGCGGTTGCACTGGACCGACCATCTCAGGGAGTCGTTGAGGATCGTGCTTGCAACGTATGAGAGCGAACACAATGTGCGCCGATCAAGATCCTTCAGGCCCACTTCAAGGCCTCAGCACTCAGCAGGATGACCTCGATTTCCTCGGTGATTTCCTCTTGGCGCAAGGTGTTACGTTTGAGAACAAGGTCGGCCATGTCTTTCTCCAAACGTTGGATGGCCTGGTCCATATGTCGAAAGCGGCGCAGGTTCTCCGCCATCAATGAGCTATAGAACACTTCGTGCAAGAGGCTGAACAGGTGCTGGTCGATGAGGTCTGTCGCAAATGTAAATGGATCGAGGTTCAGAAGGGGTGCGTATGCGAAGCGAACCGGACGATGTTCGGCGCGCTTCATCGGCTCGTGGACGTGAATCTGGCCTCCTTCGGAAGCGGGACTCTGGTGAACAATCGTGAACTCCAAGCGGATGCCGGGTTTCTGGCCTGCCTGCACCTCTCTCAGCTTCTCCATCAGACTGACCAGTACCGAAGGAACCTCGTCGGCAACAGTCGGGCCGGACAGAGACGCCGCCACACGTCGATCATGCTCCAACTTCGCGGCGAGCTTCTGTCCTACGAGAATCAGAACCGGCTGGTGCTGTGAGCGCTCACGGATGTGCTGCTCCACGCCTTCCAGCAGTCGTTCGTTGTAATCTCCGCAAAAGCCGCGTTCGGAGCCGATGATCAGCCACGCGGGTCTGCCCTTCCCTAAGGAGCGCGCGGCTTTCGGAAAGAAGGTAAAGAAATCCTCCGCGGCGGCCTCGATCCCGTCCACGACACGGCGTTGCGTCGCCAGAAAACGGCTCAGCTTTTGTGTCTCCATGAGCGCAAGGTTTTTCATGGCGCGCAGGATGCCGCTGATATCGCGCAAGGCATGGAGATGATCTTCGAGTTCCCGGCGCCGGCTCATGGAGCGGGATTCTCCTGGAGCCAGTTCCCCACGGCCTCGGTCCACTGCTCGTCGCGATGGTCGAGGGTGAGTTGACTGGTGCGGAGGTTCGATGCGATGCGCTCCAGCTGCGCCCCGATCTTCTCCGGTGAGACGTCGTCGAACAGGCCGCGGTTGAATGCCGTCAGCCACGCAAGGTCGAATTCAACGGGCAGCGGAGACAGCCGATCTTGTTTCAAGATCTCGCGCAGCACCCGGCCGCGCCTGATCTTGGCCTCCATCGTCGCTTCCAGGCGGGCTCCAAACCGCGTGAACACCTCCAGCTCGAGAAATTGCAAGTAGTCCAGTTTCATACGCCCGGCCTGTTCCTTGATCCGCGGATGTTGTCCCTTCCCACCGATCCGAGAGACCGACCTGGTGACATCAATGGCGGGAACGACCCCGGCGGAAAAGAGACGCGTGTCGAAGTAGATCTGCCCGTCGGTAATGGAAATCAGGTTCGTGGGAATGTAGGTGGCGATTTCCCCTTGCGTGGTCTCGACGACGGGCAAGGCGGTCATGCTGCCGCCTCCCAACTTGGAGGCCAGACAGGTGGACCGTTCGAGCAGCCGCGAATGAAGAAAGAAGATATCGCCGGGATAGGCCTCGCGCCCGGGCGGGCGACGCAGCAGCAAGGATAGTTCCCGGTACGTTTGCGCATGAGTGGTGAGGTCGTCATAGACGATCAGCGTGTCTTTTCCTTGCCACATCCACTCCTCAGCGACGGCGCATCCGGCAAAGGGAGCCAGATACTTGAGACCGGGAAGCGCGGTCGCTTCGGCGGCGACGACGGTGGTGTAGTCCATGGCGCCATAGTCCTTGAGCGTCTCAATCGTGGCGACGATGCTCGACCGTTTTTGCCCGATCAAGACATAGACACAACGGACGTCTTTCCCCTGCTGATTGAGGACCGTATCGAGGGCGAACGCCCGCTTCCCGATTCCATTATCTCCGATGATCAGTTGGCGCTGCCCTTTGGCAATCGGGATCAGTGTATCGACGACCTTGCTTCCCGTGTACAAGGGACGATGAACAAAGTCACGGGCGACAATCGGAGGCGAGGGAGCGAACAGTTCCCGTCGGCCCGGACATTCCGGCGGGGGATCTCCATCGAGTGGATCGCCCAAGGGGTTGATCACCCGGCCGACCAGTTGGTCTCCGACCGGAAGATTCAAGCGCTGTCCGGACAGATGGGCGACGGCGCCGGCGGTCAGCTGGGCGGTCGTGGTCAGCAAGATCCCGCCGAGCCGCTCTGTCGACAAGTCAAACACCAGGGCGCGGCTTCCGTCTGAGAGCGTGAGAATTTCTTCAACGGCCGCAGAGGGGAGCCCCTCGATCCAGACGATTCCGTCGCCGACGGACCGTACACGTCCTTGTTCCACGATGCGTAATCCGAAACGGTAGCCTTCCAGCCATGCGGCCCGGTTGGTGAGCAGTGAATTAGGCGTCATGGGTGGAGCTCACGGGACGCATGGCCTCGGTGAAGAATTGCAATTCATCTTGAAGGTTTGCGGCCAACATCCAGGATCCGAGACTGAGACGTATGCCGGCCAATAAATGCGCATCTTCCCGCCACTCGCAGGACACGTTCCGGCCGAGTAACAACCGGATGGCCTCTGCGAGAGGCTCTCGCTGGCTCTGGTTGAGCGGATGAGCACTTGTGACAATGATTGACGCGTCGGCCTTGGCGCCAGAGGTTCGGATCGCCTGCCGTTGTTCCTCGGAAAGTCCGTGCAGATCTTCGAGGACCAGTTCCACCAGGCGAGTTTCCAGTTCCGGGCTTGCGAGCCGGGACAGCAGTCTGGCGGCAAACTGTCCACCTTGGACGATAGCTGCTTCTTCCACTCGGCGTGTCAGGTCGTTCAGTCGTCGTTCTTCCAACGCCCTGGCTTTTTCGCGCTCCTGCTGCAAGGAGGATTGGAGCCCGGCCGAGAGACGCACTCTCTCTGCGTTTACCTCTTCCAGCATCTGGCTCCGAGCCTTGTCCTTCTCCTGCCCCCATTCGGCCTGGCGATGCTCGTACTGTTCCCGCAGGGTTTGGGCGTCCTTGCGCAGCGTCTCCGCCTCGGACAGCGTTTTCTGGATATCTGCTTTCCGCGCGGCAACGGCATCCAACACAGGTTTATAGAGCAAGCGCTTGAGCAACCAGACAAGAACGAGGAAATTAATAATTTCAAGCGCGAACGTCGTCCAATCCAATTCCACGGTTCGCCTCTTCCCGTTTACTCCGTACGACGGCTGCTCGGCATTGTCACCATGTCTTTGCTCATTTCAGCAGATATTCCAAGAGCGGGTTCCTGAACAGAATGATCAGGACGATGACCAGACAGTAGATGGCCAGAGACTCGATCATGGCCAGGCCGATAAACAAGGTGCGGGTAATTGACTTTTCCGCTTCCGGTTGTCGGGCCAGGGCTTCCAGGGCTTGCGTGATCGCTCGTCCCATCGCAAGAGCCGGCCCCAGGGTCCCGATTGCGATCGCCAGGGCCGCGGATACGGTCGACAACACGGTAAACCACGTCATGTCTCGCATAGGTCATCCCTTCGCTGAATGTGATCGCAACTCTCGAGTGTGGATGGCGCCGGCAAGATAGATGAGCGCCAGCATGCCGAAAATATAGGCCTGGATCAGCGCCTCGACAATGTGCAGCATCAGCAGGGGAATCGGCGCCAGCAATCCGGCCACCAGCAACACCAACAACGCCGCCATCTCCAGGCTCATCATGTTCCCGAACAGACGGACGGCCAGGGTGAGGGTCCGTGAGATCTCGCTGATGATGTGAAACGGCAGCAGAAGAGGCGACGGCGCCAGATAGTGACGGAGATACGGCGCAACTCCTTCGATACGGATGCCAAACCAGTGCACCGACAGAAAGACCAACATCGCGAGCGCCGCCGTCACCGACAGGTCCGCTGTCGGCGCATGCATTCCCGGAATAAGCCCGATCAGGTTGGCTGCCAGGATGAAGATCCATAAGGTGGCGATGAACGGAAGGACCCGTTCCGAATGATCCGGCAACACCGAGCGGATGGCGTCGTCGATGGCTCCGATGGCGCCTTCTAACGCCGCTTGCAGGGGGCCCGGCCGAAGGTGAAGCCGCCGGGCGGCTATCCACGAGAAAACCGCTAATGCCAGCATGATCCCCCACGTGACCACGATCGAATGTGTGATGTGAACGGGACCAAGTTGAAACACCTGTGCCGTTGCGGTATCGATTCTGCTCATGCCTTTTCCTTTATGAAGAGGTAGACGTTCACGGCCCCGACGCCCACCCCCACCACGATCAAACTCAAGGTCCAACGGAGCGAATACCCTTCGACAAACCCGTCCAGCCAGCGGCCCAGATAGGCCCCCACGATGACCGGCAGAACAAAGAGCAGGCCGAGGGTGCCGAGGTAAGCCGTTTGCGCAAGCACCGTCGGACGCTCCTTTTCAGCCTGTTGCATGCGACTAATCCGTTTCGTCACTTGCCGCTTCAGCTCGTCGTGGTTCTTCATGTGTACGGTTCCCGGCTTCGCCCCAGGCTCCAGAGACGCTTGAACATTTCCTCTTCCAAACGATGCAAGCTCTCTTTGACCTGCCGTAAGGCGGTCTCTTCCGTGCGCAATTGTTCGTCCAGCGCTTGGGTGATTCGGGTGCAGTCGCGATCACGCAGGTATCGTCTGGTATTCAGGAACAGTTCGTTGTCGGTGAAGTACAAGAGCGCGCCGGGCAGGGCGAGGAATTCCCAGTCGTTGTCCATCGTGCGAAAACGCGCCAAGCCGAACAGAAGCGGCGTCATCATGCGACGGTGGCCGGCCATGATTCCGAAGCTGCCGGAGGCATCCTCTCCGATGAACGACGTCACATGCTCGATACGCTCGTATTGTGTGGCGCTTTGCAAATGCAGCACGAACTGATTCATCGGGATGCCTCCCGCATCGCGCCGTGCATGTAGCAGTGATCTTCCGGAACATCGTCGAATTCGCCGTGCATGAAGGCCTCACAGTCCTGAAGCGTGGTTTGCAGCGGGACAGAGGCCCCTTCGATGCCGGTAAACGCGGCGGTCACGTGAAACGGCTGAGTCAGGTATCGCTGCAGTTTGCGTGCTCGAATCACGATGCGACGGTCCGTCTCGGACAATTCCTCCAGACCCAGCATGCTGATGATATCTTCCAGCTCACGGTAGCGCGCGAGGTGCTCCCGGACTCCCTCGGCCACTGCATAGTGCCGATCACCGAGAAAATGCCGGTCCATGAGTTTGCTGCCGGACTGGAGCGGATCGACGGCCGGATAGAATCCTTTGCTGGCCTGGGTCCGGGTGAGAATGACGCTGGTATCCAGATGATTCAGGATGCCGGTGACGGCGGGATCGGTCATGTCGTCTGCAGGCACGTAGATGGCCTGTACCGACGTGATCGCACCCTGGGTGGTGGAAATGATGCGATCCTGGAGTTCAGCCACCTCGCTCATCACCGTCGGCTGGTAGCCAACGGTCGCCGGCATTCGTCCCAGGAGGCCTGAGATCTCGCTCCCGGCCTGGACGAAACGAAACACGTTGTCCACCAGAAACAGCACTTCTTTTCCCAACGTATCCCGCAAATATTCGGCGTAGCTCAACGCCGAGAGACAGACGCGAAACCGCACCCCCGGCGACTCGTCCATTTGGCCAAAGACCATCACGGTGTGCGGCATGACCCCGGCCTGCCGCATCTCATGCCAGAGTTCGTGCCCCTCGCGGATGCGTTCCCCGACGCCGGCGAAGACCGAGACCCCCTGGTGAAGAGTCACGATGGTGTGCATAAACTCGGTGATCAGAACGGTTTTGCCGATTCCTGCTCCGCCGAACAAACCGGTCTTCCCACCCTTAATGAAAGGACAGAGCAAATCGATCACTTTGATACCGGTCTCCAGAATTCCACTGGAACCGGTCGTCTGGTGAAGCGGCACGGGCTGGCCGAGAATGTTGCGAAACTGCTGTGTGCCGAGAGGCGGTCCGCCATCCAGCGGTTCGCCGAATACGTTCAACAAGCGACCGAGACAGTCCGGAGACACCGGCACGTGCAAGGGCGCTCCCGTATCGAAGACCGGCATACCCCGCTGCAACCCGCCCGTGCGATGAAGGGTGATTGCTCGGACATGACGCTCGTCGAGGTGTTGGTAGACCTCGAAGGTGTATCGCTCGCTGTCGAGCGCTGAACAGAGTGCTTGATGGAGAGGCGGTAAGTGGTCGCACGAGATGTCGACCACCGGTCCATGCACGGCGGCGATGGTCCCGATCGGGACATCGTGAGGCCCGTGCCTTTTCGTCGTGTCCGTCATCGCGTTGAGCATCAGTTACAGGCGATCGAGCAGCTCTTTCTTCTTGGCGCCGTACTCTTCCTCCGTAATCAAACCTTGCTCCCGGAGCCGTTTGAGCCGCCTGAGCCGTTCTTCGAGTGACAGTGGTGGCTCCGGAGGGAGAGCAGACAACGACGAAGATGAACCGGTGCTGGGGGCCATCTGTACGGCAGGAGGAGAATCGAGCCCTTGCAGCAATATCGCCCTGTACTCGAGGGCGACCTCACTGGGTCGCGGTGACCCGAACAGATTTTCGTCCTTGCCTCGGACCAGCCGCTGGTGTTCCCCCGGAACGAATTCATAGAGGAGGCCGGTCTGGGTACGAAGTGGATCCTCCCACAGCAGCGTCCGGATTCCAGGAAGTGTGACAGCCGTGCGGTGGTTCGCCATCACCAGATGGAGAACCGCTCCCTCGGCGAACCAACTACCCGTAGTGATCTCTGTCACCTCCGGTGTCCGAGGTCGGGCCAATCCGAACACGATCACTTCTTCTGATCGAGCTTCAGCGAACGCTTTGCTCAGGCTTCTACTGAGAAACTGGATCTCATCGGCGGTAAACGCTTCAGTGACCGGTCCTTTCGTGCTGCCGAACAGAAACCCTTCAGGCCGGCTCTGGACGCGTATGCGTCGCAGAAGAACGGCCCAGTCCTCAGGGTCTAAATGGACAGGATGGGAGAATCTCACTGCATCCTGTAATGCGGTCTCGACCGGACGCACCTGCAGCCGGACAAACCGATCGCTCTCTTCGCACGTCCCGCAGGGAATGCGCGTTGGGATGCCGGTAGCGAGGCATTCGCCGCCGCCCGCGAGCGCGGAATACGCGCTCATGAAAAACAAAGCAGTCGCCAGCCACCTGAACTCAGGCGACCGAACACACAACATTATCTCACTCCTGTTCAAAGAAACGACTTCGGATGTGGATGCCCGTGCCGGCCGGGCTTGCCGCGCCATCCGGATGCGTTCAATATGCGAAATCCAACCCAACCAACATGGTTTGGCCGAGCTGATCTCCGCCGCCTGTCCCGACCCCTTTCGCTCGAAACGTATTGTACTCGGCATGCACCGCAATGTCGGTCCGGCTGGACTGGTGGATGTAATAGCGGGCCATCCACGTATGAGAGTTGATGTCATTATAGTTTTTGGCGAACGTCGGATTGCCTTGGCGGTCATTGCGGATCAAGTCGTAGCGATAGGTGAAGAGCCAGCCGGGCATGTGAACCACGGGAAGGAGTGTCGGGAACCAATCCAACTGGACGAAGGCGCCGTTCCACGAGGCATTCTGAGCATTCACAATGGCCTGTGAAAGAAACAGGTTCTTGCTGTCGTTCGCGTGCATGAAGGCACCGAACAAATTCCACTGGCCATCGAACGTGAAGCTGGCATCCGCACCGAGGCGATAAAACGGCTGGCCGCTTCCGGCGACGGCGGCACAACTTGGACAGGAGGCATTTACGACAGTGGGAGCGTTCCCATAGGCGCCGAACAGCCCGATGCGATGCCCTGTGACCATGCCGTAGCCACCGAACGACTGAGTGACATGTCCATAGAAGTTGGTGCCTCGTCCACCTCCGACGTTGCCGGTGTTCAAATTGCTGTTGGAGAGGGCTGCAAGGGAATAGCGGAAATAGCCATGGCCCGGTGTCTGAGCAATGCCCGCCAGTTCCGCTCCAGGCTGATTCTCACCGATGGCGAAGTCGTTGGGATTGCTATAGGAGTTATAGCGGGACGCGGTCAGATTGCTTAAGACGGCCGAATAGGGAGTTCCCGGCTGATAGTGATACATCACAAACGGGGTGTTCAACGTCTGGCTGCGTCGCTCGCTGAACGGAACGTCCAATTCGAATTTGCCGACTTTCAGGTTGACGAGGTAGGTATCCCTCTTCCCTCCCATGAATCGTTCAAGATTGTTGAGCCGCACGAACGCGGACTCCAGGTCTCCCTGTCCGGCGGTCGAATTGGCTCCAAACCCCGCGCTTCCCAACCCAGGCGTGTACACGATACCGAAGCTGATGTGGCGGTCGAGCAAACCGAAACTGAGGATGTCGAGTCCGGTGAATCCGAACCCTCCGGTTGTCTTGCCGCTGCCGTCCACCCGCAGATTGGCAGCTTGATATCCCACGGTGGTCCGGAACGAGACCGGCCAGAATCCCATGGTGATGCTTTCATGGGTGGGGAGATCCTGATCGGCCCCCAGTTGATAGCCATGATCTCGGAAGATATTCCCGAAGTCGTTGAGTTTTGGAAATCCGGGAACGTGGCAGACATTACAAGCAAATCCATACTTGCGTGCGAACGCGGGAACGGCGTTGGCGTCCCGCACTCGATAACTCATCTCCATGCTCAACCAGGCAATAATGCCAAGGGAGACGATAATGAAGACTTTTCGCTGGAGCATTTGCAGGCACATGCGACCCTCCGCTGTGCGGACTCGATGAAGGGGGTTAGGTCTGGCAGAAGGTCCGCAAGTAGGCGACGAGCTTCCACGCCTCTTCTTCTTTGAGGGTTCCCGGAACGAGCGGTACCATCCCGGTGCCTGGGCTGCCATGCTTGATGCTCCAAAACAGCTCTCCATCCTCACGCGCCTTCTGGAATGCGCAATCTGTAAAATCGCGGGGGGCATGCGGGCGTTGCATGTGTGCGGCAGGCCCATCGCCCTTGCCCGTGATTCCATGGCAGAGTGCGCAGGACCCTTTTCCCTCATAGAGTTTCTTCCCTTCCGCCACAATCTCGGGGTGCGCCGTCCGCGCATCGCCGAACGGAGGTTTCCAGCTCTTGGCTTCTTCCATACGGTGCTCAGGGACACGAGGTTGCAGTGGATGACGTTCCGCGCAGGAGAGTCCGAACAGGATGAGTGAGAGAATAAAGAAGCCAAACCAAGCATCGATGCACCTGCGCGGGTACTTCATGGCGTTCGTTCCCTTCGGAGTCGCGTGAGGGCGACGCACGGCAATACCACTTGCCCAACAGGGGCTCTCACGAGAGAGTGTTGACGTCTGTAATAATGTGACAACGATTTCGTATTTAGTGCAACGCCAGCAACACGCATGCCTGTGAGGATTTTCGGGCTCGGGGATCAGAAAATCAACGTCTTCTCCAGCTTAGGGGAAAGGATTTTTGGAGTGGGAGGATAATGTGTGGGGAATTGTTCTACATTTTCCGGTTGCAAGGCTGCCCCGAATGGCGTCAATGGGCGTGCCGTAGAAGTGCATTTGATTCCCGAACGTCGGTTTGTGAGTCGGCTCGCTGGGCCGGAATGACACAGATGAGTTGCGCGAACACAGTCGGCGCAGCCGATTTCAACTCCCATTGCCACTTCCCGCCGGAGGTAGGTTCCACTCGTTTTCAGGAAGGCACGCGCCTTTTCCGTATGGCGAAGAGGATGGTGAAGACGACAAATGAGAATCCGGCGGCAAACGCGAGCAGGTGGTGAATGGTGGTGGACATGTGCGCCCATTCCTCTCCAAGGCCATACCCCAGGGCGAGGAATGTCCCGGACCAAAGGAGTCCCCCGGTATAGGCAAACGGCGCGAAGATAACCAGTGGCAGCCTGGATGACCCCGCTGCCAATGCGGCCACATGTCGTATGCCTGGCACAAAATAGCCCACCAAGAGCGTATATTTTCCCCAGCGAATGTACCAGGCTCTTATGCGGTCGAGGTCTTGAGGTTGAATCCTGACCGCACGCCCAACTCGATGCACGAGATAGGGTCCGAACCTCCATCCGAGGCTGTAGCTCAGCGTGATGCCACAGATGCTTCCCAGAACAGCTGCCACCACCGTCGGCACGACCGCGAACTCTTTTTTGAACATGAGATAACCGGCAAAGGTGAGTAAAGTTTCATCCGGCACCGGCAACCCCGCAATGCCGAGCATCAGCAATGCAAAGAGGGCAAGGTACCCATACTGAGCAATCCAGTTGAAGACAATGTCCATGGCATGCCTTTTACCGCACCCTTGGAGGATGTGGAACAGCCTCTAATTCTTAATCCTCGCACGAGGGCCCGCGTCAGCCATCCCCCGGGAGCGCCGGCTGTTCGGCACTCCAACTTTCTGCTGCCATCTTTTCTAGAGGGGCATGCGGCTCTTCAAGTGAAATTACGAGCGCTCATTTCTCGTCAGGTTGTCTTTCGCAGCAACACCACAGTCGATCTGGCCTGCGCCTCGTAGCGAAGGGAACGGAGGGTGTGTTCTTGTCCCGATTCACGGAAATCGTCCGGGCTGGGCAGACTCGTATCGATCACCCGACGCCATTCGTTGGCCGTCCCCTCTTGAATCACGAAGCGAAGAGGCTCCCGGTAGGCATTGATCATCACATAGAGATCGTCGTCACGCTGCGAAGCCCCTGACAGGTAGAAGGCCAGACTGTGCGAGTCGTATGTGCGATCAGGTTCCGGCCCGACGCCGTGCCAATGAACGTCCTCACGCCAAAACCGGCTCCGCGCGAGCGCGGGATGTCTTTTACGAAACGCGATCATCAACTTGAAAAATCGGAAGATGTCTTGGTTCTGACGCAAGCGATCCCAATTCAACCAGGTGGTCTCGTTGTCTTGATTGTAGGGATTGTTGTTGCCTCCCTGGGTGTGCATGAATTCATCCCCTGCGCAGAACATCGGCGTGCCGTTGGCAAGCAGCAGGAGGCAGCAGAAGTTTTTGACCTGTTGTTTGCGCAACGCCAGAATGTCTGCCGGCAGGTCGACGTCTCCCTCCCAACCGCAGTTCCAACTGAAGTTCAGATCGACGCCGTCCTGATTGCCGTGGCCGTTGGCTTCATTGTGTTTGGTGTTATACGACACCAGATCGTACAGGCACAATCCGTCGTGAGAAGTGACGTAATTCACGCTTTGATAGGCATGGTACGCATCGGCCAATCGATCGGGAAACAAATCGTCGCTGCCATAAAGCCGCGTCATGAGGCGCTCGACTTTCCCGGGGTCGCCTTTCAGAAACGCGCGCACATCGTCCCTGAATTGCCCGTTCCACTGCAGCCAGGTGACGCCGGGGAAGCTGCGACCGAGTTGGTAACTGGCCACGTCCCAGGCTTCGGCGATCAAGCGGAGACCGGAGAGATCGGGATGGGCGCTGATCTCGGCGATGATGGGCGGATCGTCCAGGTTGACGGAGCCGTCATCATTTCTGGTGAAGACGGAGGCGAGATCGAAGCGGAATCCATCGATACCCATTTCCGTGGCCCAATAGCGCAGGCTCTCGATGATCATTTTCCGGACGTAGCGGTTGGCGCAATGCAGCATATTGCCGGTCCCGGTGTCGTTGCGATACCACTGCCGATCGTCCTGCAACAGATAGTAGGTGGTGTTGTCGATGCCGCGGAAACTATAGCAAGGCCCGTTCTGATCGCCCTCCACTGTATGGTTGTAGCAGACGTCGAGGATCACCTCGATATCCGCCGAATGAAAGGCTTGCACCATCGACCGAAATTCTTCAATTTGTTCTCCGGGCACCGCACTGGCTGCATACCCCTCGTGCGGCGAAAAGAAATTCAACGGCATGTAGCCCCAATAATTTCGCTCCTGGGGATCGTATTGATGAACGGGCAAGAGCTCCACAGCCGTAATCCCTAACTCTTTCAGATAGGGAATCTTCTCGGCCAGTCCCGCAAAGGTCCCGCGCTTGTCCGTCCTCACGCCCGAGTTGGCTCGCTTGGTGAAGCCCTTCACGTGCAACTCATAAATAATCGTATCGCCGGTATGGGACGGGCGGGCTTCGGCGTTGCGATGGGATTGACGGTGGCTAAGCCGCATGAGTCCCAGTGGGGCTTGCCCGGCATTGGAGCCTACCGATCGCGCGGCGTTGCGACTGTAAGTCTCGGGAAAGAACACGCTCTTGGCATAGGGGTCGAGCAGAATCTTCTCCGGATCAAATCGGTACCCTTGGCCTGGATCGTGTGGACCGTCGACACGGTAGGCGTAGTAAATGATTGCTTGCAACTGCGAAGCGGGAAGACGGCAGTGCCAGACACGTCCGGATTTGTGCGTCAGATAGTCCAGTCGATACTGCATGGCGGGACGGACGGTGTCGTTGTGCGTGTAGAGCAACAGCGTGACTTCCGTGGCGTGTTTTGAGTAGAGCGCAAAGTTGATCGCCTGCTCGTCTTTCAACCAGGTGACTCCCAACGGAGCGGGAGCCCCTTCTTCCGCAGTCCACCGATTCACGCAGCAGTTCTCCGGTGAGGGATGGACCGGCTTTCCTGATGCCGGACGGGAAATGACGGCTCGCGTTCGGCAATCGATGGGCCTCGACAATTCACTGTTTCCATAGGATGAATGACTCCTCCAGCGGCACACGAGCCTCGGGATGGAACGGCACAATGCGGGGCGTGAAGTGGTGCGCGGGACGAGTGGACGAGCAATCGGCCAGGAAGAGGTAGCCGTGCACCGCCCCGGGGATCCCTTCCTGCCTACGCATGACGAGACGTGTGGGTCGTTCACGTTCGTGCATTGGGTCGGCGTACAATTCCACCTGGACCTGATCAGGCTCAAAGTCTCCAAAGTAGACCTGCACTTCAAAGTGCCAGGAGGGATCCGTCCTGGTGACGTGCACCTCGCCGAATCGGATTCCTCTCCAGCCTTCTCGCAATCGCGCATGCCATCCTTCCAACTCGACGGCCAGCTTGCCCCCGCTTTCGAGGCGCCGGCTCAACGTTTCCATCGCGGGGCGATACAGATGCTGAACATATTCGCGGACCATGCGATTGCTGCTGAATTGCGGGGTGAGGCGCGCCATGCTGGCTCTGATGCGGTTCAGCCATGCGTGCGGGATGCCGGAAGGGCCCCGGTCGTAGTACTCAGGAATGACCTGCTGCTCCAATATCTCGTACAATCTCATGGCCTCCGCCGCATCGTGCTCCGGATCGTGATGTTCATGGCCGTCCCCCAGCGCCCACCCGATATCCGGCGCATAGGCTTCGGCCCACCACCCGTCCAGTTCGGAGACATTCAATCCGCCGTTGACCAGCACTTTCATCCCGCTGGTGCCGCAGGCCTCCCATGGTCTACGCGGGGTGTTGAGCCACACATCGATGCCGGCCACCAGATGCTGGGCCAGCGCGATGTCATAGTCCTCCAGAAAGACGACACGGTCCCAGACATCGGTTCGTGCGGCGTAGCGTGTCATCGCATGAACCAGGCGTTTGCCTTCCTCGTCATGAGGGTGGGCCTTGCCTGCCACGATGAGCTGGACCGGACGATCCTGGCGACACAGCATTTTCGCGAGTCGGTCGGGATCGTGCAACAACAGATTCGGGCGCTTGTACTCGGCGAATCGCCGGGCAAAGCCAAGCGTAAGCGAGTTCGGGTCGAGCACATGTCCAGCCTCTTGAATATGCTCAGCTGCCGCGCCGCGCTCGTGCATCTGGCGCACCAGGCGGCGACGGGCGTACCGAATGAGCGCCAGGCGCTGAGCGGCGCGGAACGACCACAGATCTTCGTCCTTTATCTGCTCAATGAACGCGCACAACTCATCGAGGGCCCCCAGCCAACGGGATTTGCCGCAGGCGCGGGTCCAGAGGTCGTCCGCTTCCTGGGAATCCCAGGTCGGCACGTGCACGCCGTTCGTCACATGTCCAATCGGAACCTCAGAGGGAGGCCAGTTGGGAAAGAGCGGCTGAAAAATGCTTCGGCTGACGGCTCCATGGAGAAGGCTGACTCCGTTGACCATTCCACTCCCGCGCATCGCGAGGAAGGCCATGTTGAACGGCTCATCCCGGTTACCTGCATCCTTCCGTCCCAGGGCTAACAGATCGTCGAGCGGGACTCGTATCAAGTCTGCAAACGCGGCTGCATACGGGCGAATCAACTGCGGTGAAAACCGGTCGAACGCCGCTTCGACCGCTGTATGGGTGGTGAACACGTTGCCGGCTCTCGTGGCCCGTAGTGCGACAGAAAACGTATGCCCGGTCTGGCGCATGAAGCTCAACGCGCGCGCGAGCACCGCAAACGCGGCGTGTCCCTCGTTGAGATGGCAGATCTCGGCATTGATGCCGAGTGCTTCGAGCGTGCGCCACCCTCCGATACCCAGAATGATCTCCTGAATAAGGCGGGATCGCTCGTCCGTGGGATAGAGATGAGCGGTGGCTCCGCGGTCGGGAGGGGAATTGAGAGGGTCATTACTGTCAAGCAGATACAGCGTCACCTTCCCCACACGGGCTTGCCACACCCGGAGGACCATCGGTCTGCCGGGCAGTTCCAGGTGGATTCTCAACCAGCCGCCTTCACTATTTGACGCAGGAGTGATCGGCAGACTCATGGGATCGTTATAAGGAAAGGCTTCGCCTTGGCGGCCATCGGGATCCAGCATTTGTCGAAAGTATCCCTGTTGGTAGAGGAGTCCGATTCCGACCACCGGGACGCCTAAGTCGCTTGCCGTTTTCAGAAAATCGCCCGCCAAAATGCCCAGGCCACCCGAATAGATCGGGAGAGCCTCCCCAAGTCCGAATTCCATGCTGAAATATGCGATGCCTTTCAGGGCTCGCCCGGCGTGCTCGCGTCCAAACCAGCCCGGGTCCCGAAGATAGCGCTGACGCTGATGCAGCCATCTTCGTAGTTCCTCTTGAAAGTCGTCATCCGCGGCGGCCTCTTCAAGACGGGCTTGCGAGACGCTTTGCAAAATAAAGTACGGATTGCCGGTCCGCTCCCAGGCCTCGGGATCCAGCATCTCCCAGAGTTGGTCGGTGGCATGGCTCCAGGTCCAGCGGAGATCGAGCGCGAGATCGGCCAATCCCTCGAGCTCCGGCGGGAGGGGACGATTAAAAAAATACGCTAGCATGGCTTCCCGCTATTCATTTCCCTCGGCATCACGCCGATCCGCTCGCATACTTCGCCTCAGACCCTGACATATTTCCGACTGTTCTGCAATTCTCTCTCCGGGCGCGGGAATCCCGAAGATAACTGCTGGACTTATTTTTGAAGAATGTCAAAGCAACCCATTGAAATATGGCTGCCGACGACCATGTGCAGAGGCCAGAGTGCTGAATCGTCTCCGCTCCGGTCTCGTCGGGCCTTGTCAAATCCGTCGATGGGTCAAAATGGCATAGCCGTGTGCCAGGGAACCTCTCGCTGTCACACCGGCCAACAGGGGCAATTCCTTAAACGGCGCGAAAAACAATTCTCCATTGGTAGCCCGTCCTATCAATCGCGGCTACTTGTGGCGGTGCGGCATTTGCACGTTCCACTCTCTGCGAACATGAAAACGTGTTGACTGCTTCCGTGTGGACACCCGCCGCTCTTGTTCCGTATGTGGGTGAACCACTCTCGTGTATCCGCACTCGTCATCGACTATCCGGACAACGGGTTCTACCTTTCAACAACACCATGAAGGAGCGACGATGGCTGAACGCGACACAACGATGATGGAACAAGGACGGCCGGAACCCACGAAGGCCGCCCAGGAACCGTTGATCGGTACGGACTCCTCCATGTTCCACCGGTACGGCCTGGCGGTCTTGTGTGCGGCCGGCGCGGTGGCGGTGCGCTGGATGCTCGATCCGGTCCTCGGGAACCGCCTGTTCCTTACCCCGATTTATGGCTTTGTCGCGCTTACGGTGTGGCGAGCCGGCTGGGGCCCTGCATTGTTCACCGCCTTCCTCGGCTATGTTGCAGTCAACTGGTTGTTTCTCGAATCCCCCAGCGCATTCGGCGCCGGCATGCCGCATCTCTGGAGTCTGATCGCCTACCTCTTCAGCATTCTCGCGATCGTGGGTTTCGGGGAAGCCATGCGGCGCGCCCGTCACCAAGCTCGATGCAGCGCCGCCCTGGCCATGGAACAGCGGCGCAACTTGCAGGTCGAGGTGCAGGAGCGCAAGCAGGCGGAAGATGCACTGCGCGAAAGCGAGAATCGGCTTCGTCTGGCGTTGGCGGCGGGACGGATGGGTGCGTGGGATGTGGATTTGGAAACAGGGCGGATGAATTGGGATGCAAGAGAGTATGCGCTCCTCGGGTGGTCCGAGGGCGAGGGAGTTCCTTCGCTCCAACAGTTGTACTCGCGGGTGCATCCCGACGATCAGCATCGCGTGCAACAGGCGGTCGATGAAGCCCTGGTTGGCGCAGGCGAGTTGGAACAGGAATTTCGGATCGTCAGGCCGGACGGAACGATCCGTTGGCTTGCTGAGAAAGGGTTGACGCTCAACGACGACCACGGCAATCCGCGGCGCAGAGTCGGAATCCACTACGACATGACCGAGAGAAAAGTGATGGAAGAACAGCTCCGCTGGTCCGCACAGGAGTTGGAGGCGCGCGTCCATGACCGCACGCAGGAACTGGTCCGGTCCCAAGAACGCTTGCGCGCCCTGGCGAACGAGTTGAACCTCGCCGAACAGCGGGAGCGGATCCGTCTCGCCACCGACCTGCATGATCACCTGCAGCAATTGTTGGTGCTCGGCAAGCTCAAGCTGGGCCAAGGACGAGTCTCGCAATCCCTCCGTCCCTGCATCCGAGTCATGGAAGAAGTCGACGACCTGCTGACGCAATCACTGACCTATACGCGCACGCTCGTCGCAGAACTCAGCCCCCCGGTACTGCGCGACCATGGCCTCGCCGCCGGGTTGAAATGGCTTGGCGAGCATATGAAAAAGCACGACATGGCCGTCACCGTGGTCGTCCCGGAGGAAGACGGAGTGCAGCTTCCGAAGGAACAGGCCGTCTTGCTGTTCCAGTGCGTCCGTGAATTGTTGATGAACAGCTGGAAATACGCCGGCACGGGGCGGGCCTCGGTGAGGATGTACCGGCGGGACGCGTGCCTGTGCATCGAGGTGTCCGATCATGGTCGAGGATTTGATTGGAGCGCTTCGGAGGCGGCTCATCCCGTGAGCGGATCGTCTACCAAGTTCGGATTGTTCAGCATTCGTGAGCGGATGGCGGCGCTGGGCGGGGCCTGCGATATCGTGTCGGCTCCGGGAAAAGGGACGCAGGCGACGCTCACGCTGTCGCTGACGCCGAAGCGGGCGATCGATGAGTCACCAACCATGCGTGACGAGTTGAAGACGACCGCTCCTCGTCGCCCACCGCCCGTCACCCATCACCCGTCACGGATTCGCGTGCTGTTGGTGGACGACCACGCCATGGTTCGCCAAGGGCTGAAGACCATGCTGGAAGCCTACACCGACGTGGAAGTCGTCGCCGAAGCGTCGGACGGGGAAGCGGCTCTCACCGCCGCCGAGAAACACCAACCGACCGTGGTCGTCATGGATATCAATATGCCGAAGATGAATGGGCTGGTGGCGACGGCTCACCTGAAGGCCCGCTATCCGGACATCGCGATTATCGGGTTATCGATCAATGCCGGGCGGGAAAATCAAGACGCGATGAAGAAGGCCGGCGGCACCGTGCTGCTGACGAAGGAAGCGGCGGTGGATGAGCTGTATCGAACGATTCAACGGGTTTTGGAACCGTCCGCGGATTGAATTCGATGAGCACTTCGTGAAAAGACTGCGGCTCGAAAGCCGCCGCCTTGGCGTTCTCCTCTCGATCACTGCTCGTTCGGCATCCTGTCCGCCATCTGATGCAGCGTCCCGGCCGACAGACGCTGCTCCACATTGTAAAAAATGACCGGCACACGGCTCAGCCCGCGCCGCGCCAAGACCTGGAACCGGAGTTCACCGGAATTTGAGTGCATGGCATTTGACCCTGTTCCCTGTCAGCTATTCTCGGACTTCTGATTGATCAACGTCCGACCCATCCCTTCATGCACACTGCCGGCGACCAGATGCTGAACCAAGTTGTAGAAAATGATCGGCACCATGACCCGTGGGTGCGAGGCAAGGGCAAGAGACGCCAGGACCAAGCCAGTCCCATTATTGTTCATTCCCAGCCCGTACATGAGCGACACACGTTCAGCCTGGTCCACCTTGAATAGGCGGCTCAACCCATATCCCGAGCCGAAGGCCGTAAGGCACAACCCCGTGGTAATGCCCAGGGTCACGACCAGGAAGTCGAGATCACGGTCGGCCACAGCCTGAGGAAGAGACATCGAGGCATTCGAGTAATTCAAGAACAATAAATCGATGGCATTGATGAGCTTGATAGAGGGCATGACCGCGGTAAGCCAAACCTCCCGAGCCGTCAACCGCACCACGAGGCCAAGCAGAGACGGCAACACAACCCAGAGGCCGAGAAAAGTTCCTGACCCGTAGGCGGCGAGACCATGCAGGACCGCCTCATATTCTTCAGCCGCCATCTCGCCGAACACCTGAAGGGCCACTGGTGTGACGATGGGACTGAGAATGGTTGAAAAGAGCACCAATCCCAAACTCAATGCCATATTCCCATTGGAATTCTGCGCCCACGCCGTTGATGCCCCGGCAATCGGCATGGCGGCGACCAACGCCAAGCCCACCAAGATGTGCTGGGCTTCGTCGGGTTCGTCCCAAAGCCGCATCACCAGGGTGACTCCAAAAATATAGGCCATGGGGATCACCACGTTCGCAGCCAGTCCCGCCAGCGCCACGCGCTTCTTGTGCAGGACGGTTCGTAAGTGCGACATCTTGACCCCCAACCCCGCGTTGAACATGAGTAAGGCGAGCATGAGTACTAATAGCGAGACATGAATTTGCTCATGCCAAATGGTCATGTCGCCGAAAGCGGTTTTCCGAATCCATAAACCAAATTTCGGAAAGACCGCGGCGACAGCATAGGCGCCGATCAAGAACCAGAGCAGATGGTGGTGCACGAACTGGGAAAAGAGGAGGAACATCCTTCTTGCGCGGTTATCCATGAAGGTCTCTTCGAAGCATTTCCTGATCTCCCGCTTTGGATCTTCAAGGCGAATTGAACGCGGAGTCTTGCGGGTTACCGAGGAAGAAACTGTTGCCGGTCCTGTACAACCTCGCTCGTTCCCTTCAGAATCTCGGGTGGGAGATCACTCCGATTCTGCGGAGTAAACCGTTTGGGCCAGCCTTGTGGACTGGCCCAATCCGTATGCAGGAGCTTCTTGCTCGGTATCCCGGTACCTAGTCCGCCGGCTGCACGTGTTTCACGGACAGAGCATGGCCCTTATCCGTCACTTGGACCTCAACCTTGTCGCCGGTCTTGAAGGCGCCGTGCAGCTTAGTGGTCTTGTCGACATGCAGGCGGACTTCGTGGCCGGCCGTATCATGCACCGTATAGAATTCTCCCTCAATTTTCAGCACGTCCCCTTTGATAGTCTTGGATCCTGGCGCTGCCATATCACCAGCAGCGTGTGATAGGGCTGCCATCCCGACACTGCTGATCAGTGTGAACATGAACAGAGCGATAAGCCTCTTCATATTGTCTCCTTTCAGTTAGTGAACAGTTATCGCTTGATCATCGCATGAGGGTTTCTACATCTACGCTTCTTGATCGAGGCGATTGAGTCAAAATTGCTCAGCTTGAAAGAAGTGATGGTGGGATTCTCCCGTTTCTACGGACGCCGGTTTAAGCTCGCATAGTTCGTCTCAGACGTAACTCCCTGGGGCTGTTGCCGCTTCATCGGTGTGTCGTGCCAATGTGCGGTCAACGGGCCGAAGATGTGTCCACTCCGCCTTCGTGAAACAATTCAGACTGCGCCGGCCCTGCGACCTCAAGGAAACCAAGCAAGCCCTTTTCCAGCCGGGACAGCGCATGGTCCACGAGCAAGTATCGCCCAGGCACTTCGAGCTTCAGTTCAACGACCGCCGCTCCACCAGGCGGAACCAGCGCCGTCTGCACGGTCGCCAGCGGCGGGCTTGTGAGGGAAGCCAGATCGTAGAGCCGGTCGAAGTGCTCGCCGATGATGTGGAACGATGAGGTCATGTTGGGGCCGCCCACGCCGAAAAAGATGCGGATGGTGTCGCCGACCTTCGCCTGCAGAGGGTGGTCCTTCGTGAGCGCCCCTACAGCGCCATTGAACACCAGATAGTCCGGCGTTTCGGCCAGCAGTTTGCTGCGATTCAACTTCTGGAGCCCGTATTCGCCGAATGGCCGTTCCGTATACAGCTCACCCTGCATGACATAAAACTCCCGATCGACTCGCGGGAGGCCCGCCGCCGGCTCCACAAGAATCAGCCCGTACATGCCGTTCGTAATATGTTCTGCAACCATCGCTGTCGCACAGTGGTATACGAACAAGCCCGGTTTGATGGCCTTAAATGTGACGACTTTTTCTTGGCCCGGTGGCGTTTGGGTCATCACGGCCCCGCCGCCGGGACCGGTGACCGCATGGAGATCAATCGAATGCGTCAATTCACTGGTCGACAGGTTCTTGAGATGGAGTTCTATCGTATCGTCCATGCGTACTCGGAGAAATGGGCCCGGGACCTGTTTATTAAAGGTCATATAGGTGTAGGTTGTGCCGTCGGCCAATTGTCCTTCGAGTTCGACGGCTTCAAGATCTATCCGGATGTGTTGAGGAGAATGTTTCCCAGGGGGCGGTGGCAGATCGATCGGATCACGCACAATGCTAGGGCCCTTGGCCGGGATTGATTTGTTTGTCGCAGACTCAGAAGAAGAGGCAGCGCCCCCCGGCGATTGGATCGCGGTACCCGCTCCGGACTTCGGAGCCTCGTCTTGATTCGGACATCCCCACAATAATAACGAGGTGGAGAGGGCGATGAGCGGCCAACTTTTTCTCATGTTCATGACTCACCCTCCTTCTGCATCCGTGCTGCTGCGTGCGTAGCGGTTTCCCTGGCCCGCGGCTGGTCGCTTTTCAGGCTCAATATGTAGCTGGTCAGGTCATTCAGGTCCTTCTCGTCCAGTGGGAAGGCAGGCATGATGGAGCCCGGAGACACGGATTGCGGGTCGCGAAAGTGCCGCAGATGCCACTGACGATCGGGCCGTTGATCGGCCACATAGGAGAGGTCGGGGCCGACCTTTCCTCCTTCTCCATGAATTCGATGACAGGCCATGCAATGATGGCGAGCGAACAGGGACTTTCCCCGTGCAACGGAAGGATCGACCGTCGGGAGGGCGTAGAGATCCCGCAGAGAGATGCCCAGCAACGTGAAGATGATCGTGAGAAAAGCGGCGCCGGAGGCCACGGCAACGGGGCGTGAACTCGGTCGTCGATCGGGATTGCGATCCAGGAAGGGAAGCAGCAGCAATCCGAGGATAAAGCAGCCCGGCAGTACCCACGTCGCCAGTGGTTCCAGCGGTCCGGACATGTACTTCAGAAGCTGATAGAAAAACAGAAAGTACCATTCGGGTATCGGGGTGAATGTGTTGTCGGAAGGATCTGCACGGTCTGCCAACGGGAACTCCACCGTCAATGCCAATGCGGCGACCATGAGAAACACTCCCAGCATCACCATCGCGTCCATGTAGACCTGGCGCGGGTAAAATGTCTCGCTCCGCTGTCTGGCTCGTTCGACGCTCCACGGGCCGGCGGGGCCGACCCGGCGCAAGATGAACAAGTGCAGGACAATGCCCAAGACGATCATGGCAGGCAGAAACAAGGTATGTAAGGCGAAAAAACGCGAGAGGGTGAGGGCTCCCAGGGCGTCTCCGCCTCGCAGGACGCGCACCAGAATATCTCCGGCGAATGGAACGGACGCGACCATGTTGGTTCCCACCTGAGTCGCCCAGTAAGCGTTCTGATCCCAGGGCAACAGGTAGCCCGTAAAGCCAAAGGTCATCATCAGCAGCAACAGCCCGACACCGACCATCCACATGAGTTCGCGCGGCCGTTTATAGGCGCCATAGAGGTAAACCTGAAGCAGATGCAGACCGATCGCGACCATCACGGCTGATGCGCCCCAGTGATGCAGCCCTCGGACAAACCACCCGAAGCGGACTTCATGCTGGATAAACTGGACCGTGTCATACGCGGAATCCGGCGAGGGGACGTAATAGAGCGCCAGAAACATTCCCGTCGTGGCTTGGAGGCAGAAGAGAAAGAGCGTGGCCGATCCGAAGACATAGATCCAGCTGGCTCCTCCCGGAATCGGTTCATCCAGCAGCGTATGTTCGAGAGGTTTGAGCTTCAATCGAGTATCAAGCCACTCATAGAGCGCCCTTGCCATAGTTTCATCCTCAGTCCGATGCCGTCACCGGTTGTGAAAGGAGAACGGCCGCACCCGCTACAATTCGACTGGGTGGTCCAGGCCCGACTTGAATTCCTTATAGATGACCGAAAGTTTTCCCTGTTCGACTTTAGAGGGCAACACATCCAACGACCGGGGCGCCGGGCCGGCCAAGACTTTGCCGTTCACATCATAGATGCTGCCGTGGCATGGACATTTGAACTTGTTGTCTCCCCCATCCCATCGGAACCCGCAGCCTAAATGCGGGCAGATGGGTGAGAACACGACAATATCGCCTGCCGGCTGCTTGACCGCCCAAATCGCTTTTTTCGACGTGACCATCCGCCAGCCATCCTGGACGGTGCCGGCATACTCCAGTTCCACCGGTTCGCCCGTGTGCAAACTATCCGTCGGCCCGACCTCGACCCAAGAGGTTTGTCGCCGCTTCAGCGCAGGGGAGATCACATAGCCGGCCAAAGGAATCGCCAGCCCCAGGCCGATCACACTGGTCGCAATACCGATCATCTTGGCGAAAAATCCTCGACGAGTGTCTGTCGAGGTCTCTCTCGCAGCCTTCTTGGAACCAGGCTCAAAGAGCGGATCAGACGCGCACATGTGGGCACCTCATTCGGTCTCGCCATTGACGATGGCCTCAGCATGGAGCCAGTCCTCCAAGGCGTGACCATCTGCTCGTCCTCGTTGCTCATAGAGCTCGTAGGCCTTCATCGCGATGAGACGCCGTGTTCCATTGGCGGACGTGTCCAGAGGCTTCTCTGGATCAAGGGTGGATGCCTTCATCAGATTCTTTGCAACGATGCCCCTCTTCATGATGAGCCTCCTCCGGAGTGTCATTCGGCCGTCCCCATAGCTTCCCAAACGGACTTGTTGCTATGGCCCCGGCGGCCTAATGATGGTTGAGTGTACGCCGATTAGGGGTGTGTATAGCAAGTATGAGAGCATGGAACCTGCGATGCATATGAGCAATGAGGATGCCAGCGCCTTGATCCCATACATCGATTCGAGGAATGGAACAGGAATCCGATTATCGGAAGATTATCTCTCCTGATCAGCGAGCAGGCCGACAAGGTTGCGTGATTGAGCTGCCACGATGTGGCACGACGTGTCAGGATGGCACAACTCAAGAGTATTCGGCAGCCGCGCCGATAGGCATATGTCTTAGCCGATCGTGGCGTCGGCAGCGTGAGGGACTTGTCGACGCCGGCAGGTCGATGGACGGATGTCATTGTCACGATCATGTTTCGCGGGTCATCCACGCATGCTCGCGGAGGCGCGTTTCTCCATCCCACAGGGCTATCTATTCTGCTGAAGCTGGGCGAGCAGACGCTCATACGGCTTGGAGGTCATATGCCAGATACCGGGTCGAAGGGGATGATCCAAATCGTCGATCACCAGATAAATGACATAGGCTAGGAGCCCGATACTGAGGGTAAACAAATAATCGAGCCAGAGATGTTTCACGCCGATAAACAACGACAGAACGATCACCAATCCATCGGCGAATCCTACCGTCGCTTTCAATATCGTCGGCATGCGCCGTTGACCGGAGTGCAGGCGGTGTTCCCGATGCCGCAGAAGATCGCCGATGATCCCCACGGTGGTCATTCTGAGTTCCGAATGCTGAAAGAGCATGGACGCCTCTTCCTGTACAACGGCGAGGGCCTTGCCGGCGGCCTCGCTCTCGCCCAAGCTGCTCGCGTGCCATTCGTCCTGAATCGTGACCGCCAAATACTGTCTCATCGCGTCCCGCAATTTCGTTCCGAGGTCGGAGACATGCTGGGACCATAGCCACAGGGACCGCAGCATGCTGACCTCGCCTTTGATCGCATCCATGAAGTCGTTCCACTGGTCCCATTCGTGCTGGATGACAAACCCCGCCAAGATGCTGAAAATGAGACACACGGCAGAATACAACCAGGGGATACCTCCCAGGTCCTCGAGATCATCCCTGATTACGGCTTTGGTGGCATCCGTCGCATGAAGAAAGAAGAACATGATTGAAAAGAGCGTCGCAAAGATTCCGATTTTTCCCACAAGCTTCATAGGACCGGAGCGCCTCCGCATGGGGACCGCAAGTTGTTCGGAACCGTTCATCGTGTTCACAAGCCTAACGAGCCAGTTTATTAGAGGCGTTCAAGGCGGCCACCTTGTAGCACTCGGCAAGGGTGGGATAATTGAACACCGTGTCCAGAAAGTAATCGAGCCCCCCGCTCAACCCTAGGACCGCTTGCCCGATATGAATCAGTTCGGTCGCGCCGGTGCCGATCGCGTGGACGCCGAGCAATCGCTTGTTCTCGCGATGGAACAGCAGCTTGAGAAAGCCGCTGTCATCTCCCAGGATCTGGCCACGGGCGATCTCTTTATACCGCGCCGTCCCTGTTTCGTACGGAATCTTCTGCTCGGTCAGCTCATGCTCTCGGGAACCCACCATCGAGATTTCCGGGATCGCATAGATGCCGAACGGAAAATGGTCCGCTCTGGGGCCCGCCACTGCCCCAAACGCGTGGCATGCTGCCAACCGTCCCTGTTCTGCAGACGCGGAGGCAAGACTCGGAAATCCGATTACGTCCCCGGCGGCGAAAATATGGGGTACCTGGGTGCGAAACTGCCCGTCGACCTTAAGCAGTCCGCGTGAGTCGGCCGCTAGCCCGGCTGCTTCCAGATTCAAATCGCCTGTGGCACCGATCCGGCCCGCTGAAAACAGGACGAGATCGGACACGATCTGTTTCCCCGACGCCAGGTGGATGACCGATTGGCGCGGAGGGCCCGGGGCGACTTCGAGGCGTTCGACCGCCTCTCCCAAACGGAAGGTCACGTCGCGGCTTCTCATCTGATGCATCAGTTCGTCCACGATCTCCTCATCCAGAAACTCGAGGAGATGCTGCCGCTTGTCGACCACCGTGACATCGATCTCCAAGGCCGCGAACATCGACGCGTACTCGATCCCAATGACGCCGCCCCCGACCACCGCCATTCTTCTGGGCAAGCGCTTGAGGTCCAAGAGCCCGTCGCTCGTCATGATGACGGTTCCATCCACCTGGACACCCGGAGGAGGAGCCGGCTCTGAGCCGACTGCCAGCAGGACATTGGCCGCCCTGACCGTTCGTTGCCCCTCTTCTGAAGCGACGATCACGGTATGAGGATCCTGAAACGCGGCGTGCCCTCGAAGGAGCTGGATATCGTTACGCCAGAGTTGATCTTCCACCACCTCGGCCTCACGATGAATGACCGCTTGCACCCGGCGGAGGAGTTGCTCGGCGGTCGGCCGGCTCTGCGGATGTTCTCCGGCATAGCGATCGATGTGGCTGGAGAGGCTCATGAAGGAGAGCACCGCTTCGCGAAAGGTCTTGCTGGGGATGGTCCCGGTGTCCACGCAGACACCTCCGACGATCCGGCGCCGTTCCACCACCGCCGCGCGCTTCCCCAGCTTTGCAGCTTGAATCGCTGCGCGTTGACCGGCCGGTCCGCTCCCGACGCACAAGAGGTCAAAATCGTACGGCTCAGGCATCGGATCCTCTACGGCTCACAGCGCGCTCCGGCTCGATTCCGTGACGTGGCAGGACCGGAATGGTTGCCGCCCGCAAGCGTTTCTGCCTCTCTGACTGAGCCCGTCTCGTTTGCGGCATTCACTGCAGCCCACGTTCGACCAGGCGCGCTTCCACCTCCAGATGCTTGCTCTCTAAGGTTTGCCGTTGTTGACGCAGTTCCTCTAGGGCTTTGACATAGTGCTGCCGGTGCCGGCGCCATTGGTCCAGCAGCTGTTCTTTGTCTCCCTGGTTCTTGGAAGCCCGCTGAAGGGTGTCGCGCGCCAACACGAGATGATCGCGCTGTAACACCCATTGCTGCTGATGCAGTTGCCATCCAGACAGGTCCAGAGCCTGCAATTCCTGCAGCAGAGGGTCCGTTCCCGCCGGCGCCCGCTGAACGTCGTTCATGCGCTTCGACAACGCATTGATGTTGACGTTCAGTTGCGTGATGCCTTTGCTCAACAGACCGATGACCGGATCGCCAGGGGGGACAGGCCCGCGATCAATCTGGCCGGTGCCGGCACAAGCGGTGACACCCATCGCGAGCACAATTCCGGCAAGCGCCCACAGTCTTCGTACCTTCATACATCCTCCTTCATGAAAGACACCTGCAACGTCGATTCTGTCCGGACATCGAGGGTGTCCCGGAGCTTCATTCGCCCCCGATGGGAGAGCCGCAATTCCAGCAAGGGCGCTGAGAGGGCTCTCCGTATCCACGTGGATCAAGATAGTGCGGATTGCGTCGATCCTGCCAGGTTTCGACATGTGATTCGGCAACAGGCCAGGCACGGATATACAAGGCGGCCAACACGGGGCCCGTTTCAGTCGTGACCTGCGGGGGGACCGGCAGGGGATGCGAGAGCACTCGCCCCACGACCGTCACCCGCGCCCACGTGTGCGAAACCGGAGGGAAGTCGTGGAGTGTGACCAGCACCCAATAATGCCCATCCTCTGGTCCACCGTGAGTGAGAGGCCGATGCGGCACGTAATCGGCATCCAGCGGTCGATTCCTCAGCGAGAGCCACAGGCGGTCGCCCTCCCGTATTTCAGCCACCGGCACTCCTCCCAAAATAACCACCTTGTTCTGATAGCGGTCCGGGTATGTCGTGAGCGCGGTCAGCGTGACTCCTGGCTCTGCCTGCCGGATGAACTCGCGTGGAATCGTGTGCCGAGTGCTGAGGCCACAGCCGGCGAGCAGTTCCATCGCCGCGAGCGCTTTCACAAGCAGGCATGAATGGGAGCGAGCCCTCAACACGAGTCTCACCTACAATAAATAATGAACCAGGCTCCGCCCGGTCGGTGACGGAGTATCCACGGGATGTTCAGACACGCAGGCAGAGGAGAGTGTGCATCTTCCCCGTCAGTATCATGGTGACGTCTTTTTGCCTCTCTCTTCTTGATACCGGATGGCTGTCCCGGATAAATATTCCGTCCGGCCGGTCTGATCGGCCCCGCCTTGCACGAAACTCCAGGGGTCGTAATAGAAGGGATTCCACCATCCCCAGCCGCCGGCGTAGGGACTGAAACTGTCCGCCGCCGGTCCCAAGGTGGATTCGTACAGCGGACTCGGTCCCATGGATTCCAAGACGTCGAATTTCCCCAGCACCACGGCATCCGCTCCCAGCGTACCGGCACGAGCCAGAATCTTGTCGCGCAGCCGGTCTTCATCCGCGCTCTGACTCGTCGCAATGATGCGGGCCAGTTCGATGTGCGGCGAGGCAGGCTCGGTCTCCAGCCATTGCACTGGCTCGCCACTTCCGCGAGGCGGATAGGACTCATGGGTCAACGGTTCAACGCGCACCGACACGCACGCCGTCAGCATAAGAAACGCAGATAGGATCAGTCCATAACGGGCTGTACGGTTGAGCCAGCCCCCGAATGAACCGACGGGAGGATACGATGCCGCGCTGAGGCACAGCTCATTCATCATAGAAACCAAGCATGAGTCCTAGTCGCACCCCACACGCCGCCCTGACTTGATGACCCCTTGTGCATCGACGAAGAAAAAGAGCCGACAATCCATACCTCCGTACAGCGGAAGCGTGTCGTAAATCTCCGCTTGCCCCGGCAGGCTCGGCAGCGTCATATCCCACACCAGCTCCTCCATGCCATCCGGCGCTTCTTTATGAAACTGAGGAGGGCCCAGTTCGTAATACAGATCCACCTTCTGCTTGCCGATCCAACGGTCGATCACTTCATCCCATGTTTGATAGACTCCGGCCAACACAGGCCCATGGTCCGTGGCACAGCCTCCGCTCGGCAGGCACAAGGAGAGGAACGCCAGAAACCGCAGCATTCTTCGCGTGGTCCCAACTCCCCCGAGAAGATGGGAAACGCCTGATCGCCCCCTCGAATCGCATGCCATCTCCCCGAAAAATCTTTTCATCGCCGCCCTGCACGCGCTCCAGGATCCACTTGTAAGGGCCGCCTTCTTCCCACGACCAGATCCAACTAGGGTCCTTTGCCATTGGTATAGCGGATGGCTGTTCCCATCAGCATTCTCATGGTCTCATCGACGGGCACCGCGAGCATCCCTGAATAGCCTCCGCCCCACATGCCCCCTCCTCCATAAGGACCACCGTATCCGCCGTAGCCCCACGGCATCCCATAGTATGGGCCGTTGTAGCCCCACGGATCGTACACAGGTTCATACGCCATCTGGCGGGTCGTTTGAGTTTGCGGCTGTGTAAACACGACTGCATCGGCTCCAAGGGAAGCCGCTCGATTCAAGATTCTGTGCTGCAAACTGCCGAAGCTCAGCCAACTGTCACCGATCCGGAGCTCGGCAAGCTCCAGATGGGGGCGAGTCGGTTTCTGTTCCAGCACGGCCACTTCCTCCGCGGATCGCTTGGGAGGGAACGTCTCGCTGGTCAGGAGGATGGTGTCCACGCTCGCGCATGCCGAGAACAGCAGACACGGGAAAATCAAGAAGAATTCCTCGACGCGAGGCAGTTTCAGGCCCTGTGACATACGGAATTCACCGGCTCCTCCCCAGGTTCTTGTTCTGATGCCCAGGTGCCATCTTATCACATCGACAGTTTGTTGAATGCATCCAGGGCTGCCACCTTGTAACATTCTGCCAAGGTCGGATAGTTGAAGACAGTTCGCAAGAAGTAATTCAGCCCGCCATTGAGGTCGAGCACGGCCTGACCGATATGAATCAGTTCCGTTGCGCCGGTCCCGATCGCATGGACGCCAAGAAGGCGCCGGTCTTCCCGATGGAAGAGGAGTTTCACCAGACCGCTGTCGTCGCCGAGCATTTGTCCTCGGGCGATTTCTCGGTACCGGGCGACGCCGGTTTCGTATGGAATGCACTGCTCGGTCAGTGCATGTTCCGGGGGGCCGGCCATGGAAATTTCCGGGATGGCGTAAATGCCTACCGGTAAATGTGCGGGAAGCGGTTCACACTCGACTCCGAACGCGTGACAGGCCGCCTGGCGTCCTTGCGATGCGGAGGTGGAGGCGAGGCTGGGATAGCCGATGATGTCGCCTGCAGCGAAAATGTGCGGGATCTCAGTCCGAAACTGCGCGTCCACAGTCAAACGTCCTTTCTTGTCGGCCGTCAGACCGGTCGCAGCCAAACCGAGTCGATCAGCGGCCCCTACCCGTCCGACTGAGTACAGGACAGATTCGGATACGATGCGCTTCCCGGATTCCAGGGTCATCACGGCTCGACGAGGCTCATCTTCGGAGAGTTCGAGTTTTTCAACCGCCTCGCCGAGCCGGAAGGTGACGTTGCGATTGCGCAACTGATGCATCAATTCCTCCACAATCTCGGAGTCCACAAATTCCAAGAGACGCGTTCGCTTGTCCACCAGCGTGACGTTGATCTTGAGGGCAGCCAACATCGAGGCGTATTCAAGACCAATGATGCCGCCCCCAATGACCACCATCTTTCGCGGCAATCTCTTGAGGTTCACCATGTCATCACTGGTCAGAATCACCTCTCCATCGACCGGGACGCCGTCAGGAAGCGCGGGAACGGTTCCGGCCGCGATCAAGATGTTCGCCGCGGTGACGATTCTAATATCCTGTTCACAGGTCACGGTGACCGTATGCGCGTCTTTGAACGACGCCTCGCCTTGAATCAACGCGACATCGTTCCGGCGAAGCTGATCGGCAATGACCTCAACTTCCCGCTTGGTCACTTCCGCGACCCGCGCCAAGAGTTGTGCCGCTGTCGGACGACTGTCGAAATGATTCCCCAGATGTTGTTCAACGTGGCGGGCGGCACACAAAAAGGACAATACGGCTTCGCGAAACGTCTTGCTGGGGATCGTGCCGGTTTCCACGCAGACCCCACCCAGGAAACGTCTCCGTTCAACGACGGCGACACGTTTTCCCAACTTCGCGGCTTGGATCGCCGCCCGCTGGCCGGCCGGGCCACTCCCGATGCAGAGCAAATCGAATTCGTACGCCTGTTGCATCAATGACACTCCTTCATACGGCACTTCTGTGGAGAGCGGTCGTTGTCACTCCTCCGGGTGAAAGGACCGTGTTTTGTGTTGCCGATCTCTGACGACCAGAGACGGTTCTCCAGCCCGGTCCAGGCTCAAGACCACGCGTGTTTTTCCATCGCTGTCACGAATGACGAGTCCGGGCTCCTCCGAGAGGCCGAGCCAGAGCATGTGATTGCTCTGTTGGTCGGACATGGCCAGGTAGGGTTGCCCGCCTGCCGAGAAGGTGAGGATCGCCCGGGCGCGCCCGGTGGAGTCTACAAGCTGAAATTCTTCCGCACGGATGACGCCGGGAGGGGAGTCGTCTTGGGCGCTGACCAGTTGTCCGGTGAACAGCATGAACGACAGTATGCCGCCGAGAAATCCCGCTGAGGCACTGAGTGCCAGCTGGAGACTCGTGTGTTTGATGAGCATAGGTTCTCCTTGTGCCTCTCTCGTGTCTTTCTTGATCCGGAAGCAGCCGTGTCATGAGCCGGCTCTTATCGAACAGCACGTCTCCTTTTCGTTTGATCTGGTCGTAGGAGGCGTTGAGCAGACTGATGTAAGTCTGCTGAGCGCAGGGCACGTCATCTCGTCGTCTTGGTCGGGGCTCCCAGTGAATGAGCCTTCCACATCCCTGCATGATCGCAACGGTTCGACGGCGTTCGTGCCACTGTGCGTCACCCTTATAACGGGGTGGCGATAGTTCGCTCCCAGCGCCAGCGACCGGACGTTTGGACAGCCGCGTGGAGTATCTCCAGCAGGTGCTCCGGCTCATACGGCTTTTGGACCCATGCGAAGGCCTGTCGGTGTACTCCATCGCCGGGATTGGCTGCGTGAGCCGAGACAATGATGACGGGAATATCCGGCCAGAGGATGCGGCTGAGCGCAAGGAACTTCGATCCGTTCATTCTGGGCATATCCCAGTCCGTCATGACGGCATCGAACACCCCCTTGAGCATTTTCTCTACGGCTTCACATCCATCGGCGGCGAGCTGGACATCGTAATGTGCATTGTCGAGCAGGAGCGCGAGCAATTTCCGATTGCTCTCGTTATCGTCTACGACGAGGATTGTTTTGCCGTGGCCATCCATCATGCCTCCTCTCTGTATGGCGGAGCGTGCGCACAAATCAGAACAGAAGCTGCTCGCCCGAACGCTTAGTGTTTCATGTGAGCCATAAGGGAGGTCCCTTGATCCGACGAAACAGGTTGGGTCGCGACGCGCAACACACTGAGGAGCAAGGTTGCTTCGTACGGTTTATGAATGCAGGCCGTCACGCCCGACGCCTCCGCGTATTCCGTGAAGTAGTTCGAGTCGCCGGAAAGGAGAATGATGGGAGTGTCGGGCCAAGAAATCAGGCAGAGTTCGGCCAACTCGATGCCGGTCAATCCCGGTATGCGACAATCCGCGATCACGGCGTCAAACCGTCGTGCGTGCATCTCATGGAGCCCTTCCAATCCATCACCGGCCGTTTGCACGGCATAACCTTCTTGCTCCAACTGGGCTTCCAAAAGCGCCCGGCAGCCGGCATCATCGTCAATGACAAGTATTCGCTTTCCATAGCCGTCCATAAGGCCTCCCGTGGCCCGTTGCGACCAACTTGGCCGAACAATTCTCGATGCCCCGGCTTTCTGCGAGCCGCCCAAAACGCCTTGAGAGACAAAGGGAGCTTCTGTTGGCACGGATGATTGAATCTTCGAAATTTCCGCAATTGACGCATCGTGCCGCAGGTCTCCCCGGCCCGGATTCTTTCTCTGGGAGATCACCAACGGGTTCGACAACCATGAATCCGCCGCATCGTTCACAAGGCATGTCGTCTCCTCCTGGTGTTTGTCGTTCGCATCCATGCGCTGTTGACTCTCGGTAGTGCCCTAGAGGGCAAGGGCAGCAATAGTGATGCCATCGATGCAAGAGTGGTCGAGTCGTGAGCGGGAACGAATATCAGGCGAAAAAACAGGCTCGCAGGACATTCGGCTTTCGGACACAGCAGCTATGCAGTGTGCCATTGTGTCATGGCATGTCAGAGGTGCACAGGCCGCGGGGAGTTCTTACGGAAGAGAATCGAATGACGGAGTGCCGGAGTCGCATGGTGTGGGTTCCGACGGAGAAGGATTGTGGGGTAAACCGTAGCGATCGAGAAATCGGTACAACGTCCGCCGGCTGATGCCCAGCAAGCGAGCGGCGCGTTCTTTGTTCCCTCCTGTTGACTCCAAGACTTTCAGCACGTGTTCACGCTGAAGGGCGCTCAGTGTTCCGGGGAGACCGTTGGTCAAGATAGTCCCACTCCCTCCGGCGTTTCGTATTTCTGAAGGGAGGTCCTCCACCGACACGATGCTGTGAGTGGCGAGCGCAACCGCGCGCTCGATCACATGCTCCAACTCGCGCACATTCCCGGGCCAGGGATAGCGGATGAGGGCTTGCATTGCAGCGGGGGAGAGCGATGCGGCCGTAGTCTGTTGCTCCCCACCATATCGAGCAAGAAAGAACTCGGCGAGGAGCGGAATGTCTTCGGGTCTCTCTCTGAGGGACGGCAGCGTCAGGGTGACGGTATTGAGCCGATACAGCAGATCTTCCCGAAAGCGTCCGGCGGTCACGAACTGCTGGAGGTTACGACGAGAAGCCGCGATCACGCGCAGATCCAACGGAATCGACTCGTTGCTGCCGACTCGCCGAATGTCCCCTTCTTGTAAGGCGCGAAGTAACTTGGCCTGACCGGCGAGAGAGAGATCGCCCACTTCATCCAAAAAAAACGTCCCGCCACTGGATTCTTCCAGCAGACCACGGCGGAAGGTATGGGCGCCGGTAAACGAGCCTTTCACATGGCCGAACAATTCGCTCTCGATGAGGGGGTCCGGGATGGCGCTGCAATTCACCGCGACGAACGGGCGCGCGGCCCGGGCGCTATTGTCGTGGATGGCGCGAGCGATGAGTTCCTTCCCCGTGCCGCTTTCACCTTGGATGAGCACGGCTGTTCGACTCCGCGCCACTTTGCCGACGAGTTTGAAGATTTCCACCATCTTCCGGCTTCGGCCGATCATGGACGTGGCACGAGGATGTTCGGTGAAGGCCTTTTGCAGATGCTGGTGCTCGCGCACGAGCCGGCAATGGTCGACGGCGCGCTGGGCGACAAGCACCACTTCGTCCAGGTTGATCGGCTTGGTGATGTAATCGAAGGCGCCTTCTTTCATAGCCTGAATGGCGGTTTCGACGGAGCCGAACGCGGTCAGGAGGACGACGGGAGTGTCCGGCGACGTGGCGCGAAACGAGGCCAAGACGTCCAGACCGGATAGGGAAGCCATCTTGATATCACTGAATACGGCGTCATACTGATGCTGGCCCCCTCGTTCGATCGCTTCTTCACCGCTGCCCGCGAGGTCAATATGAAAGTGTTCCCGCCTGAGCGCTTCGGCGAGCATCTCCCGGTTCCGTTGGTCGTCATCGACCACGAGAATGGATCGTTCATTGGCCATCGGACGACCCTCCTTTGCTTCCTCCGTCCCATAGCGGCAGATCCACGATGAACCGCGTGCCATGTCCGATCGTGCTCTCAACGCCGATGCCTCCGCCCAGGGAGAAGACGACTCGATGGCAGATGGCCAATCCCAATCCTGTCCCGCCTTCATGGTGCCGCGTCGTGAAGAACGGCTCAAAAATACGCGGCAGATGGTCCGGCGCGATCCCGCATCCGCTGTCGCGCAAGGTCAGCCGAACGGCGCCCTCATTTAATCGGGCGCCTTGGAAGAAAACCGTTTTTCCCGTGCGGTCATCCAGGTAAGGGCTCGTCGTGACTTCCAGCTCCCCCCCGTCGGGCATGGCTTGGATGGCATTGGTGGCCAGATTGAAAATCACACCGTGAAGCGCTCGGCGGTCCCCCGCTACGGGTGGAAGCCAAGGGGCCAGATCGGCTTTGAACACGATGCGGCGTCCGGACAGACTCGGCGCAATCAAGCGGTGAACGTCTTCGACGACTGTGTTGAGATCGACCGGGACCGACTGGATCTCGATGCGCGTGGATTCGAGAATATGTTGGATGATGGTGACCATCCGGGCAACCTCCGCGCGGATGATCGTGAGATGCCGATGGGACTCGGGGGAGGCGATCTCTTTTTGAAGCAATTGAAGATGTCCTCCAATGGCATTGAGAGGGTTTCCCAGTTCGTGGGCGACGACGGCCGATAATTCGCCCAAGGCCGCCAGTTTAGACGCGCGCTCCGTCTGGATGCGTGCCTCCACCAATAGCAGATTGGCTCGATGTAATTCCTCCTTGGTCTCAGCCACCGTTTGAACCAAGGTATCGTTAAAGCCTTGGATCTCGCCCAGCAGTTGTTCTTTGGCCGCGAGTGCTTCGCGAACGCGATCGAGCATCTGATTGAATTGATACGCGACTTCCTGAATGTCCGCCGGTCCTATGAGCGGCGCCTTGCTTGTGAGTTGTCCGCTTTCGGCCCTCCGCATGGCTCCCAACAATTCGCGAATGGGTCGGTGGACTTTCAGGCGGATCAGCCCAAGAAAGACCAGCGACGTGATGATGACCGCGCCGACCCCGATATCTTTGGCCAACTGTCCTTCTTGTTGGATCAGCCCGTCATATTTCCATAGCGAAAAGCGACCACGGAGAGCTCCGACGACCTGTCCGTTCAGCACGATAGGCGCCACGATGAGCCAGCCACGGTCGGTTCCTTCCAGATCGAAGTGGGTGACGGACCGGCCGGCTGCGACCTCGCGGCGTTCATATTCGCTGAGGATGGCGGGTGCTGAGGCGGGGTCGCTGCTATAAATGAGGGCGGTCGAGTCCGGGAAGAGTTCGAACGCCGACAGCCGGCGGATGCCGGGGCGCAGCTCGAAGATATATTGGAACGCCTCTTGAAGCTCGCCGATGTTATGGATATCGCCGGACTTCTGGATAACTCTGCTGACGGAACTCGCGGCACGAAGAAACTCGGCATGCAGATTCTTCGCGCCGGCTCGCTCGATGATCTGCCGATCCAGCACATGAATAAGGCCGATCGCAAGGCCAACCATCACAATACCGGCGATCACCACCCAGACCAGAATCCCTTCAAACCAGCGCACTCTCATCAGTCATGGCTCCCCCGGAACCTTATCATCATACACCATCATCATAATACACCGTACGCCACTTGATTTGTGTGGGGCGTGCCGAGAGAACTAAACAGCATGTGCCAGGTATAGTTCGGCAGAGACTCGGCGAGATCGGAAAACATCATGCGTCGATGGGTATGCTGAAACGCCATGAGCGTTTATCGATCTGTCGCTCGATTCCGGAACTGCGCACCTGGTGGACCATGATGGCCTTGCCTCAACGACTGCACAGCCGTGCTGCGAAACGTGGTCCGGGCCATCCGTCATCGGCAGATCTGCATCTCTACGTGCAAATCTCGGTCCTTGTTTTAGACGGCTGGTCTCTTCTGCCTGGAGAAACATTCGCCACATTTCACGACAATCATTGATGAGCAAGGTGAGCCGGGCTCTGGACCGGGAGCGGTTCTCGCACTGTTCGAGAGGTGTGAGATCGCTCCCTCAAGAGAGACCCCTTTATTTTTTCCTCCACTTGTTGTAGGGGAAGAAAGCGTGGATTCGGATCAGTCCAACTGGCATTACTATTGCTGAGGCACATATGCCGGTCGTATGTGTTGCCTGAACTGCGATTGAGATGCATGTGCGGCACTGTTGTCGTGAATGAAGACGCGGGTGACGGGAGTGATGGCGAAAGAAGAACTAGAATGGGTGCGGAATTGGATCAATCTGACACAGCTGTGCCAGATTGGCACAGACCTCCTCATCGGGTTGAGCTTTTCCAGCCGCAAAGGAATGCCGACATGGCTGAAGCGGCATCAACCTTAAGTGCTCCTGAAATCCTTCTTCTCGAAGACAGCCCAGGAGAAGCGGAACTGTTTTGCCAAGCTATGGTGATGGCCTCGCAAGCACACCTACCTCGGGTGGGTTGGCCGCGGATCGATGTCCGGCACACCGCAACGGACACATTGCATGTTCTGAGACATCAAGCCGGACTCGAGCGAGGCAATCTTCCCGAGCTCATTGTGCTTGATCTCGACCTTCCCGGAGGGAGCAGTTTGGCGTTCTTGCGCGAGTTGCAACGGGATGCTCGGCTGAAGAGTCTTCCGGTCATGATGATGGCCTGGTCTGAAGAGGAAGCCCTTGTCCGGTCGCTGTATGCACTGGGCGTGGCGGCGTATGTGATCAAGCCGCTCTTTTTTGCCGATTTACTCACCCTCGTCGGTCAGTTATGTAATAAAATCCTCTCTGCACGTGGTCAGGCGCTCTGCGAACAGGGTCGGGGGGCATACACATGACCACGTCCCCCTTTCTGATCGTTCGGCAATCGCTCGACCTGCAACAGCTGTTGAAGAAGCCGGACGTGACATCCTCCGCGGGGAGAGGCCTCTTCCATCCGATGGCCTAGCACCGATCCAACTCATGATCCTCAAGACGATCGAAGGGGCACAGGACACGCGCATGGAGAGCGAGCAGTGGGGACATCTGAGGGAAACACCCGCCGCCGACACCGCATTGTTTTCTGAACAATTAATTTAGAGAAGGGCGCTCTGTCATGGTTCGTGCCTCACTCAAGAATCCCTTCGCCGTCATTGCGATCAGTTTGATCGTCATCATCATCGGCATCGTGTCCTACCAGAAAATGGTCGTGGACATCTTTCCGGAAATCAACCTGCCGGTGGTGGCGGTCGCCACATTCTACAAAGGCATGGGTCCTTCGGAAGTGGAAGGAGCCATTACACTCCGGTTGGAGCAGCTCTATCTGCAGGCTTCGTACATTGAGCATATCGAATCCCGTTCGCTGCCAGGGGTGAGTCTCATCAAGGTCTATTTTCACCCTTCCTATGATGTCAACGCCGGCATGGCTGAAATCACCAGCCTGACCTACTCCGCGCTGAAGTACCTGCCGCAGGGAGTCTTCCCGCCCATCATCATTAAACTTGGGGCAGCCAGCCTGCCGATCGCCGATCTTACGATTGGGAGCGAGACGCTCGGCGAGAAGGAGGTGCGCGACCTGGCCTACTTCAACGTGCGGCCCCAATTTGGGGGAGTGCCGGGCATCTCGCTGCCCCCGACCTTCGGCGGGACCGTTCGGCAGATCACCGTGTTCTTGGATCGGGAACGCATGCTCGCCCGAGGACTCTCCACGCATGACATTGTCAACGCCGTGAATGCGCAAAGCCTGTTGCTGCCTGCCGGTGACGTGAAGATCGGCGACCTCGACTATAACGTCTATACGAACAGCATGATTCGGATTGTTGATCATATGAACGACATTCCGATCAAGATGGTCAACGGCGTTCCCGTCTTCCTGAAGGATGTGGGGAAAGCAGTCGACTCCACGATGATCCAAACCAACGTCGTGCGGATCAACGGCAACCGGGCGGTTTATATTCCGATCATGAAACAGGCCGGCGCCAACACGATCAAGGTTATCGACGGAGTCAAGGAGATGATCCCGAAGCTGATCGGGATCCCAAAGGATCTTGACGTCAAGTTGATTTTCGACCAATCCCTGTACATTCGTCAGGCCATTCAGACGCTGGAACACGAAGGGCTTCTTGGCGGTGGCCTTGCCTGCCTGATGGTCCTGCTGTTTTTAGGCAGTCTGCGTTCCACGTTGGTCATTGCTCTCGCCATTCCGCTGTCGGTCACAGCGGCCTTCATCGGGCTGTACTTCACGGGTCATACGGTCAACATTATGACGCTGGGTGGACTGGCGTTGGCGGTCGGCCGACTCGTTGACGATGCAATCGTCGTGGTGGAGAATTTCCATCGACACCTAGAGATGGGCAAGCCCTCGATGCAGGCGGCTGGAGACGCAGTCAGTGAGGTGGCGATGCCCATGCTCATCATCACCATCACCGTATTTCTGGTCTTTCTGCCGATTGCGTTTTTCACCGGCGTCATCAAGTTTTTGTTCGTCCCGTTAGCCCTCGCGGTAGCCTATGCCATGATGGCGTCCTATTTAGTCGCTCTAACGGTTGCCCCGGTGACGATGGAGCGTCTGCTCCGCGGCCATGGGCACGCAGCGCACGGCGGCGGGGCCAAGCGGCCGGAGCGAGGCCTGACGGCGCTGTGGAATCGCATTAATATCTTCGATCCGTTCCTAGAGCAGTACGTTCGTCTCCTGCGTTGGTGCCTGGCCCACAAGGCTCTCGTTGTCATCATCGTAACTCTGATCTTTGGTGGTTCACTGCTCATGGCGCCGGGGCTCGCCACGGAATTCTTCCCGAAAGTCGATGCCGGCCAGTTCATTCTGAACGTCTCCGTGCCGGAAGGCACTCGAGTGGAAAAAACCGAGGCCATCACCGCGCAAATCGAGGAACACATCCGCAAGGAGATTCCTCCATCCGAGCTGGAACAAATCGTGGCGAACATCGGGATGCCGCAGGGATGGATGATGCTGTACACCCCGGTCAATGGTCCCCACCAGGCTTTCATTCTGGTCAGCCTCAAGCGGGAACACACCCTCCGCACCGATGACATTGTCAGTAACTTGCGGATGGTGTTTGCTCGAGAGCTGCCCGGCCTGAAATTCTCGTTCCAGACCGGCGGAATCGTCAGTGATGTGATCGACTTCGGTCTGCCGGCTCCCATCGATATCAAGGTGAGTGGGCCGAATTTGAAGGATCTGGCCGACACCGCGAACCGGATTCGCGAGACGGTGGCCCGGATTCCGGGCACCACGGATGTTCAGGTCCGTCAGGGCATGGATTACCCCGAGATCCACCTGGACATGAACAGGGCTAAATCGGCTTATGTGGGACTCAACGAACAACAGATTGTGACCGATCTGATCACCGGCTTGAGTTCCAATGTCCAACTCAACCCAGGATACTGGATCGACCCCAAGTCCAACAACGCCTACTTCGTCGTGGCCCAATATCCGGAGCAGAGCCTGATCCGGTTTGAAGATTTTATGAACACGCCTCTCGTCGGTGCGCGCACCGAGCAACCGTCGTCGTCCAGCATCGGGGGTGGGCAACAGCGCGGCAGTGCCCTGGGACTTCAGCAAACTCCTTTCCCCGAGCAGCCACGTTTGCCGGGAGCCGGAGTAGACCGTGCTCCTCAGATTCTGCTGAGGGATTTGGCGGACGTGATCAGGAAAACGGGCCCCGAAACAGTGGATCACTACAACCTGCAGCGGACTATCGACGTGTTGGTCAGCGTGCCGGGCAATGATCTGGGGCGAGTGGCCGGTCAAATCGAACAGGAGTTGGCCAAACTGAAATTCCCGAAAGATGTCGTCATGACGTTCAAGGGTGAAGTCGACGCTATGAGAGCGGCGCTCACCGGCTTTGGAGGAACGTTGCCGCTGGCGATGGTGCTGATCTACCTCGTCATGGTCGGGCTGTTTCGATCCTGGTTGGACCCCTTTGTCATCATGTTTGCGGTGCCGTTGGGCTTCATCGGGGTGATTTGGATGTTGTTGCTCACTGATACTTCCATCAATGTCGAATCGTTGATCGGGACGCTCATGATGATCGGGATCGTTGTATCCAACAGTGTGCTCCTGGTCGATTTTGCGAATAATCGTTTGCAGGAGGGCATGCCGCTGGAAGAAGCCGTGGTGGAGGCCGGCCGGTTGCGTATCCGGCCGATTCTGATGACCTCGCTCGCGACCGTGATCGGATTGGCCCCGATGGCTCTCGGTATCGGGGAAGGCAGTGAGACCAACATGCCTTTGGCGCGCGCGGTCATCGGAGGGCTCACCGTGTCGACCTTCATGACCCTCCTTTTCATTCCTGTGCTCCATGCCATTGCCCGTCGTCGTACGCCGAGCCGTGCGACGACGGATCGGCTTCCAGAAGAAAACTCATGACGGTGTTGACCGGCAGTCGTTTCTATGGTGTCAACGTGTGCTTGGTTCTAAGGGGGAAGAAACACCATGACGAATGAGGAGATGTTTCTCTATAATGCGGCGAAGCATCAGGAGACATGGGAGAGTATGACAAGACCAGCTCGGCTGAAAGTTATCCTCGCGGCAGCCGCGGCTGTGTTCCTCCTTATGGTCGTCTTTCTGGTGATCCAGCAGCACCAAACAGCTTCCTCGCCGGAAGGAACTCCCACGAGCGCCGAGCTCTCTTCCGGCGGCAGTCATGTTCAAGTGATGATTCCCCAGCGTCGTGACGTCGCCCAGACTCTGACCTTGCCGGCCAATATTTCGCCTTGGTACCAGGCGACTCTCTACGGAAAAGTGTCCGGTTATCTCAAGTGGATCGGCTTCGACAAAGGCGATTCGGTCAAAAAGGGGGAGCTTCTTGCCGTCATCGATGCGCCTGAAATCGAAGATCAATACCAGCAGGCGGAAGCCGATTACTCGATCAAAAAGCTTACCGCTGAGCGCCTTTTTGGTGTCTGGAAGGAGAATCCAGATGTCATTGCCAAGCAGGACGTGGACGTCGCCCGTGCGGCAGCTGAAGCGGCCAAGCACCAGAGGGATAATCGTCGCACATTCCTCGGATACACAAAAGTCTATGCGCCGTTCGACGGGGTCATCACCGCCAGGTTTGTGGACCCGGGCGCTCTCATCCAGGCTGCAACAGGCTCAGCGACGCAATCAGCACCGCTGTTTACGATTATGGACATGGAGACCGTTCGGATTTATGTCAATGTTCCTCAAGAGGCGGCTCATCTTGCAAAACCGGGCGTGGCTGCGACGCTGGCCGTGCGGGAGCGACCCGGAGAGGACTTCAAAGCCTCCATCACCAGAACAACGGAAGCCTTAGACCCAGCTACGAGAACGCTGCTGGTCGAAATCGACGTGCCGAACAAGGACCGCAAGCTTCAGCCAGGCACATTCGTGAACGTCACTCTCTATCTGCAGCAGCATCCGAACGCCTTGGCAATCCCTCCTGCGGCCATAGTCTCAAGCAAGAATGGAAAAGAGAAGTCGGTTTTCATCGTCGACCAGGGAAAGGCGAAGCTCATTCCCATCGAAACTGGAATCGATGACGGGGTGTGGGTAGAAGTTGTCGAAGGTCTCACCGGCAGCGAGGAGGTAGTGGTCGTGGGGAAAGGGGGCCTCAACGACGGCCAGGTCGTGCAGGTATCCACTTATAACCTCCCAACCGGTAAACCGGCACGCCAGAAACTTTAAGCAGTTCCTGCTCTTACAATATCGAGTTCAAGCTCTGCACCGGTGAGGGAACTTATGCGACAGATCATCTATGCCAGTGTTGTTTGGGTGATGGTAGTCGCGCACCTAGACATCTCGATCGCTCAGCCCAGCTCACCGCGCGATTCTAGCGGGCCGGCGACAACTCGCCCGATGTCAAAACCCGATGGATCAATCCTGAAGCTGGACGAGGCGATCCGGATCGGGGTTGCACAGCACCCTCTCATTGAGCGGTCGCGGGCCTCCTCCCTGGTCGCGAAAGCCCTGACGAAGCAGGCGCAGGGGGAACTGTATCCTTGGATCGAGGTCTCAGTGGCGGAGAGCAGCGGTTCGCTTCGCATCGTGACCAGCGACGGTAAGATCGTCCATGACCGAGGCGGTCATGGGTTCGATCCGGGCGGAGCATTGGCCAAGCACAATCAGAACATGTTGACGGGCGGGCTGATTCTCAACCAGCTCATCACGGACTTCGGCTACACCGCCCACCGCATTCTGGCCAACGAGGCCAATGAAGCCGCAAGCGAGAAGGAAATTCTGACCAACAAGGCCTTTGTGATTCTGACCGTCCAGAAGGCCTACTTGGATTGTCTCCTTCAGCAGAGCCTCGTGGATATTGCCGCTGAAACGATCAAGAGACGAAAAGCGCTTCGGGACCTCGTCCAGGCTCTGTACAACAACCAGCTGAAATCGAAAGTGGACTTGGATTTGATTCTGGTCGAAGTGTCGAATGCGGAACTGGTGTTGATCAGGGCGCAGAACGATCTCAAACAGGCTTTCGCCACATTAAACAATGCCATGGGAATCCAAGGCGTCAATCGCTACGAATTGGAAAAGATTCCCATAGCGATCACACCGGCTACGGCCCCCGAATTACTGGTGGAGGTGGGGCTCAAGGACCGGCCGGAACTGCTGGGCAGTCAGGATCGCCTGGTCGCAAGCGATGAACTCCTGAAAGCCGCTCAGGCGTTGAACTTCGGTTCCCTCTCGGCGGTCGGCACCATCGGCGCGACGAAATACTGGGATGTCCATGACGGCGGGATTCATGACAACCAAGTGGCGCCGCTCTGGGGTGCCGGAGCGACGGCCAAGCTGCCCCTCTTCACCGGGTTTCGGATTCAGAATCAGATCAAGGAAGCCGGCCATCATAAGGGAGAAGCGGAGCAAGAGTTGCAGAACTTGGCCAACGAGGTCGTTCTGCAAATTGTGCGCGCATACCTGACCCAGACGACGAATGCGGAGCAGATCGCGCTCGAACGAGAGCGCGTCGCCTTTGCGAAAGAGGCGTTGGCTCTGGCGCAGGAGCGGTATCGACTGGGTCTGAACCCAATCATAGAAGTCGTGCGAGCGACGGCCGCATTGTTTGAGTCGGAGTCGCGCCTAGCAGAGGCGCTCTACATTTATAAAACCAGCGAGGCTGTGATCGCCTATGCCACGGGACAAGATTACAAGCGTTACTAGGCACCTGGTTATCTGGTTGATCGTAAGTCTCCCAGCGTCAACATCGCTTGCCGCGGAGATGGCACCGCCACGCTCCCTACCTGTGGCCGGCTCTCCGCTGGCCTGGGAGCAGGCCATCCATACGGCGATCGAGAAGCAGCCACTCATCAAAGCGGCGCAGCACGAGGTCCTTGAATCCCAAGCTGTGATGAAGCAGATCGAGTCGGCCAACTATCCTCAGGTCACCGGCATCTATGCGAACACCGGAGGCAACACGCGGGTCCTGGCGAATCTTGGCATCTCCGGTTCGTTGCCGAAACCGGTGAACTACCTCACGACGCCCGGCCTTCGCGTGGACCTGCTTATCACCGACTTTGGACACACTGCCCATAGCATCCTCGCGCAGAAATCGTTCACAGCCTCTGCCGAGAAGGCCGTGCTGACCACAAAAGCACTCACGATTCTCAATGTGGAACAAGCCTATTTGAACTGCCTCAAGCAACAGCGGTTGGTGGACATTGCACGCGAAATGTTCAAGGAACGGGAGCTGATCCGCGAGCAGGCGGAGACGTTTTATCGGCACCAGTTGCGGTCCAAGCTGGACCTCGACTTCGCATCGGTCGAAGCGAACCGGGCGGAGGTTGTTTTGATCAAAGCGCAAAACGATCTCACGACCGCCTTCGCCGCGCTCAACACTGCGATGGGCCTCCAGCCGGGAGCCGACTATCTATTGGATAAGGTCACGTTTGAGGTCAAGCCCGCGGCGCCGCTCGAATCGCTGTTCCCGGAAGCACTGGAGAAACGACCGGAGTTGCTCGGGAGCAAAGATCGGATTCAGGCTGCAGAGGAAGCGCTGAAGGCCGCCAAGGCTCTGAACTACGGCAGCATCACTGCCATCGGCACAACTGGATATACCTGGTGGAGCCGGGAGGAGCGTCCCAGCGGGAAAGAGGTGGCTAACCCCGGAGCCCAGCTCGGCTGGTGGGGGGCCGGCGGGACCAGTGCCTTCCCCTTGTACACCGGTGGCCGGATCCAAGGCCAGATTGAAGAATCGGAAGCCCGTAAGGGTGAGACCGAGGCAGACAGTCGGGCAATCGCGAACGATATCGTGCTCCAGGTCGCCCAAGCCTACTTGAGTCGACTGACGGCAGAGCAACAAATCAAAGTTGCAGAAGAGAAGGTTGCCCATGCACGTGAGGCCCTCACTCTGGCACGGGAGCGATACAAGACCAGCCTCGGTTCCGTTCTCGATGTGGTCACTGCAACAGCGGATCTCCTGAGCGCCGAGGTCGGGTTGGCTCAGTCTCAATACGACTATCGGGCCAGCGAAGCAGCCCTTGCCTATTCCACCGGAGCCGAGTATGCGCGCTACTAAGCCTCGACTGCTGCGGTGCCTGGGGGCTGTATCCACAGGCAGGACAAGACCACGATGGGTGCTGGTTGGATTGGTCCTGGCCGGCATCATCGGAGTGGCCGCACCCACCTGGTCGGCGGACCTTTCACAGGATCTTACTGAAAAGCCGCCATTGAAAGATTTACCGGGTAACGTGCCTCGGACGAAAGGAGCCTATTTGGGGTATGCGAATGCCATTCGGATTGGTCTTGAACAGCATCCCACACTCCGAAAGGCCAAAGAGAGCGCGATGGCTGCGGAGACGGTCACAGAACAGGCCAAATCGAAGTATTATCCTGAATTGAATGCCTATGCCATTCAAACAGGCGGCACCATCCGTCCGCTGAGCGCTTTCAACATAGCCGGTGCGCAGAACAAACCGACTTCGTATATCGAGAGTGCGGGTTTTCGTGCAGACCAGTTGATCTATGATTTTGGCCAGACGGTCCACAGGATTCTTGCCGAGCGGGCCGGCCAAGAGGCAGCGGAGAAGGACATTCTCACTCACAAGGCGTTGGTGATTCTGAGAGTCCAGCAGGCGTACATCCATTGCTTGCGACAGAAGCGTCTGGTCGAGATCGCGGAAGAGACAGTCCGTGAGCGTGGAGTCCTGCGCGATCAAATCGCGCTCCTGCACAAACGCGAGTTGAAATCCAAGCTGGATCTGGATCTGATTTCGGTGGAGTTAAAGAACGCCGAGGTTCAACTGGTGCAGGCGAAGAACGAATTGCGTGCAGCCTTCGCGAGACTGAACAACGCGATGGGGGTGCGTGGACCAGAAGATTATACGCTCGAAGACGCCCCTGCCTCGGCGATTCTCTCGGGTACGCTGGAAACCTTGATTCAGCGGGCCTTGGAAGAGCGTCCGGAACTCCTCGGTACGACTGACAGGATTAGACAGGCGGACGAGAAGCTCAACTCGGCACAGGCCCTCAATTTCCCTACGATCACGGCCCTCGGCATGTACGGAGTCATCCACTTCAGCGATGCGCCGACGAACCAATATGGCGGTGCCCATCCAGGGCAAACCAATCTGTGGTGGGGTGCCGGAGCGACCGTCTCCGTGCCGCTGTTCACCGGCTTTCTCATCGAAAATCGTGCAGCGGAAGCTCGTGAGCAGAAATACAAGGCGGAGCAAAAGAAGGTGGACTTGTCCAATCGCGTGGCGCTGGAAGTTACAGACGCGTATGTGACACTGCAGACGGCCCAGCAGCAGATCAAAGTGGAAGAGAAAGAAGTCGCGTCGGCCCGCAGTGCCCTGACCTTGGCGAAGGAACGGTACCGGCTGGGGTTAGCCTCGATTGTGGATGTCACCATGGCGACCACCGCATTGTTATTGGCTGAAGTTCGCCTCTCTGAGGCGCGCTATGCCGTGCAGGCTAGTTCGGCTGCCGTGGCCTTTGCCACCGGTCAGGGCTATCAAGCTTTTTGACCCAAGCTTCATCAACCGCTCATCCAGCAGTTTTCCTCCTCCAGCTGCCCGGCAGGACCTTCAATTTGGCCCTAGCCTTGCAACTCGACCTGCTTCCCCACCGAGAAGGCAGCAAGTTGATGACTTGTGCGCCAATCGTAGGAGTGGGCTGTCGCGTTTTGGGGCAGAGAGGCCTTGACCCTCTCGTAAGAGAAGATTAGCTTGGGAGCATGACGATGACTGAAGAATGGGGCCCAATCTTAGTGGTCGACGATGACATCGACATGCGTGAACTGGTCCACGACATGTTGAAAGACCGCGGACATCAGGTGACCACGGCCGGAAGCGGGCAAGAGGCGCTGAAACTGCTGGGCGAAGAAGATTATGCCGTCGTCCTCACCGACCTTCGGATGAAAGGCATGCAAGGGTTGGAACTGCTGTCTGAAATCAGAAAGGCTAAGCCGGAGGTCGGGGTCATCCTCATGACGGCGTTCGGATCCGTGGAAACAGCCGTCGAAGCCATGCGCCATGGGGCCAGCGACTATCTCACCAAACCCGTGAAAAAAGACGAATTGATTCGCGTGGTCGAGAGGGTTATCCGTGAAACCTCCCTGCGCCGGGAAGTCAGCCGGCTCCGCCGTGAAGTCCACAAGGAATATAGTTTTCATCAGATCCTAGGCAAGAGCAAGGCCATTCAAGGGGTGTTCGATCTGATCCGCCGTGTCGCCGACAGTCCGACGAACGTGCTCATCACGGGTGAAAGCGGGACGGGAAAAGAACTGGTGGCGAAAGCCATTCACTATAACAGCGACCGCAAGGATGCTCCTTTTGTACCGGTGAACTGCGCCGCCATTCCGGAGCCGCTGTTGGAAAGCGAGCTGTTCGGCCACATGCGGGGCGCGTTTACCGACGCCAAGATGGATAAACGCGGCTTGTTTGAAGAGGCACAAAAAGGCACGCTGTTCCTTGATGAAATCAGCGAGCTGCCCTTGATGCTGCAGGCCAAGATTCTGCGCGCCATCCAGGAAAAGGAGATCCGACGGGTGGGAGCGAATAAGCCGATTGCCGTGGACGTCCGCATCATTGCGGCGACCAATCTGAATCTCACGGAGGAAGTCAAGGCAAAGCGGTTCCGGGACGATCTCTATTACCGGCTCAACGTCATCGAGCTGAAACTGCCGCCGCTTCGCGAGCGCCGTGAAGACATTCCGCTGTTGGTCGACTCCTTTCTGAAAAAATGCGCCGCCAGCCGCGGCAAAGAAGTGAAAGGGGTGAGCGAATCGGCGCTGGCCATGTTGATGGACTATGCCTGGCCGGGCAACGTGCGTGAACTCGAAAACATCATCGAGCGTGCCGTCACCTTGAGCCGGAGCGAGAAAATCGTCCCGGAAGATTTTCCGCCGGCCATTCAAGGATCTCGCGGCGACCGCCGGGTGCTCGATGATGCGGCTGAGCGGACGCTGCCGCTTGAGGCGGTGGAAAAGGAATACATCCTCAAGATTCTCGACAAGATGGGCGGGAACAAATATCAAGCGGCGCACGCGCTCGGCATCGATCGCAAGACGCTCTATCGCAAACTTGGCGAGATCGAGGAGGAGAAAACTCACGAGTAGCGTATTTCCTTGCGTGCCCGGATCGATGTGAATTCTGCGAACAAGACACCCCTTCTGTTTGAGGCCGGCACCGTTCTCGCCCTCACGGCGGCGGTCTTCATCCTCGACGTGCTCACTCCGCTCGGGTGGGCCGATTGGATGTTGTACTTCATTCCGCTTGCCCTCACCCTCCAGTTTCCCGGAGAGCGCACCTCCTACCACTTTGCCGCGGTCGCGACGCTGCTCACCGCGGTGGGCGGGTACTTCTCATCAGGCGACATCCGTCCGGGCGCGGCGTTGTTCAATCGGTGCTTGGGCGTCATCGTCATGTGGGCCTTCACCTGGCTGATGGTGCGGCAGAAAAAGGCCCGCTCCTTATTAGTTGGAGCGGAAATGGCTCGGTCGCAAGCCGAAGCGCGCCGTGAGGCGGCCGTCGCGGCCCGCGAGCTGGCGGAGGCGAGCGCGTTGGGCGCGCTGCATCGCGAGTCGCAAGCTGCGCGGGAGCTGCTCATCAGCAGCTTGCGGTTGGAAAGCATTCTGCAATCCGCCATGGACGCCATCATCACGGTCGATGATGGGCAGCACATCATGCTGTTCAACGATTCCGCGGAGCGGATGTTTCAGTGCCCAGCCAGAGAGGCCATCGGCCAGACTCTCGATAAGTTCATCCCGGCTCGGTTTCGCGAGGCCCACCGTCATCATGTCGAGGGATTCGGACGGTCCGGCGTAACGAGCCGCCGGATGGGGGAATTGGGAACGGTGACGGGTCTCCGGGGCAACGGGGAGGAGTTTCCCGTGGAAGCGGCGATTTCCCACATTACGGTTGAGGGCAAGAAGTTCTACACGGTGATCCTTCGCGACATTACGGAGCGCAAGCGGGCAGAGCGGCTCATGCGTCAGAGTGAAGAACGGTACAGGCGGCTCATCTCCGTGTCGCCGCTCGCGATCTTCGTCAATCGCGGCGATCGGGTGATTTTTATCAACGATGCGGGCCTGAGATTGTTCGGAGCGGTCAAGGCCGACGAGATTCTCGGGAAGTCGCCGTTCGAGCTGTTTCACCAGGACTGCCATGCCGCGATGAAGGAACGCATCGGTCAATTGCTCGAAGGCCGCGCGGCGGTTCCGGTTCTGGAAGAGAGAATCGTCAAGCTGGACGGCATGATTGTCGATGTCGAGGTGAGCGCGGCCCGATTCGTCGATGAAGAAGGGCCGGCCATTGTGGCCATGATTCAGGACGTCGGCGAACGCAAACGGCTTGAAGAACAACTCCGCAAAACCGAGCGGATCGCGGAACTCGGCACCGTGGCGTCGGGAATGGCGCATGAAATCGGCACGCCGATGAACGTCATTCTCGGGCGGGCGGAATATCTCATGGAGCGGGTCAAGGAGGAACCGATCAAGAAGGGGCTCCAGACGATCGTCGCGCAGGTCGAGCGGATCACCAAGGTGATGAACCAGCTGTTGTCGTTTGCCCGTCGGCGGACGCCGGAACGGCGCGCGCTGGACCTGAAAGAGGTGGTGGAGGCCAGCGTCGAAATTTTTCAGGAGCGGCTGGCGCGCAACCGGATCCGCGTGGAATTGGCCCTGGACGCCGCCTGTCCGCCGGCGCATGCCGATGCCGACCAGATGAATCAGGTGCTGATCAACCTCATCATGAACGCGGTCCATGCCATGCCCGACGGCGGCGTGCTGCGCTTCGGATTGCTGCCCGCCGGCGACATGGTCAAGCTGACCGTGGCGGACACCGGACATGGAATCCCGCCGGAGGTGGCGGCCCACATCTTCAATCCCTTCTTCACGACCAAGGAGTTCGGCAAGGGCACCGGTTTGGGGCTGACCGTGGTGAAGGGCATACTGGAAGAGCACGGCGGATCCGTGTCGGTCGAAAGTGAGCCGGGCACGGGCACGACGTTTACCATCCTCTTACCAGCGCACCATGAAGGTCGAGGCTAAGGCTGAGGCTTAGAATGGATTCGGCCTGATCCTTAGCCTGAACCTTCCCTCTTTCTGTGGCATCTCGCAACAGACTTAAGCTGAAGCAGTGGGGTCTTTGTCGCCAGGGACCTCTTTGCAAAGCGATATTCCGCTGGGAATGCGTACGAAAGCCGCGTTTATTGGGAGGATGCCGGCGCATCGTCGATGGCACCTCCCTTGCGTTCCTACGTGGCAGGCGGATCTCAAGCAAGGAAGGTATGGCAGTGGCGTGGAAGCGGCCGACGGTGTTGGTGGTGGAAGACGACCAGGAGATGCGCAATCTGCTGTTCGAAGAGTTGTGGAGCGAAGGATATCAATTGCGGGAGGCTCGCGACGGCGACGAGGCGTTCTTGGCGATGTTGCAATCGATGCCCGATCTCATTATTACCGATCTCCGTATGCCGTCCGGTGGCCTGGAGTATGTGAACCGGCTGCGGACCTTCGCGCCGAATTGTCCCATCATTGTGATGACGGCCTTCGCGGATGACCAGGCCCGGGCGGATGTGACCAAGGCCGGAGCTACCGCATTTCTCAATAAGCCGGTGCATTTGTCCGAACTCAAAGGGCGCGTCAAAGAGTTGCTGGGTCATCCGGAAGGCGCGCCAAGGGAAGCCTGAAACCCATTGATTCATGTGCGTCGGGTCATTGATTCATCGACGAGATGCTGCGAACAATGAATCAATCGTCCATGATGCAATGACCCAGTTGTTCGAGGAGTGAGATGGCCGGATCTCAAATAACACCTCTGAGTGCTCCGTTCAGTGACCCCATCCTCGCCGCGCGGGTCGAAGCGATCCGGCAGCTGGCCGGGGGATTATCCGATCGCGTCGCGGTGATGGATCAGGTCTACAACGTCGTCTACGCCAATGACTCGGCATGGACGCCGCGTGCCGCCGAGGATGTCCAGTTCCAGCCGGCCAAGTGCTATGAAGCGTTTGCTCAGCAGAGCGATCCCTGCGGAAGCTGTCCGGCCACCAAGGTGTTTGAATCGCCGGAAGTCCAATCCGTGTCCTGCGCCACGGGAGGGGACGGCGCTACGTGCGGGATGCATCAAGCGTTTCCATTGGTCGGGAAAGATGGGCAGGTGGCCGCGATGCTCGTCCTCTTCAAGGCTCCCTCCAAAGCGGATCCACAGATGAACACCGGTCGGCCGCCGCAAGGGAACGGGGCTCCCCCGCGGGAACGGTTAGGCGATCTGATCGGTCGCAGCGCGCCCATGCAGCAGCTGTTCGACATGCTGATGCTGGTCGCCGAAAGCCAGGCCACGGTGTTGATCCAAGGCGAGAGCGGAACAGGCAAGGAATTGGTCGCGAAGACCATTCATCGGTTGAGTGATCGGCGCAACAAGCCCTTTGTGGTGATCGATTGCGGCTCGTTGCCGGAAACGCTGCTCGAAAGCGAGTTGTTCGGCCACATGAAAGGCGCGTTCACCGGCGCGACGGTCAACAAACGGGGACTCTTTGAGGAAGCGGATGGGGGGACGATCTTTCTGGACGAAATTGCGGATACGACTGCGACGTTCCAGGCCAAGTTGTTGCGGGCCTTGCAAGAGGGAGAGATTAAACGGGTCGGCGGAAACCAGCCGATCAAGATCGACGTGCGGGTCGTATCCGCCACCAACAAGGATCTCGGCGACTTGGTCCGGGCGAGAGCGTTTCGTCAGGATCTGTATTATCGGTTGGCCGTGTTGCCGATCTATCTCCCCTCGCTGCGGGAGCGCAGAGACGACATTCCCCTGTTGGTCCAACATTTCGTGGCGGCCTCCTGCGCGCGTCATCGCCAGCCGGTGCGACAGGTCTCCGAAGAAGTCCTGCGCGCGCTCAGCGAATCTGATTGGCCGGGAAACGTGCGCGAGCTACAGCACTACATCGAGCGCGCGGTCGTGACCACCACGGGGCCCTGGCTCCTCTGTGGCGAGAAGGTCGCGAAGAGAACGCTGCCCGAAACGGACGATCTTCGTTCGGTCGGGCGGAGCGCGGCAAAGCAGGCGGAACGGGCCCGCATCGTCCAAGCTTTGGGGCAGGTATCGGGTAATCGGGTGCGGGCCGCCAAGCTGCTCAAGATCAGCCGGGCCAGCTTGTACCTCAAATTGCGCGAGTATCAGATCGGGGAATCAACGGAGGCCGATCAGGGGTCGATCGGTCGATAATGCAACGGCAGCTCGAACATCTGAGAAGAGACCCGACGGAGTTTGATGTTCTTGTAGTGGACGATCCACGTGCCGTCTTGTCTGGCCACGCGCAACGGTAGTTGCATGTCGTCGGCCCACCATTGGTAGTACACGATGTCCTGTTGTCCGTCCCTCACCGTGATCTGTGACACGGTGGTGGGATGTCCATCGAGCGTTTCCGTTCCGATCACGTCGCGGGCGATTTCTTTGCCCAGGGTCGGCTGAAACAAGAGGCCGGCATTGGGATCCAGCGGAAGCGTCTTGAACTGTTTCATCCTCGCCATCAGCAGCCACATCAGTCCCTTGTCTTTCCTCACGATCGTCACTTCGATGGAGCCGGGATTATTGTGTTCGATCCGCCACATGTCCTCCCGGCAGAAGAGACTTGCTCGGTAGATCCGGTCACCGATCTGGGTCACTTGATCGGCAACGAAGTCCACGCTCCACGTTGGGGGTGAGCAGGCCAGCAGCCAGACGGCTGTTCCGATGGCCCTCACAAGACATCCGCGCATGATCACTCCCAATCAGGCTCAGAATCGACGGTCGGGATGAACTCGGGATTGCCCTCTTTCGACCCATTCCTGGGCCGATGTTGTCTAATTCTTTAGACAACGTAACCAATTGAAATTATAGCAGACGACTTTATGGCTAGGGATTTTTGTCCAAAGGTCTGGAGCAAGCACAAGTGCGGCGAGTGTGGCCGTTTCATCTTCACCCCATTCAGAACGCCTCTATCGACGCGGCGATTGTGGTGTCCAGGCTACCAAAAATCAGAGCGGCATACGTATTGCGCTACTGGGGGACCGCTGGTGGAGGTGTGGGTGATTTTGGACCGGCCTCCGAATGACCCTCTCCTTCGCAAGAAGGAAACTTCCACCAGCTCTAATCCCTCCGCAGAAAGGTCGGTATTCGGAGGCCGGTTCCCCTCTACGGATAGGAACAGGGAGTGGTGAGTCGTTGATACAGGGTTTTTTTAACCATCCGCCGATCATGGCGGGCATAACCGGGGAGGCCGCAATATGAGGTCTTTTCTATTTCAACCAAGACGCAAGCGGAGGCGCGCACAGGCGGCGCTGATGCTGCAAAGCGTCCTGCTGGCAGGCAGTCTGGTGGCGACACCGGGGCTGTTCGCGGCAGGACCAGACCAGTCGCATGAAGGTCATGCGACGCCGGTCGCGATGCCGGGCTGGACGCAGCAGCTGAAAGGCCAGACGGTGGTGGAGAATGCCATCGAAGGCCGTGCCGGCAATGCAGAGAAGATGGAGATGCAACACCATCGTTTGATGCAGAAGCTGGAGCAGCAGGCGCAGAAAGATGCACAGGCCCAGCCGACGTCCGGCGCGTTCAACAACATGTCGATGATGCACCAGTACATGGGCCAGGACGGCAGCAGCTTCCTGCTCATGACGGATGCATCGAAGGGCGAGCCCGTCATGACGACGGGTGGGAAATGCCCGGCCAATGCGCCGGTCAAGAAATACGACGTGTCGATGATCAACATCGAGATCACGTTGAACCGCTGGCTCGATTACTATCCCGGCTATATGTATGTGAACACGGAAGACCTGGACAAGGCGCGGGCCGAGGAAGCGAAGAACAAGGCGTCGCGTGACAAGGAAGGGTATGATCCGGGCGCCGTTTCGACCGGATTACAGGGCGACGTCATTCAGCCCCTGGTTCTCCGGGCCAATCAAGGCGATTGCGTCAAGCTGACCCTCCGCAATTCGATGGAAGCCGAGGAGGGCAGCCTGTTCATCCAGGCCTCCAGCATGATCGTGAGCGCCACCGGCAAGCCCGCGACGACCACGAATCCGGATTCCATCGTGGCTCCGGGCAAGACGCAGGATTTCGAATGGTACATCCATCCGCACATGCAAGAAGGCGTGCGGCAGTTCCACTCCTACAGTCATGACCGCGAGTTGACGGTGTTGGGTCTCTTCGGGGCATTCATCGTCGAACCGAAGGGTTCCAAGTATCTCGATTCCTTGGGTAGCGGACCGGATAAGGAAGTGAAGAGCGGCTGGCAGGTCAACATCGACAACGGGTCCGGACCGGACTTCCGCGAGTTCGTGCTGTTCTATCACGAAATCGGCGATGAAGCGTTCCGTCCGCTGAACAAGAAGGGCGACTTCCTGCCCCAGCGCGATCCGTTGACCGATGCCTATCGTCCGGGCGGCCGGGCCTTGAACTACCGCAGCGAGCCGTTCGGCATCGATCAGATGCATCTGCAGCATGAGTATTTCGGTTTCGAAGACGAGTCGATGGCGTACAGCGCCTATACGTTCGGCGATCCTCCGACGACGATCGCGCGCGGCTACCTCGGCGAGCCGGTGAAGTGGCGGGTGGTTCATGGCGGGTCCGAAGTGTTCCACTCCCATCATCCGCACAGCGGAACGATCCGCTGGCAGCGGAGCCCGGTCACCGAGCCCAACAATATGTGGGCCATGGGCCAGGACGGTCCGGTGAAGTATCCGGTCGTCCGGACCAAGTCTGACCGCGTGGACGTGGAAGTCATCGGTCCGTCTGAAGCGTTGGATCTTGAACCGGAATGCGGCGGCGGCGGGTGTCAGCACCTGGCCGGCGAATTCCTCTATCACTGCCACGTCGCGCACCACTATGTGGCGGGGATGTGGGGCTACGGCCGGTTCTACAATACGCTGCAAGTCGGCGCGGGCCACACCGACACGATGCCGGATCTGCAGGAGCTGCCGGACCGCAAGGGCCGGATAAAGCTCGGCGTGACGTCCGACAAGTTGATCGGCGCGACCGTCGATTGGTTCGGCAAGACCTTCAAGATCGTCGACAAGAGCCAGAAGACGAACTGGAAATCCGATCCGGTGGTCGTGAACATCAAGGATTGGGTGGAAATGTTCGTTCCGGCTCAGGGTCAGCCGGGCCACAAGAACGACGAAAAGGGCCAGATCATGGCCTATGACGCGACCGTGTGGGACTGGAAGTGGAACGGCAACATCGCGGTCGGCGAGCGGGAGAGCACGGCGCAAAATCCGAAGTATCCATGGGCGGCGAAGTGGGACGACAGCACCAGGCCGGCCATTCTGTTTGACCCGACCACGGGCAAGATGGCCTGGCCTCTGTTCAAGCCTCACTTCGGCAAGCGCGTACCGTTCTCGGCCAATCACAGCGGCGCGCCCTGGCTGGAACCGATCCACCAGGATGCCAACGGCGAGCGGACCTCCGAACCGGCCAAGCCCGGCGAACAGGGGCGGTGGAGTCTCTGTCCGGAGAACGCCAACCAGAAGTTCTACAACATTCACTTTGTCCGTATGCCGATCACCCTGGCTAAGAAGCAGGGGAAAGAGCCGGCCATTGTGGACAAGGACGGCTTGATCTACGTGCTCCACGAAGAGGAGCGCTTGACCAGGGCCAACGACGATCTTAAGTTTCCGGCGGTCATCCGCGCGAACGTGTATGACTGCGTGGATTTGGTCCTGACCAACGAATGGGACGATGACGACTACACGAATTTCCAGTCGTCCAAGATCAACATCCATCCCCACTTCTTCCAGTTTGATACAGGGAACTCGGACGGCGTGATCTCCGGGATGGAGTATGAAATGTCGGTCCGCCCCTTCACCATGTGGGGCAAGAAGAACAAGCACGGGTTGCCTGCTCCAATGGTGGCCAAGATCGTCGGCGGCGCAAAGGCCGGCGCGACTTCCATCAAGATCGAGATGGCGCCCGGCGCCACGGTGTTCCATCCGAACACCGAACTGATGGTCGGCATGGACTGCTTGGAGAAGGGCAACGATCCGACGGCCTCGCTGCCGCGGGACCAGAGCTGCTCCGAAGTCGCCCGCATCAAGGAGATCAAGGGCGACCAGGTGACGTTCTTCAAGCCGCTGAAGCACAACCACCCGGCGAACGATCTTGTGTCTCCGGAGTTCGTCCGATACCGGTGGTGGGTCGACGTGGATTTGGGGACCGTATTCTGGCATGACCACGCGTTCGGCGCGACGACCTGGCCGCACGGCGGGTTCGGCGTGACGATCGTGGAGCCGTTCGGGTCCACCTATCACAATCCGAAAGACGGGAAGTTGGTGTGGAGCGGTCCGATCGCGGACATCCACGGCAATGAGCCGATCGGCGCCGGCGTGAGCGGCAGCTTCCGTGAGTTGATGGTTTCCATCCACGATACGGTGCCGCACACGGTCAACATCATCGAAGCCGGGAATCCTCCGGGACAGCCGGTCGAGGTGGCGTTGGAAGCGGGCAAGACGGTGTCGTTCCAAATGCCGGAGAAGATCCTGAACGCGCCGAACAAGTACATCAACGGCGGCACGCATACGACCGGCAGCGGATTGAACTTCCGCGCGGAACCGTTTGCGCAGCGCTTGTCGAACAATCCGGATACGTCGAAGCTGTTCAACAGCGCGATCCATGGAGATCCCGAGACGCCTCTGTTGCGGGCGTACACGGGGGACACGATGGTGTTCCGCCTGTTGCACCAGCTCATGAACGAATCGCACGTCTGGACGATCTCCGGCCATACCTTCCTTACGGAGCGGTATGCGGCGGATGCCAATCGGAAGTACTCGATCCACGTCGGGATCGCCGAGCGGTATGACCTCGTGACCAAGGCGGGCGGATTCCAGGGCATGCCGGGCGACTACATCCACTTCAACGGCCGAAGCTCACACTTCGCCGAAGGGGGATGGGGTATCGTGCGCGTGCTCGACAAGGAAGTGCCGGATCTCAAGCCGCTCCCGCGGGGAACCAATCCTCTCGGCATTCCGGCGACGCCGAGTTCCGTCTGTCCGGCGGATGCCCCGGTGAAGAGCTTCAACGTCGTGGCGTTGGATCGCCCGATGAAGCTCAATCCAAAGGCGCCGGATGCGATCGAGGTGGACTTCGAGCGAAAGATCGAAATGACTGTGCCCGAAGGCAAGATCTTCGCGCTTGAAGAGGAAGCCACCACGGTGGCGGGCAACGTGATGCCCAATCCGCTCACGCTGCGCGTCAACTTGGGTGACTGTGTCAAGGTCAATCTGAAGAACAAGATGAAGGCGAGCCGGGCGTCATTCTTTGCGCCGGGCCTGGCCTTCGATCCGAAAGACAGCTTGGGCTTGAACGTCGGCAACAACCCCGGCGATCAGACGGTGGGCCCGGGCGAAGGTCGCACCTACACCTACTACGCGCATCCTTCCAACAAGGAAACGACGTCGCTGGTGTGGGACGGCGGCAACATCGTCGTCAATCCGCGCAACGGATTGTACGGCGCCGTCATCGTCGGCCCGAAAGGATCGCAGTACCGGGACCCAGTCACCGGCGCCGACATCTCCCAGAAGAATTCCTGGAGAGCGGACGTCATCGTGGATGCCAGCCTGCCCGAGAACGCTGGGAAGCGGAACTACCGCGACGTCGCCCTGTTCTTCCAGGATGAAGACAACATCATCGGAACGGCGTTCATGCCCTATGTGCAGAACGTGGCCGGTTTGACGTCGGTGAACTACCGCGCCGAACCGTACAAGTTCCGTGAAGAAGAAGGTTGTTCGCTGGGCAAGATCTTCCAGCCGTGCAAAGTAGACAAGCCGGAAGATCCGGTGACGCCGTTGATCGAGGCGCATGCCGGCGATCCGATCCGGATCCACGTGATCGGCGCGAACAGCGAGCAGAACGGGATGTTCGGTGTCGAGGGCCACGAGTGGCCGATCGAGCCGTACATGCCCGGTGCGGACATGATCAGCGTGGTGGAGTATGCCGGGTCCGAGACCTTGGATGTCTTCATTCGTGGCGGAGCGGGTGGACCGTACCGCCAGGTGGGAGACTTCGTCTGGTCCAACAACCGGCTGCCCTACACGCAGTCAGGGCAATGGGGCTACCTCCGTGTGTTGCCGGCCGGCGACACCCGGGTCCAACCGCTAGGTGCCGCTGGAGTAGGCGCCAAGCGGGCGGATGCGCAGCCCGAGCCGCAGGCCATTCCAACCGCCATGAAGTAAGCGGGTTGGACATGGTGTAGTACCGGTGGGGGAGCTGCCTGCAACACGTAGCTCCCCCATCGTGTTTCTGAAAGGTTGAGGCTGAGGTTCAGGTCGAACCACGTTCGAAACCTCAGCCTCAACCTTAACCGAGACTTTGGAAGAAAGGCCGGAGGAGGACAATGATTAGACAAGTCGTGGCAGGATTGATCGCACTCAGTCTGACCGCGCCCGCCTTTGCGTACGAAGAAATCACGGTTTCCGAGGGCGGGACCCTCAGGGGGACCGTGAAGCTGGAGGGGACGGTCCCGAAGCCGAAAGGGTACAACCTCGTGACGTTGCCGGACC
>CAYNLM010000002.1:0-79734 GCA_964398045.1 uncultured Nitrospira sp. | reverse complement strand
TCACATCAGGGTCCGAGGCCGGGGCGGAGATGATGACTTGCTTGGCGCCGGCGGACAGATGTTTGCCTGCGCCCTCCCGGTCGGTGAAGCGGCCGGTCGATTCAATCACGATATCCACACTCAGCGCCTTCCAGGGCAGTTCTTTCGGGTCTTTCACCGCCAGCACTTTGATCGGTTTCCCATCGACAACGATCTGATCTTCCTTGGCTTCCACGCTTGCTTTCAGCGTGCCGTGCACGGAATCGTACTTCAGCAAGTAGGCCAGGGTTTTGGCGTCGGTCAGGTCGTTGATAGCGACAAACTCAAGGTCTGGATCTCCCAGGGAGGCGCGCAGTACGTTGCGCCCGATCCGTCCAAATCCATTGATACCAATCCGAATGGTCATAACGTCGTGTCCTCTACATAAAAAAACAAGCCGGTTGAATGCAACCGGCAGTATTGAACGCGATAGTATCGGCGGCTTATTTCCTTGTCAAGGCATACCAAGAGGGGAAAACTAGATATTGTCTCCGGAATCTCAATAGGTTGTGCAAAATGTCAGCGGTCTTGTCAGCGTGTGAGTTTGCGGTGCAATCCTGCCTTGCTTCGCCCGGAGGTTGTTGGCTAGAGTCCGAGTCGGATGGATGGACGAGGAATGGCGATGAACGAATCGTTGTCGGAGAAAGCGGCACAGGCACTGGAGTGGCCACGCCTGCTTGAACTGGTGGCGCAGTATGCCCAGTCCTCCATGGGGGCTGCCCGTTGCCGAGCACTGCCCTTAGCCGGTGATCTTACAGCCGCCCTCGTACGGCAACAAGAAACGACGGACATGGCGGGACTACTGGAAGGGAGTGAGCCTTTCCCGGCTGGTTCTTTTCCGGACGTCCGCGAGTTGGTGACGCGTGCCTCGAAGGGAGGGACGCTGGAGGCGCATGAGTTAAGGGATTGCGGGCTGGTGATGGCGTCGATGGATGAGTTGGATCGGTACATGATCCGGCAACGGTTCCACGCCCAGGCGCTGGCTGATGTTGTCGAGCCGCTTCACGCCATGAAAGGTCTGCAGGCTCTGAAGCGTGCCATTGAAGCGGCGATTCAGCCCGACGGCTCGATCAAGGAATCCGCCACACCGGAACTGCGCCGGCTCACCCACCAGGCGCAGAATCTCAAGCAGCAGATGCGGCAGCGTCTTGATCACATGCTGCATTCCAAACGGTATGAGGAGGCGCTGCAAGAATTTTATTTTGCCCAACGCGAAGGCCGATATGTGCTGCCGGTGAAGGCCGATATGCGCGGAAGAATTCCCGGCATCGTGCACGATGTCTCGGCCAGCGGCGCCACTGTCTTCCTCGAACCTCGTGAACTGGTGGAGTTGAATAATTCAATCAAGGTCGCCGATTTGGAAGTCGAACGCGAAGTCAGGCGGATCTTGGGGGAGCTGACGACGCGTGTTGCGGCTAGGTCCGAGGAGCTTCTGCAAGGTGTGGAGGTGCTGGCCGAGATCGACTGCATTCATGCGAAGGCCCTGTTAAGCCGGCGACTCAAAGCCGGCCCGGTCGCACTCAATGATCGAGGCCGGGTGATCTTGAAGCAGGCCCGACATCCTCTGCTCGTCGTCACGAAAGACGAGGTCGTGCCGAACGACATCGTGCTCGACGAGACCGTTCGGGTGCTCGTGATTTCCGGTCCCAACACCGGCGGGAAAACCGTCACGCTCAAGATCGTGGGCTTGTACGCGCTCATGGTTCGGGCCGGCCTCCATCTGCCCTGTGCGCCGGAATCCGACATGGCCCTTTTCATGGATCTGTATGCCGACATCGGCGATGCTCAGGATCTGAGCCGGGATCTATCCAGTTTCTCGGCCCACATGACCCAGATGGTCCGGCTTCTGTCTGAAACCGCGGCTCCGTCAGGCACTGCCGAATCGGCCTCTCGGCAATCATTGGTCCTGCTCGATGAACCGGTGACCTCAACCGATCCGCGGGAAGGCGCTGCGCTGGCGGAAGCATTGCTCTGCCGATTGTCGTCACTCAACATGAAGGTGGTGGCGACCACCCACTACGGCCCGCTCAAAGAGTTGGCGCAGACCACTTCCGGCTTTGCCAATGCCAGTGTGGAATTTGACGTGTCCCGTTTGGCGCCTACGTATCGGTTGTTCCTGGGCATTCCCGGCGGATCGTCGGCCTTGGACATCGCGGCCCGCTTGGGCATGGATGAAGAAATCCTGCGCGATGCGCGGGCGCGCCTGCAACAAGATGACCGTCGGCTTGATGAACTCATGGCCGATCTGCATGCCAAACAGCGACAACTCGCGGAGGATGCGGAACGGGCGAGAAGAGCGAAGGCCGAAGCCGAACAGGCGGCTTGCGAGGTGGAGGCGCTCAGAGCCCGTCTTGTGGAAGCCGAGCGAGAGGAACGCAAAGGGATCAAGAAAAAATTGGGGGAGCAGTTCCAGCGTGCGCGTGCCGAGGTGCAGGCGACCGTCGATGCGCTCAAGCGCGATCAGAAACTCATCAAAGCGAAAGAGACCAAACAACGGCTGGTCGAGCTGGAACAGCAGGCCAGATCCGAGTTGGCTCCTGTGCAAGAAATTATTCCGGTCGATCGGCTCACCGTCGGCTCGGCCGTCGAGATTGCCGGACTCGGCGTGACCGGAACCTTGATGGAACCACCGCAAGGAAAAAAACGGGTGCGGGTCAAGGTCGGCGAGGGAGAAGTGTTGGCCACCGTGGCCAACTTGATCGGTCCGGTGCGAATGGGGGACCAATTATCATTGGCTCCGTCCGGACGAGTTTTTGCCGGCAGAGAACCATCCCGTGAGGATGATCATGAGCGGACGGTGGTTGATGTGCGGGGACAAGCGGCGGACGAAGCGCTGGATCAGGTTGTGGCCGCGTTGGATCGAGCAATCCTGAGTGGGGCGCCATTCCTCCGTATCATCCATGGCCATGGGACGGGGCGTCTCAAGAACGCATTACGTGACTATTTGAAAGACTCCCCTTATGTGGCGGAATTTCGTCCCGGCGAGCGGGCGGAGGGAGGAGACGGCGTCACCATTGCCAGGCTTCGGCTCTAAGGTGCAGTCTATGAGTTCATGGTGAGTAGACGGCTGATGATGGACGAACGTCGAACAGCTCCCATGAACGTTTCTCCCCCGCCGCTTATTTTGCGCCCGATGAATTCGTGAGAGCTTCGTAAGCTTCCGGGACGGATCGCACCGGTGCCACTTGGATCATATATGGCATCTGCGCATGGCCGTCGATCGTCCTTTTTTGTCCGGTACCGGCACGCGGCGCAGTTTCGCCGCGTTTGCCGCCTGCACTTTCAGGGGAATCGATCCCGCCGGGCCGATCCCGCCGTCAGCAGTCACCGTGCCGGTCAGAACGTATCCGCTGGGAACCATTTTCCCCTGCGCCATTGCTGCTACGGTGAGGCCGACCATGGCGGAAAGGCTGTCTCCGTAGATGGTGGCGCCCTCATGCGGGATACGAAGGTCAACCGTCCAGGAATCACGCGTCAGCCCCAGAGCCGATGATGGTCATCTTTCAGTCGTTGGTGATGGTCTATGCAGCCGATGTCCCCATTGACATCGTCGATACGGGAGGAGTTGGATAGAACATCTGTTTCGGACTTCCGCTCAGGTCGGCTCTTCATCTCAGGTGGAGCCATGAGCAAGCCAATCAGCCTCGAACGGTCGATCACGCTTCCGGTGCTCTCGGTCGGGCTACTCCTCGGCACGATCGGGCTCGTCTATGCCTACTGGTCCGCCAAAGATTCTCTGCGCCGTACCGTCGGCGTCACGTTCCAAGAACTGGCTCGACAGAGTGCTGAAAACGTCGGGCTGCTCCTCGCCAAGGAAATCGAATGGGTTGAACAGCTGAGCACGCTTCCCGTGATCCGGGCGGCGGCGAGGCAAGGCACCTCTGTGTCCTTCGACAGCCCCGATCTGCGCAAAGTACGGGAGGAGCAGCAGCGGTACTTTACCTCGATGATGATCGTGGGGCGACAGGGACAGGCCGTTGGCGGCGTCGCCAGCGAGGCGACCAAGGCCCACTACAGGCAACAGCCATGGTGGCCGGTGGTATTTGAGGACGGTCGTGCATGGGGCGGGGCCTTGAACCGGAATGAGGAAGGGCGGTGGTACTGGGAAGTGGCGGTTCCGATTCGAGAGGACGATGGCCATGTCATGGGAGCGTTGAAAGTGGTCATCGGGCGTGAGAATTTCCTCGATTCCGTGCTGCGGGGAAGGATCGGACAGACCGGTCATCTCATGCTGCTTGACGAGGGGGGAACCGTTGTCGCTTGCACGTTGCGCGCGCCCCGTCTACACGCGCGGCTGACCGGCCTGGCGTCGCAGCCCGTTTCAGACGAGACCCCGCTCTTTGCCGGTCCCATTTGGCGCGACCTCAAAATCGATAGGCACCAAGATCGCGAGGGAATCATCGGCCTTGCGCCGGTGCATCTCCGGTCGGATATGACGCTGCAGGGACAATGGAGGATCGTGGTCCAACAGGATCCGGATGAAATGTATGCTCCCCTCGTCTCGCTCACCGAACGGCTGGCGTTTTTCGGGGTGGCCGCGATCGGGTTGATCGCGTTGCTCCGCTGGCGCCTCGCGAGACGGATCGCCAGGCCGATTCGGGCGCTCATCCAACGGATGCGGCGACTGAACATCCCGCCTGACCCGCAGCCCGGTGTCCTGAACGAGTCTGCCGGGATCGAGGAGATCGACGCGCTGTCCGCGACGTTCGAAGATTTGGCCGTCCGGTTGGATCGGGCGGCTCGCGACAGCCGGCAATACGTGCGCGAACTCGAACAGGCGAACGAAGAGATCGCTCGATCGGAAGAACACTACCGGATGTTGTGGAACCATTCTCTGCATCTCCGGCTGCTCGTCGATGCGGAGGGGATCATACGCGATCTCAATCGGCGCGGTGAAATCAAGCTCTGGCGGCCGGCCGCCGATGTCCTGGGGACGACGGTGTTCTCGCTGTTTCGCGATGAGGATCGCTCCACATTGCGCGCATTGCTGGGTGAAGTATTTGCCACCGGAAAGGAGCAGGCGGTGGCAGAGCTCAGCGTGCCGTCGCCGACGGGCGATTTTTTCACGATGGAAGTGGACCTCGTCCCGCTGGAACAAAAAGGCAGGGTAGACACGGTGATGGTGCAATTGACCGATTGGACGGAGAAGAAACAATTGCAGGAACAACTGCTGCAATCTGAGCGGCTGGCCTCGCTGAGTCAGTTCGCGTCGATGTTTGCTCATGACATCAGGAATCCGCTGGCCGGGGTCAAGAAGACGTTGGAACTGATGGCGGAACGGACCGAGCTGCAAGAAGAGCCGGTGCGCGGCTGGTGCGAAGATCTCCGATTCACGATTGAACTGCTGCAGGGCATGATCAACGACATGCTGGATATCTATCAGGAGCACTATTCCGGGCTCCCGTTGATTACCTCCTCCTGCTCAGTGGGAGAAGTGGCGCGCGAGGTGGTCCGCCTCTTTCGGATTGAGGCGGAAGCACGTGAGATCGCCTTCGAACTCCGGCTGCCCGAGTACGACGTTCACATTCAGGCGGACCGGCGGCGTTTTGAGCGGGTCTTGATCAATCTGGTTCACAACGCGATCAAATTTGCGCCGCCCAGAGGAACGATCACGATCTCCGTCGGACGGAGCGCCTCCGTTGGCCGCGCCGTCACTTTAGCGGGCTACGGTGCGGACCGGAGCCGGGTCTCTATCTCCGTCGAGGATGACGGTCCGGGCCTCGACCCGCTGGAGCTGCCGCATATTTTTGATATGTTCTTCCGTCCGAAAGATGGCCGCGACGGAAGAATCGGCCGGGGGTTGGGACTCTATTTTTGCCGGCTCGTTGTCGAAGCCCATCACGGGCGGATCCGCGCCGCGAATCGACCCAAGGGAGGGGCCGAGTTTACAGTTGAATTGCCGGCTTGTGAGGACAGGTATGTCGGTGACGTTGCTCATAGCTGAAGATCAACGGCTTTTCCGCCAAAGTCTCCGCCTGCTGCTTGAGCGGGAGCCGGATCTGGTCGTGGTGGGGGAAGCGACGGATGGTCGCGAGGCATTCGATCTGGCCAGGAAATACGGTCCCGACATTGTGCTGATGGACGTGGATATGCCGAAACTCGATGGGGTGACGGCGACCAAGCTCATTCGGGCCTGCTTGCCGGAGACCAAAGTCCTCATGTTGTCGGTCCACGACGAAGACACCCGGATCATTGCCGCTGTTCAGGCCGGCGCGTTCGGCTATATCTTGAAGGATGCCGATCATGCCGAATTTCTGCGGATCATTCGGGCGACCGCTCGAGGCGAGCACGTGCTGTCGCCGTTTATGCCCGACCGATTCGCCCGTACGGCGGTCTCGGCCGCCGAGCACACCCGCGGCGGGGGGCAGACGATGTGGTCGAGCCTTACCGAAAGAGAACGGGAGATTCTGGCTTGCGCGGCAGCCGGACGCGGCAACAAAGAGATCGCCGACCAGTTGTGCGTTTCGGTCGATACCGTCAAGACCCACCTGCATCATATCTACCAAAAACTGTCCGTCAACGGCCGCGTCGAAGCGGTGCTCGCCTACCTACAAGCCAAGTAGTCGGGCGGCGTGACCTCCCCTTCTCACCCGATCGGTGTAGGCAAATTCACCCCTTCAGGCAATGGTGGCGGAAGCGAGCGCGCCCTACCATGGCTCCACCGGTAGGACCCGCGTCGATGGAACAACACGCCGGCGGAACGCGACGCTCAGCAAGGAGGTGCAACGATGAGAGTGCCACTGGTCAAACATCTAGCGATGATGGTCGGGCTCGTCGCCATGACCATCGGAATCGGGGCGGTGGTGTTCGCGGCCGAGGACACGGAGGGAAAGATGATCGGCCCATCGATGGAAATCAAGAAGGAGACCGTCAATCAGCCGACAGCGGGCATGCGCGACGACCTCATCGTTCCTGATCTGACGAAAGAGGTCGAACGTCCCATGAGCGTGCCGGATCCACGGTCGGAGATGTCGCTGTCTGACCGGCAGCCACTGTGCGGCCCGTGGAAGAATGCCATCAATCATGTGTACTGCGCGCCAGGGTACGACTCCTTCAGTTTCTGAGAGGTGACCGGCGCTGGCGAGTGCGGTTGTTGGGGGACAAGAAAGGAGGAAGCGATGAAAGAGATCATGAGTGCATTGCTTGTGGCCGGCGCTCTCGGGTGTCTGGCCATGGGGGGGGTGGCCTGGGGTCAGGCCACGTGGGTGGATGAGATCAACAATTCACTGTCGTTCTCCACGACGACCTATCCCAACTCGAATTGGGAGCCGTATCATCACAAATTGAGGATCGTCCGGGAAGCCGTGGGTCGCGGTGATCAACAGACGGTGAAGAAGGAAATGGGCAAGTGGTTCAAAATGCTCCGGCAGCGGGATCATGGCATCAGCGATGTCGCGGCCGATGAACTGTACAACTTCTCGTTGATGGTGACCCCGATTCAGGAATATGGCATCGCGGTTCCGGCCGGACCGGTCGGCTTGGGAGAGACGGGGTACTAGCCGGTGTTTCCGGATGGTTCCTGCTTCTAGGGCCAAAGAGTATAGCCGGGAGGTGATCCAATGCATCGATACAGATATGGGAGGCGAGCGCTTATCGGGTTAGCCTGGTTTCTTCTCGCGGTGCCGGCCGGAGCCGAACAACCGCAAGATATCGTTCTGCAGGGCGCGCATTATGGATTCAGTGGAGTGATTGCCAAGATCGAGTCCGGAATGCTGTTTATTCGCACGGACGCCAGTTTGCAGGCTCGGACCGTCAGTCCCAACAAAGCCGATCGGGTAGGCCTGCACGACGCGAAGGTTGGTGAGACCGTGAATCTCCTGGTTGATTCGGGCAACGTGCTGATTGATGTGTCCCGAGCGGATCGATTCTTCCCCGATCACCGGTTCGTCGTCGGTACGGTTCGTTATGCAGATCCGTTCTGGCAGGAGATTCAGTTGTCCACACCGGACGGGACCGCCACCTTCGAGGTGGATGCGCTGGCCGGCGCGAAACTGTCCACATTGCCGGACGGAGCACCGGTGACGCTCGAACTCGATGCCGATAATGTCATGATCGACATCCATCGAGGGCGATAGCCCTGGCGTCCTCGACGCGGTCGACAATGGCTTGACTTCATTTGAGGGCAAACGTACGATCCCACCAGTGGGGTGTCCGCCGGCTCCGCCCAGCGAAATGGCCGGCGGACACCGAGACCACGCAGTTCCCTCCCGCCTATACAGCGATGCACGGGAGACGACCTCATGTCGCGTCGTCTGCGCTGGATAGTGACAGTGGTTGCGTTCCTGGTTGGAAGCGGGATTCCCCCGTGTGAATCCGCTCCCGCCAAAGAACGGCTTCCCGAAAGCGGCATTCCGCTGCAGGTGATTCTCGAACTGGAACACACCGCTCGGCTTCTTGCCATCCTGCTCGACTCGGGGCGCTCCGTCATCAACGAGAATCAGGCCCTGTTCGATGATCCGGGAAAAACCGAAAAAGGTTTTACCCCGGACGTCTTCGAGCGGCAGGTCGCCGACATGTTTCGCGCCCGTTCGGGAATCGATCTCGCCGAGTTGGAATCGGCCCGGGTGCCCGACTCGGCCAAGAAATGGCTCAAGGAACTGGTCGTCGTGAGCAAGCAGGTCGTGCAGGATGCCCAGTCTGAAATCAACCGCGCGACGGATGGATCGAAATTTATTCCGGCGGTGTTCGGATCGCGCGTGGCCGCCCGCTTCACCGAGCGCACGGGCGTGCGGATGAAACAAACGACCCTGGCTCCGAGGAATCCCGCGAATGCGCCGGACTCTGTCGAACGCGCGTCGCTGGAAATCTTTGCCCATCCTGATTACCCGCGTGAAAAAGTGATCAGTGAAATCACCGCCAAAAGCGGCATGCTCCGACTCATGTTTCCGCTCTACATGACCCGGCAGTGCTTGGATTGCCATGGCGAGCCGAAGGGCATGCGCGACAAGACCGGCTATCCCAGGGAAGGGTTGAAATTAGGGCAGAATGCCGGAGCCATCAGTATTGTGATTCCCATTTCAAAATGAAACCGACCGCGCTCTCAATCGGGCTGATGTTGGTCTGGGCAGCCGCCGCTTGGGCGGCGGACCGCCCTGGAGGACCCAGTGAAAGACCGGCGGGCAGTGGAGTCATCGTCCATTCCGACGGCTTCGTGCTGACCGCCCATCATGTGGTCGCCGGCGCGCGGCGGATATTCGTGGTGACCTCCGGGGAATTCCGCGCGCCGGCGGTGGTGGTCAGCGCGGACGCCGAGCATGACTTGGCTCTGTTGAAAGCCGAGACCGTGGGGCTTTCCGAAGCCCCGCTCGGGCACGCCGGTCTTGTACGGTTGGATCAGGAGGTGGTGGCGGTGGGATTTCCATTCGGGTTGCGGGAGGTGTCCGTGACCCGCGGACGAATCGCCGCCGTGCGCACAAAGGGTGTGCAACGCGTCTTTCAAGTCGATGCGGCGGTCAATCCCGGGAACAGCGGGGGGCCGCTCTTTAATGCTCACGGCGAGTTGATCGGTATTCTGACGACGAAGTTCACCCACCCATCCGGCATCGTTCCCGAAGGAATGGCGTTTGCCGTTCCGGTCAGTTATGCCACGCCCTTGCTGGCGAACATCGATGGGTTTGACTTCACGACGATCGGCAAGAGGTACAAGACCAAGAAGGGCAAGAAAGAGGGGAGCGAGCAGAACCTTGCCACGAGGGTTGTGCGGACGACGGTGAGAATTGAGACCGTGCGGGTCGCCGAAGGATCACCTCCCATCCCGCCGGCTCCGGTGGACTCCGCCAAAAAAAGCGAAACGACTCCTGTCCCGATCACTCGCTCGCCAACGGGGGAAAGCCGTGATTCGGCGTCCCCGGCGCCGGACCACACCATAATTCAACGGGTGAATGAACAGCTGCGTGGGGCTCAAGAAGAGGAACTTCAGCGGCTGGCCCAACGCGGCATCAAGCCTCCCGAAGGAATGATGCTCATTCCTGCCGGTGAGTTTTGGATGGGTGCCGAAGATGGGCTGCCGGACGCGCGTCCGATGCATCGGGTGTACGTCAGCACGTACTGGATCGACAAACATGAGGTCACCAATCGGCAGTACCGGCAATGTGTAGAAAGCGGCGGCTGCGCGCCTCCCAAAGATCGATCAGCCTACGATGATCCGGCTCTTGGCGAGCATCCGGTGACCAACGTCACCTGGAGCCAGGCGCGTCATTACTGTGGATGGCGGGGCAAGCGGTTGCCGACTGAAGCGGAGTGGGAGAAGGCGGCTCGGGGCATCGATGGCCGGCTCTATCCTTGGGGCAACACGGACGATGTGTTCAAAGCGCGGCTGGGGACGACGGACCGAAAGACGCCGAAGAACGGTACGGCTCCCGTCGGCAGCCTGGATTTTGCCGTATCGCCTTATGGGGTGGTCGATCTTGTGGTCAGCGTGTCTGAGTGGGTGAATGATTGGTACGCGGAGGACTTTTATCGGTCGTCTCCCAGCCGGGATCCCCAAGGTCCAGCCCGCGGGTCGTTCCGCGTTCTGCGCGGGGGCGAACCGAACGAGCGCCCGCTGGAATTACGTGCCAGCTACCGAGGGTGGGACGAGATGACCTACTGGGGACCGTCACTCGGTTTTCGCTGTGCCGAGGATCTGCCGTAATGCCATGAGTCGTGCTCTCATGATTGCTGCAGATGATACTTGGCCATCCGGTAACGCAACGTGTTGCGGGTGATTTTGAGGAGACGGCTCGCCTCCGAGACGTTGCCTGAAGCCTTCCGGAGCGCTTCCTCCAGCATCTTCTTTTCCATTTCCTGAAATGAAAGCCCGAATGCCAACAGAGAAGGTTTCGGTTCAGCGCCGGGCCGCTCGGGGGAGGAAAGTGTTCTGACTGAAGCCGGCAGATGACGCGGCTGGATCACATCCTCTTTGCACGTGATGGTCAGCCATTCCACGAGATTGTGCAGTTCACGCACATTGCCGGGCCAGTCGTGCCGCTGAAGCATGGTGAGTGCGGCCGGCGCAATCGTCTTGATGCGGCAACCCCGCTCACGTCTGGCCTGCTCCAAAAAGCTCACGAGGATCGGCTCGATATCGTCCGGCCGTTCGCGCAAGGGCGGGATGCGGAGTTGATAGACGTTCAATCGGTAGTAGAGATCGAGACGGAACCGGCCCGCCTTGATGTGCGCGAGCAAGTCCTCGTTGGTGGCGGCGATGACGCGAATATCCACGGTATGGCTCTGCGTGCCGCCCAGCGGATCCACTGCGTGAGTTTCCAGGACGCGCAACAGTTTGGCTTGAGCCGCCGAGCTCATTTCCCCGATTTCATCGAGAAACAGTGTGCCGCATTCGGCTAATTGGAATCGGCCCGGCTTTGTGTGCTTGGCGTCGGTAAACGCTCCTTGTTGATAGCCGAACAGTTCCGCTTCCAGCAGATTCTCGGGAATGCCGGCGCAATTCAGCGCCACGAGCGGCCCGGCGGCCCGCGGACTGGCCGCATGGATGGCTTGCGCGAAGAGTTCTTTTCCGGTTCCACTTTCGCCGGTGATCAAGACGGTGGCGTCCGTTGCGGCCACTTCGCGAGCGAGCTGCTTTATCAGCGTCATCTGAGGCGAGAGGCTGACGATCTGCGAGAAGTGTTCACCGGGAACCACCGGCGGCGAAACCCGCTGCTCTCCGATCAGGCGGGCCAGGGAGGCGCGCAGATCCGGCGCGTGAACCGGTTTGGCGAGAAAATCCGCGGCCCCGGCACGCATCACCTGCACCGCCTCTTTCACGGAATGACCATCGCCGATGGCGACGACCGGGGCGCGTGCGCCTTGTCTTGCATAGTCCAACAGCGCCGCGAGTTGCTGCGGAGTGCCCTCGCAGACGACCACGGCTGCGGATCGGTCTTTCCAGAGCCGCAGCCCGTCGGAGACCGAGTGGCTGGTGAGGAGCGTCGTGCCGGGAGGGAGGACGGCTTCGAGAAGGACGCGAGTGTCGGGTTGCTTGGAGATGAGGAGAACGATCGGAAGGTTCATCGGAGGACTCCTGGCTCAGGGCTCCTGTCGAACCATCGGATACTGCTTATACCCTACTCCTCTCTGTCCCTGGAAGGAAGGGGGCCGGGTCAAAAATGGCGGATTACTGATTACGCTGAGCGAGGGCGACGTTGCGCTGCAGTCCCGCATGTTTGGATCGCTTGAGGGGGCTCTGCTGAAACAGTGTGGCAAAGGACGCTTCATCCATGCGGGACAATTCGTCCAGTCGCGGGGCCAGCGTGAGGGGAGTCGGCTGAAAGGCCGGTTCTCGAGTGGCTTCCGCTCGCAGATTGAACGGACAGACATCGAGACAGTCATCGCAGCCGAATATTTTATTCCCCATGCGCTGCTGAAACTCTTCAGGAATAACGCCCTGATCGCCGCGCAGTTCGATCGTGAGGTAGGAAATACAGCGGGTGGCGTCGACGACGTACGGTTCGACGATCGCCTTCGTAGGACAGGCCTGTATGCAAAGTGTGCAGCTGCCGCAGAGATCGGTGGCCGGTTCGTCCGACTCCAGTTCCAGCGTGGTGAGAATTTCTCCCAGCAGCAGCCAGGAGCCGAATTGTGAGGACACCAGATTGGAATGTTTGCCGATCCATCCCAAGCCGGCTTGTTCGGCCCAGGCCTTTTCCATCACCGGTCCGGTATCGACAGACGAGCGGGTCACGGCGTTCGGCGCCAAGCGGTGAATGCGGAGTTCGAGCTGTTTCAGCCGGTCGCCGAGGACGTGATGGTAATCCTTCCCCCAGGCATAACGTGCGATGCGGCCATAGCCGGGCCGTTCATCGGCTCGATGTTCAGTCAGATAGTTGACACCCACAGAGATAATCGAACGGCAACCGGATAGGACCCGCGATGGATCCGCGCGTTTCTCCGGCGTCCTGGCCATCCAAGCCATCGTGCCGTGATAGCCGCGCTCCAGCCACTGCGTGAGCCGAGTGAGTAATGTGTGATCATGCGAGGCGGCAGGAGGAGTGACGCGGGCAATACCGACCGCGTCGAATCCCAGCGCATGAGCTTCTTCTTTGATCGCCCTTGAGAGGGCCATAGACCTATGGCTGTGGAGAACAGTCGAAGCGGACGCTGAACTGCGCCGAACAGTGGCCGGACTGGCAACGGCCGCAGGCGCCGGTAATTTTGGTTTTCCAGTCGGTGCGTTTTTCGTCGAACCGGCACATGAGCCGGCCGCCTTTCGAGATCGTCGTCCAGGGCTTCATGGAGCCCGGCGCATGGGCCACGCGGCAACCAGCCGGGAACGGGACGGCGCAACTCTGCGAGGCTTCTCCCTTCCCCATGCCGAAACTGCAGGACTGTTCCGTCGTCGCATGAGACTCGTCCACCGGTTGTGCGGATGCGTAGTCAGTGATGAGAAGGGGACATGCCGCTGCAATCACGACGAACAGAAGAATGGACGACAGGCGAGCCATAGCGCATCCTAGCACACCGCTGTTTGTCCCGGTCAATCGTGAATCGGCTCGCAGGGAATAGAAGGCGCCGGTATAATCGCCCCATGTTGCGGCGGCTTGTCGGTGTCGTCCTCGTCATTGCGTGCAGCGCGAGCACCGCGCGGGCCGGCGATGCTGTGTCGCTCGATGTACAAGCCCAACCGACCGGCGGGGTCAAAGCCACCGCCACCGTTTTTTTTTCCCGTCGAACCCGCCATCATTCAGCGTCTGCTGACGGATTATGCCCATTGGCCCGACCTGTTCGAGGTGCGCATGCGGATCGCCGAGCTGCGGGAGCAGGACGGCAAAGCCTTCACGGATATCCGCATCGATCATTCGTTGCTGCCGGGAGAGCGTCGGTTGATGTGCGAGTCTCGATCGTTGCCCGGCGGCGGCTTGCTGACGGAACTGAAGGGGGGGGATTTCAAACAATACCGCCGCATGTGGAAATTGAGTCCAGCAGCCGGCGGCAGTCAGACCAAGGCGGATTTTGAATTGCTGGTCGAAATCGAGACGATCGTGCCGGATTGGATAGTGGCTATCGCTATGCGGCAGGAACTCGAAGCGCACTTTCGGATTGTGAGAGAGAAAGCGCTCGCGCGGATTACGCCGGGAAAGTGAATTCGGACAACTCGGCCTTTTCGAGTCCCTGTTTCACCAAGCGGGGAATGTCCAGCACGCGTTCGATTTTCCGTACATCCTCGATTCTTGTTTTCGTGCTGGGGTGAGGCGGAGTAAAGAGCTTGCAGCAATCCTGGTCCGGTTCGATGGAGGTTTCGTAGGTGCCGATGCGGCGGGCTTCCTCCGTGATTTCCAGTTTATCCATGCCGATCAGCGGACGGAGAATCGGCAGTTCCGCGGCTTCCTCCACCACAGAAAGATTCTCCGGAGTCTGAGAGGCCACCTGGCCCAGGCTGTCTCCGGTGACCAGGCCCCAACACTGTTCTTTTCTCGCCAGCTCTTCCGCAATCCGGAGCATCATCCGTCGATAGAGGACGACGCGAAAAGGCGCCGGCGCGTTGAGTACGATCTCGCGCTGGATCTCTCCAAACGGAATCACATACAGGCGTGAATCATAGAGAGAGGCGGTGAGGACCTGCACCAGCTCGCGCACTTTGTCTTCGGAGGCGCGGCTCACTAACGGGCGGCCGGAGAAATGGACGAACGTGGCCCGACAGCCGCGCTTGATCATGCGATAGGCGGCGACCGGCGAATCGATCCCGCCGGATATGAGGCAGGCGACCCTGCCGCTGACTCCCACGGGCATCCCGCCGGGACCCTGAATCTTCTCGACGGAGAAGTAAGCTTCTTTCGTGAGCAGTTCGATATAGATGGTGAGGTCTGGGTCTTTGAGGCTGACTTTCTTGCCGGTTTCCTCACACACCGCGGCCCCGATTGCTCGCTCCACGTCCATCGAGGTCAACGTCAAACGTTTGTCGGCACGCCTGGCGGTCACGCGGAACGTGGAAAAGGATTTCGATCGGAGCTCATCGACGATCGCTGCGCGCAGTGCACTCAGATCGGGATCGGCTAAGTTAAGTGGCACGGCGTGGGCCAACGAAAAGTTCGCAACGCCGCAGACGCGCGTCAGTCGGTCTCTGATGACAGTCTCGTTGGCCTCCGGCGGAAGCACCACACGAATGCGGCTCCGCAGATTATCAACCCGCTTGATGCCGAGGTCCTTCAGCGCCAGTTGAATGTTGCGAACCAGGCGCTGCTCGAAATAGTCGCGGTTGCGGCCTTTGAGGGCAAGTTCGTGGTAATGGACAATGGCACAACGCATGGCCAGTGATGGGTGATTGGTGATGAGTGAAGTGTGAGGCATCAGTTGTAGGATCCCGGACTGCTTGTACGCATCACGCATCACCCATCACTTTTCACCGTCTCAAGATAGTGCTCGGCGTCCATGGCGGCCATGCAGCCGGAGCCGGCGGCGGTGACGGCCTGACGGTAATGGGCGTCCTGCACGTCTCCTGCGGCGAACACGCCGGGGACGCTCGTGGCGGTGCCCTGGCGCGTGATGAGATAGCCCGTGGCGTCCATCTCCAGTTGCCCGGAAAACAGCGTGGTGTTCGGTCGATGGCCGATGGCAAGGAATAAGCCGGCGCAGGAAAGATCCCACACCTTTCCGGTGACGATGTTCCTGAGCCGAACACCGGTGACGACATTCGAGCCGAGCACGTCCTCGACGACCGTATTCCAGACGAAGGCGATGCGCTCGTTCTTCATTGCGCGGTCTTGCATGATTTTTGATGCGCGCAACTTGTCGCGCCGATGGACGATCGACACTTTGGTGGCGAACTTGGTGAGAAAGGTGGCTTCTTCCATCGCGCTGTCGCCGCCGCCCACGACGACCAGCTCTTTCCCTTTGAAAAAGAAGCCGTCGCAGGTCGCGCAGCTGGAGACACCATGCCCCCACAGCCGCCCCTCGTTCGGAAGGCCGAGTGTAACGGGAGAGGCGCCGGTAGCAATGATCAACGCCTTGGCTTCCACGGTTTGTTCGCCGTCCACGACGATCCTGAACGGGCGCTTCTGAAAATCGACGCTGGTGACATCGCCCGTCTGGAACAGGGTACCGAACCGCTCCGCCTGCGCCCGCATTTCCTTCATCAACTCCGGGCCCATGATGCCCTTGGCAAAACCAGGGAAATTTTCCACTTCCGTGGTGGTGGTGAGTTGCCCGCCTGATTGCCAGCCTTCGATCAACAGCGGAGACAGGTTCGCCCGCGCTGCATAGATTGCGGCGGTCAGACCGGCCGGTCCTGAGCCGATGATGACGACGTTGTGCATGAGGCAACTTTAACACGCAAGCGGACGGCGTTTCATCTCAACGACTTTCCACTCAAAGGGAAGGTAGGTCGGTTCAACAAGTTGAGGGTGGAGGGAGGCCGCTTCCGGAAAGACCATGGAATGCGCTCGTTAGGCCAGGCGCTCGAGGGTTTCGTACAGCGGGGTAATGGTGCCGGCTAATTTCTTGAGAGGCGTTGTTCCATCAACCACGTAATCCGCTAGACGGCGCTTTCGGGCCAGCGGTATCTGACTCTTGATGCGGCGAAGTGCGTCAGCTCTCGTCAGCCCATTTCGTTTCTTCAGGCGGGCGATTTGGGTCTCGCGGTCGGCTGTGACGACGATGATCTTGTCGACTCGCTTATCGATACCGGCCTCGAAGAGCAGCGGTACGTCGTAGATCACGATTGCCTTCGGATTGTTCCGAGCCGCTTCTTTCGTCAGTCTCGCCTGTTCCCGCGCGACACGCGGGTGGATGATCCGTTCCAGTCGGCGGAGGTTCGCTCTCTTCCCAAACACGATCGCGCCGAGCGCATGCCGGTTGATGGTGTGATCAGGGTTGAGAATCTCTCGGCCGAACGTGCGGACGATCTCTCGCCAGGCCGGCTTTCCCGGTTTGACCACCTCCCGAGCCGATTCATCCGCATCGATCACGACGGCGCCGCAGCGCCGGAACATTTTGGCGACGGTTGTTTTCCCTGTCGCTACGCCACCCGTGAGGCCCACGAGAATCATGGCGGCGGAGCTTATCATGCGGGGTCTCACCCCACAAGAAACCGGATTGACATCTTGCGCATCGTGCCTGTAAGACCTTATGACCATGCCCATTATTGTTTGGCTGTTTCTTCTCATGTTCTTCTGTCCAAGTGCTCTGCTTCGAGCCGAGCCGGCAGCTCACCCCGGCTCCAAAACCATCGTCGTGGCGCTCGACGGTTCGGGAGACTTCACGTCCATTCAAGAGGCCGTCGATAGCGCGAAGAAAGGCGACACGGTGTTTGTGAAGCCGGGCGCCTATCCGCAAGATCTCACGATCCATAGCAAGGAAAAGATCAAGCTCGTCGGTGCCGGGGTGGACAAGGTCACGATGTTGGGGCGCGAGGATGTCGTGGGCGTTCTGCACGTCGGCAAGTGGCCCTATGGCGCGACGGATATTGAGATCAGTGGACTCACCATCAATGAGCATGGCGGCCATGCCCTCGGGATCTTTAACGGGAAAGGCATCACGCTGCGTGGTCTGCGCGTAAACGGTATGCTCTTCGGTCAGCAAGTCCAAGATGTACGCATTGAAGATTGCGTGATCGGGGGGAGCGAAACCACGGGAGTGCAGTTTGCCGATTCCCAGGCGGTGCTCGTGGGCAATTTCATCCATGACAACGATCACGGGGTGAACGTGGCCGGCAAATCGGAGGTCCGGCTGGAGCGGAACATCATCACGCGGAGTCTATTTGAGGCCGTTGTAGTAACCGATAAAGCGAAGGCGGTGCTTGTCGGCAATACGCTGGTGAAGAACGGCGGAGGGGCGGCATTTCTAGGGTCGTCACAGAGCGAAGTGTCGGGCAATGTCGTCGGTCTGAACAAGGTCGGATTTCTCTTTGCCGGGGCCGGCCAGGCGAATACTTCGTTTAATGCCCTCTATAACAGCGAGGGCGATTATGTGAGGGCGGGGTCGCCCAATGCGCCGGCGCCCGAACTCAAATCAGCATCGGACGTCGCGGCCGATCCACGCTTCGTCGACGCCGATCACGACGATTTCCGCCTGCGACCGGATACCACTCTCCTTAATAGAGGGCACTTCCCTTATCTCGGCGCGCTTCCTCCTCTCTCTCACACTTCTGCCAACCACCAGAAAAAGTAGCTGCATAACAAGCACATAGGCGGCCTTCACTGACGGGATGCATGCGTGTGGTATGCTTTCTGTAGGCCGCAGCCTCTTCTCGACTCAAGAAACACGATCAAGGGGCCGAGAAGGACTCAACAAGGAGGTCGCCCTTGGCTAGCTTCCGAAAGGATCTCGAAAAACTCCCTGGTGACGGCATTCCTTCCTTGGAAGATATGGAATCGGGTAAATTGGTAGGCGCCGTCCTGCCCATGTCCGAGCAAGCGCAGACCCAGATGCGCAACAGCATTGAAGTGATCGATTATCTCCTGAATCAAGAACGCGTGATCTGGAGCTAAGACTTCTCCGTCCCTCCTTCCCCTTCCCCTTCCCCTTTCTCTTGAGATCGCCCCGACAACCTCTTTCTGTACATTGGCTTTTGTAAGGGTTCCCTCTCTTCTTCGACCTACGGCCTAGCCGCGCCTTGTGCAAAAAGAAGGGTGCGGCCCGCTTGAATTGGAGGCCGGATCGGCGCATCGTACCCGATATTTCGAAAGAACGATGAGGGAGTCGTATGGCGAAGGCGAAACCATCCACACTACAGCAGCCGCCCCCCTTGGCCGAGCAACAGCGGCTTCAGGAAGACGCCCGTCGGGAGAAACACTGGAAGCGCTGGGGGCCGTATCTGAGCGAGCGCGCATGGGGGACCGTCCGCGAAGATTACAGCCTCTACGGCACCGCCTGGGAATACTTTCCACATGACCACGCCCGATCCCGCGCCTATCGATGGAACGAAGACGGGCTGGCGGGGTTTTCCGACCGTCATCAGTTCGTATGCTTCGCCCTCGCCCTGTGGAACGGCCGCGATCCGATTCTGAAAGAACGACTGTTCGGCCTCACCGGGAATGAAGGCAATCACGGAGAGGACGTCAAAGAATACTATTACTATCTCGATTCGACTCCCACCCATTCGTACATGAAATATCTGTACAAGTATCCCCAAGCGGCGTTTCCCTACGCGCAGTTGGTGGAACACAATCGACGCCGAGGACGGTCGGAACCGGAGCATGAACTGATCGACACCGGCGTCTTTAATGACGACCGGTATTTCGATGTGTTTGTGGAGTATGCCAAAGCCTCTCCTGAAGACCTGCTGATTCGAATCCAGGTCAGTAATCGCGGTCCCGAGGCGGCGGAGCTCACGCTGTTGCCGACGATTTGGTTTCGCAACACTTGGTCATGGGGTTTGGATGTCCGGCGTCCGCGCATGAAAGCCGGAGAGCCGATCAACAATATGAGCGTCGTGGAGTTCACGCACGATTACTACGGCCGGCGGCGCTTGCTCTGCGGAGGCGCACCGACGTTGTTGTTTACAGAGAATGAAACCAATACGCGGCGGTTGTACGGAGACCGAGACGGCGCGCGGTATGTGAAAGACAGTGTGAATGACTATGTCGTCCACGGCGATAAAGAAGCGGTGAATCCGGATCAGGTCGGAACGAAGGTGGCCGCGCATTATGTGTTGTCGATCGCGCCCGGAGCGGCCAAGACGGTCTGCCTGCGTTTGACCAAAGAAAAACAGGGCGTGTGGTGCAGCGGACCTTCCTTCGACGGGGTATTCAAGAAGCGGCTGCAAGAGGCCAATGAATTTTACGATACCCTGGCTCCCTCCGGTCTCTCAGAAGATGCCCGACGCGTGCAGCGCCAAGCCTTTGCAGGGCTGCTGTGGAGCAAGCAGTTCTACTATTACGATGTGTCGCGCTGGCTCAAGGGCGATCCCGCCGGTCCAGAGCCCCCGGGCGAGCGGCTGCGTGGTCGAAACGCCGACTGGACGCATCTTTACAATGCGGACGTCATTTCCATGCCGGACAAGTGGGAATATCCCTGGTATGCGGCTTGGGATCTGGCGTTCCATTGCATTCCTCTCGCCCTTGTCGATCCGACGTTCGCCAAGGAGCAACTCATCCTCATGCTGCGGGAGTGGTATATGCATCCGAACGGGCAAATGCCGGCCTACGAATGGGCCTTCGGCGATGTGAATCCGCCCGTGCATGCGTGGGCGGCCTGGCGCGTGTACAAGATCGAAAAGAAGCGGAAGGGTATCGGCGATCGCGTCTTCCTGGAGCGCGTGTTCCATAAGCTGCTGCTGAATTTCACCTGGTGGGTGAATCGCGAAGATGCCGAGGGTAAGAACATCTTCCAGGGTGGATTCCTCGGCCTCGACAACATCGGTGTTTTCGACCGCAGCGCACCCTTGCCGACCGGCGGGCACATCGAACAGTCGGATGCGACGAGTTGGATGGGCATGTATTGCCTCAACATGCTGTCCATCGCGCTGGAGCTGGCGCGCGAGAACCGGGCGTATGAAGACGTGGCCAGCAAATTTTTCGAGCATTTCGTCTATATCTGCCGGGCGATGAACAACATCGGCGGCGAAAAAATCGAACTGTGGAATCGGGAAGACGGGTTCTTCTACGATGTCCTGCATTTGCCGGACGGGAAGACCTGTCACATGAAGGTGCGTTCCATAGTCGGGCTGATTCCGCTCTTCGCGGTGGAGACACTCGACTCCGATCTGGTCGACAGCCTCCCGCGCTTCAAGCATCGCATGCAGTGGTTCATCGAAAACAAGCCGGACTTCAGCGGGCATGTCGAAACGCAAAGCCACGACGGAGGAGTGCGGCGGTTCCTCTCGCTCGTCGATCGCCATCGGTTGAGATCCGTTCTGCGCTACATGCTGGATGAGCAAGAATTCCTGTCACCCTATGGCATCCGCGCGCTCTCCCGTTACCATAAAGATCATCCCTACGTGCTGTCGGTGATGGGCCGGGAACATCGTGTCGATTACGAACCGGGAGAGTCCAGCACCGGATTGTTCGGCGGCAATTCCAATTGGCGCGGGCCGATTTGGTTCCCGGTGAACTATCTGCTCATCGAATCGTTGCAGAAGTTCCATTACTTCCTCGGCGATCACTACGCCGTCGAGTATCCGACGGGATCGGGCCGAACTATTCCCCTCAATCACGTGGCCGCGGAACTCTCACGTCGGCTGACGCGCTTGTTTCTGTTGGATCAGCACGGGCGGCGGCCGGTGTTCGGCGGCGCACAAAAATTCCAAACCGATCCGCTGTGGCGCGACGCAGTGCCGTTCCACGAGTGCTTCCATGGGGATAATGGGGCCGGCATCGGCGCCAGTCATCAAACGGGGTGGACGGGGTTGGTGGCGAAGCTGATTCAGCAGAGCGGAGGATGACGAGTGAATCGGCAGAATCTGATGATCTGCTGAGTTTGCGGACAATCATCAGATCAACAGATCGACAGATTCCTGCATTGATACGAAAACAGGGTCCAGACAGATCCATGCGAGTGAAGAAAACAGACTGCCGGGACCTCGACCGCGCCCTTGGCCTGGAATGGCTCGAAACGAACGGCCGTGGTGGTTTTGCTTCCGGGACGGTCGCCGGCGCCAATACCCGCCGGTACCATGCGCTGTTGCTGACCGCGCGCCGGCCTTCCGGTGAACGGGTTGTGCTGGTCAATCACGTCGAAGACTGGCTGGATGTCGGGGGGCAATCCTTTCCACTGTCCACGAACGTTTATCCGGGCGCCGTCCATCCGGTCGGATACCAACACTGCACGTTGTTTGCGTTGAATCCCTGGCCGACCTGGACCTATCGCGTTGGAGGACTTACGGTTCAACGGGAACTGTGCTGTGTCCGCGGGCGTGACCTGGTCATCCTCCGCTGGTCGTTGAAGGGAAAGACGAAGCAGGCGGTCCGGCTGCGTGTGCGGCCGAAACTCACAGGGCGCGACTATCATGGGTTGCATCACGAAAACAGTGCGGTGACGATGGATGCGGAGATCAAACAGGGCTCGGTTCAATGGCAGCCCTACCGTGATCTCCCGGCCGTGCGGGCATTTCATTCCGGAGACTATCGGCAGGCTGCCGACTGGTATCGCAGAATTCAATTGCCGGTCGAACGTCGCCGGGGACTCGATGATGAGGAAGATTGGTGGTCGCCCGGCGAATTCACGTTTGAATTGCGCTCCGGCGAGCATGCCGACCTGCTGCTGACCAGCGAAGCGGTTGAGTCGGTCGATATCCAGGCACTGGTGCGATCTGAGCGCGCCAGGCGCAAGGCGATGGAGACGTCAATTCCTCCCACGGATGTGCTCACTCATCGGCTCTGGCGCGCGACGGAGGCCTATCTTTCCGAACGAGGCGCGGAACAGACGGTGATCGCGGGCTATCCCTGGTTTACAGATTGGGGGCGCGATACCTTCATTGCCCTCCCCGGGCTCTGCCTCGTGACGGGACGCTATGAAGCGGCTCGCCGCATCATCGATGCGTTTGCCGCGCATGTCTCCGAGGGCATGATTCCCAATCGCTTTCCCGACGCCGGGGAGCAACCGGAATACAATACGATCGATGCCTCGCTCTGGTTTGTCCATGCCGTTGATCGCTATCTCACTTATTCGAAGGACAGCCGGCATGTGCGGCAGACGGCATGGCCTGCCATCAGGCACATTCTCGACGGCTATCGAAGGGGCACACGCTACGGCATTCGCATGGATCGCGATGGACTGATCATGGGCGGCGTCCCGGGGGCTCAGCTCACCTGGATGGATGCCAAGGTGGGTGACTGGGTGGTCACGCCTCGCCATGGCAAACCGGTCGAAATCCAGGCCCTCTGGATCCGAGCCCTGGAGATCGGTGAACGGCTGGCCAGGAAGTTTGGCGAAGCGGACTATGCCGAGCAGTGTGGGAGAGATCGCGTCACCGCCGTGGCGTCCTTCCAACGGCGCTTTTGGCATCACGCCGCCGGCTACCTCTATGATGTCATCGATGGTCCCGAAGGGGACGATTCGTCGCTTCGCCCAAATCAACTGTATGCCATTGCCCTGTGCCCCGGCCTGCTGACGAAGGACCAAGCGAAGCAGATGCTGCGTGTCGCGGAAAATCGGCTGCTGACCCCGGTCGGACTCCGAACCCTCTCGCCGAAAGATGACCGCTATCGTGGGCAGTATCAGGGCGGCCCTGCCGAGCGGGACGCGGTCTACCATCAGGGGACTGTCTGGCCGTTTCTCTTGGGCTGCTTCGTGACCTCGTGGCTCGCGGTGCACGGCAAGGGGGCGACTCAGAAGGCCAAGGCCCGTGGATTCCTGACCGGGCTTGAGCAGCATCTCGATGAAGCCTGCCTGGGCCAGGTTTCGGAAATCTTCGAGGCCGAGGCGCCGCATGAGCCGCGAGGATGCCCGGCACAGGCCTGGTCCGTGGCGGAACCCTTGCGCGCGCTGCTGGAGGATCTGGGGGCGGCACGTCCGGCATCCGGCGCCCCGCGAAAAGAGCGGATCGTACGCTCCACACGATCATCCTGGCCTCGTGCCTAGGCCGCTTCTCTCGTTGTTGTACGTACAGCACAGAGGCCGTTCGACCCCCGGCTAGACTCATCCTTGCCGCTCTTTCACTGTGACCCCGGATGTCACAGCCGCGCATCAGGCCATGGTGTATTCCATGGTTATTCATCTACTCAATCTCCATCATTTTTAATTCATGCAGACGGACGTTCACTTCCTAACTCTGCGACTTTGTGCTTCCTTTCTCTCCCCCTTCCTTGTCTTCAACGGAAGCCAGATGGCAACGACGAGAAGCTTGTTGGCGATGAACGGCGTGAAGCCGAGAAGCGGGACGAAGAGGCGCGGGTGTGGATTTCCGGCATCGAGGCCATCAAGTCCAAGATCGGCGTCAAAGCGATCTATGATTTGTCGGCCACGCCGTTTTTTCTCCGAGGGTCCGGCTGGCCGGAGGCCACACTCTTTCCGTGGGTCGTGTCTGACTTCTCGCTGATCGATGCGATCGAAGCCGGCATTGTGAAAGTCCCGCGTGTGCTGGTTGCCGACGATTCGATGCAGGGCGAACAGCCGACGTATCGTGACCTCTGGCTGCGCATTCGGGAAGGTCTTCCGAAAAAGGGACGCGGTAGGGGGCGAACCGAAACTCCCCGCCGAATTGCAGGGCGCCTTGCTCAGCCTGTACGGCAACTATGAAAAGTATCATCGTTCGTGGGACCAAAACGCCGAAGCCCGTGCCAAGGGGATGACGCCCCCGGTGTTCATCGTCGTCTGCAACAATACCAATGTGTCCAAGCTTGTGTTCGACTACATCGCGGGGTGGGAAAAACAAATCGGCGACCGAGTTGTGGTTCAAGCCGGGGCATTGCCGCTTTTTCGGAACGACGATGGGCATGGCGGGTGGGTGCATCGTCCCAAGACCATTCTCGTTGACAGTGAGCAACTCGAATCCGGCGAAGGCATGAGCGACGATTTCAAGAAGATCGCCGCCCGCGAAATCGAAGAGTTCAAAGCTGAGTACCGCACCCGTTTCCCCGGTCGTGATGCCGAGAATCTTTCCGACGAAGACTTGCTGCGAGAGGTAATGAACACCGTTGGGAAGTCCGGCCGTTTAGGCGAACATGTCAAGTGCGTCGTCAGCGTCTCCATGCTTACCGAAGGATGGGATGCCAACACGGTCACGCATGTCCTAGGCGTCCGCGCCTTCGGCACGCAGTTGCTGTGCGAGCAGGTCGTAGGGCGTGCGTTGAGGCGGATGAGCTACGCAATCAACGCGGATGGGTGCTTTAACGCGGAATACGCGGAAGTCTACGGTGTGCCTTTCTCCTTCATTCCAACGAGCGGGAGCACTTCTGATCCTCCTCCTGGGCCAATTCCGACTCGTGTGCGAGCACTGGACGATCGCATCGGCTGCGAGGTGACATTCCCGCGTCTCATGGGCTATCGCTACGAACTTCCCGACGAACATCTGCGTGTCCGATTCACCAAGGATTCGGTGTTGGCGCTTTCAACCGCCGACATCCCGACGAAGGTCGATAACGCGCCGATTGTGGGCGAGGCCAGTGTGCATACGTTGGATGATCTCAAGCGTCGCCGCCCGAACGAAGTCGCGTTTCTCCTGGCCAAGCTCACACTGGAAAAGTACTTCCGCCAGGACGGAGAGGTGCGAACCGATCGGCCTGCCAAGCATCGGTTCGACGCCGATGTCAAGACGTGGCTGTTTCCGCAATTGCTGGCTATTGCCAAGCGTTGGCTGAACGAATGTGTCACGCTAAAGGACAACACATTTCCGCAACTGCTCCTGCTCGTTGAGTTCGCGCACGATGCCGCCGACCGGATCTACAAGGCCATTGTCGGAGCGGATTTAGGCAGCCCTGCGTTGCGACCGATTCTCCGCCCGTATGACACCATTGGCTCCACCCGCCATGTGGATTTCGACACCATCCGGTCGGTCTATCCCACCAGACCGGACAAGTGCCACGTGTCGCATGTGGTGGCGGATACCGGCTCATGGGAACAGAAGATAGCGCAGGCGTTGGAGGAGATGGACGAGGTCTTGCGCTATGTCAAGAATCACAGCCTGGGCTTCACTATCCCCTACACACTCAACGGCGAAGAGCATCCCTATATCCCTGACTTCATCGCGGTCCTCAACGATGGGCGCGGCATGGCTGATCCGCTCAATCTGATTGTCGGGGTCACGGGCGAAAAGAAAAAGGACAAAGAAGCCAAGGTCAGTACCGCGCGCACGTTATGGGTGCCGGCGGTGAACAATCACGGCGGGTTCGGCCGCTGGGCCTTCATCGAGATCACTGATCCATGGGATGCCCGGAACAGCATTCGGAGTTCTCCGGCCTTCTGCGGCGGCGTCCGATAACCGATTGACGCTATGTCATATCTGACATATACTCACCGGCAAGGGTGGCACGATTAGGACGGGCAAGCCGCTCGTCTGGCTGAAGGGCGAGGTCAAGACGCCGCCGTTTTCGACGGAAGCGCGAATAGAGGCCGGGTATCTGCTTCGGCTGGTGCAGCGCGGCGACACCTTGACGCTGCCGCACTCCCGGCCGATGCCGGTCATCGGACCCCGGTGCCATGAGCTGCGGATCAACGACGCGACCGGCACGTTCCGCATCATGTATCGGGTCGATCAGGACGCCGTCGTGATTCTCGACGTGTTCAGGAAGAAGACACCGCGCACGCCGGGCACCGTCATCGAGGCGTGCAAGCGGCGGCTCCGGGACTACGACCGGCTGACGAACGAAGAGGAGCGCTAGCCATGAAACAGAGCAAACGCAGGAAACTCGAAGCGGCCGGCTGGGCCGTCGGGTCGACCAAGGAATTTCTCGGCCTGTCGGACGCCGATGCCGCGCTCATCGAATTGAAACTGACCCTGAGCCGCAGTCTCCGCGATCGGCGGCAGCGGCGCGGGGTGTCCCAAGTCGAACTCGCCAAGCGCCTCCGGTCCAGCCAGTCCCGTGTCGCTAAAATGGAGGCGGGCGACCCCTCCGTTTCGATGGACCTGCTGGTCAGTTCCCTGCTCGTGCTCGGGGCCAGCGAGGCCGACCTGGCCAAGGCCATTCGGGGCGAAGGCAGGAAAGGCCGCCATGCCGCCGCGTAAGCGGGCGAAGACCTCCACACACGTCCAGTCCATCAAGCACAAAGACAAGCGGGCGAATATTCCTACCGAGGAACTGCGCGACTTCGTGGCCGACGAGGAGGCCACGCCCAAGACTATGCTCTATCCGCGCGATCCCTCGCTCGATCCGCAACTGGTCTGGAAAGGGAAAGACGAGCAGGATCGGCAAGACCTCGCCGTGCCGGTGGTGCCGATCTATATCCAAGGAAGAAAAAGGTACCGGGAGTCAGTGTGCTACGAACGCAACCATCTTTGGCCCACGGAATCATCAAAGAGCGGGAGGTCCCACCTAAGGACATTGAACGGGCATTGGAGCGAAAACACCTCTTCGAGGAAGATCCGCAGACGCATACCTATCGGGAGGAATGAACATGGCAAAACATAGACGCACGGCCACTTCGGATGCGGTCCAGATTCTCTACCGCCGGTATTACGAGGGGAGGCCCGAACGCGTACGAGGGCTGGAGGAGGCTCGGGCCAACGACAGCGTAGCACGGAAACTCACCGTGCTCCGCCTTCGTGCGGGCTTCACGCAACGGCAATTGGCCCGCCTGGTGGGAACAACAGCCTCAGCCATCTGCCGGTTGGAAGACGCGGAGTATGAAGGTCATTCCCTCGCGATGCTGAATCGAATTGCTTCTGCCTTGAAACAGCGTGTGGAAATTCGCTTTGTCCCGGTCACACAAGGCAAGACACTGAAATCGGCCTGACTATCTGCTGGTCCGGGGGAGGCAGTTGAAGAGTTGGGGTCTGAAGAGCCGTTGTGCGACTGATCATTCAGAGCGGTGCGAACGTGAACACGATCGGTCTGTTTGAAAGGCAAATGGCTTGAAAATAATCCGTTCCATCGCGGGGATTCCGATTCGTCTCACTCCGGAGCGGTTTCGCCATATTGCCGCGCGCCATCCTGAGATGGCAGATCAACAAGATCGCATCTTGGAAACGGTCAATCAGCCGGACTACGTTCAAGAAGGGGACAGCGGTACGTTGATTGCGGTAAAGTCGTATCCGAAAACGCGCTGTCTCAGAAGTCGTGTACGGTGGTGTACCGCGAGTTGAGCGACGGGGATGGCTTTGTTGTGACCGCGTATTTTACGAGTCGTCCGGCTATCTGGAGGAGGATCATATGGAAGCTGTGAAGGTTTTCGAACGAAAAGATGTGCCTCTGGATTGGGACTACGATGACGATGCCGATACGCTCTACCTGAGCTTCGGCAACCCGAAAGCTGCTGTAGGTCTTGATATCGGGGAAGGGGTCGTTGTTCGATGTGACGAACAGGCCAAGGAAGTCGTAGGGCTGACGATTGTCGGGGTCGGACGCCGGTTGGAAGAATATGTGAAAAGTAAGCCGTGAAGATATCCCTCAACCCTTCTTTTTCAGGACGAGCGGGCTGACCGCATTCTGATGATAGGATTCCAGCGTCCGGTCGATCGTCGGCATGAGCTTCTCCAGGCGAGCGGTCGGCACTTTGATCCTCACCCCGCGTCCCTCATTGCAGCCCAAAGAAAAAATGTGGATCTCCGATATCGGGGTCCGTTCGTCCTGGTAGGTGAACGCCTCTGAAAAAGAGGTCAGGTCTTGTGAAAAAGAGGATCAGGTCTTGCCATCATACATGGATGCCGGATAGTTCCAGCCCCATGGCATGTCCGCTTCGCCTTGAATCTCCCGGCGCCGGCGATACGAAACAGGGGGGAGGGAGATCAGGCTCGTTGTGAATTTTAGCTTTCGAACGCGGTTCGCGCGACTCCACTTTGCCGAATGATCGATTGCAGCGTTCCAAGCCTGAGTTCCGAGTGGTCGGGTACAGGGACGGTGATTGTGCCCAACTCTGATCGCCGTTGCATGACGATGTGGCTTCCGCGTTGACGGACCATCTGAAAACCATGCTGTTCGAGGATGCGGCAGACGTCTCGTCCGGAGAGGAGGCGAAGCTTACCCATTGGCCGCTTCGAAACGGGTCACAAAAACCTCCGTGTGGAGCCGGCGTTCGACTTCGGCGGGGTCGGCGCATTCAAGAAAGAGTTCGACGGCTTCTTTGAGGTTGGCTGTAGCGGATTCGACCGTGTCTCCCTGGCTAGCCACGTCCAATTCCGGACAAAGCGCGACGTAGCCTGAACCTTCCTTTTCGACAATCGCCGTATAGCTTTTTGTTGCCATGGCTCTCGACCTCGCTTCCAAAGAGTGCCGACTGATGACGGGACGCATTATAGACGATCCTTCTCCGGATGCCCAGATGCTGTGAGTCGCGGAGTCAGAGCAGGGGGCAGGAGCGAGAAAGTATCTGATTGCAAGACCGCTCCGCAGTCTTGACACGCAAGGTATGGCTTCGTACTCTCCAGAGCGTCAGGAACATTCATACGAACTGCTGAAAGGAGCGGAGACAGATGGGAATGATGTGTGGCAGAAAGCCGTATAGCATGTGTGTGGCGGCGTCGGTGATGGCGTTGACGGGTATTGTAGGCGCGCCGGCATACGCGGCGGCGGAAGAGCTGCCGAAGGAAACGGTGTTGCCTCTGCACGTCGCGAATCGAGCGATCCATGCCGCGATGGAAGCCTGCAAGAAGGACGGCTACCGTGTCAGCGTATCGATCGTCGATCGTGCCGGCGTGGTGCGGGCGATGGAACGGGCCGACGGTGCGGGCCCTCATACAGTCGAGAGCAGCAGAAAGAAAGCTTATACGGCGTCCAGTTTGCGAAGGCCGACCACTGAACTCGCCGAGCTTACGACCAAGGTTCCGACTCTCCAGGGCCTTCGTGAGATGAGCGATCAGGTGCTCATGTTGGGCGGCGGCTTGCCGATAGAAATCGGCGGCGAGGTCGTCGGCGGCATCGGGGTCGGGGGAGCGCCCGGAGCGCATCTTGATGACGCCTGTGCGCAGGCCGGGCTCGATGCCATCGGGGCGGCGCCGAAGGTCTCCGCACCGAAGTGAAACGGTTTGTCCGGTGGGCGGCGTTGGGCGGCGTCGGCCTGCTCAGCGCCGCTTGCAACACTGGCGTGCCCGAATCTGCTTCCGTGCAGATCGCGTCGGCCAATCTGCGGCTGACAATCGTGCGCGTGGCGACCGATCCCTTCCTGTCCCGCCATAACCTCACCCTCTCGATCAAGGGCGCCGGAGGCTGCGCGGCGTCCGCGGACTTATTCCCGGACACCGGCTATGCGAGCCGCAGGAATATTTATGTGACGGGTAACGGTATGATTTACGTCGTCGGCCAGTTTGACGCGCGCGTCATTGATGCAAAGACCTGCGGCATTACCCTCTTGGAATTTCGCCATCTCGATCGCGAAGTCGTATTCGTCGGCAGCTTCGATGAGGACGCCGATCACCGCTGGACCTATGTCCCGGCCTCCGAGCGCCCGGAACGCCCGCTGGCGCCCCGCTAAACTTCGTCGGCGCCGAAGGGATGATCGATGACGAACAGCCACTCACCGCTGGGTCGGCGGCTTGCCACTTCAATGCTCTTTCCCTTCATGTTCAGGGGTGCTCCATCTGCACCGGTTCCCATCAACGTCCCTTGATAGCAGCCTTCTTGGGTGGAGAAAGAACAGCGCGCCGCAGGCAGGTCTTGCTATACTCATGCGGCTTTTCCCAATCGGCGGTGGAGCAAGGAGGTCAACTGGAGGATTGTGCCATGGCACTTCTCGTATCCGATGCGAGTTTCGGAAGAAAGATGACGTTCATTCTAATCGTATGTCTGATGGCGCCCGGCCTGTTGCCGGGAACGGCAGCATACAGCCAGTCTGTTGGCGCCACCGGTTTGCCGGCCACGGTCGGCGACGATTTTACCGTGGAGTATTACTATAAAGTACGGTGGGGCGCTCAGAAGGAATTCTGGCGTCTGTTCCAGAAGAATCATCTGCCGTTGCTCCAGCGCCAACTGGATCGCGGGGAAATCAAGGCACTCCGAATGGAGACCCCGCATTTTCATCAACCCGATGTATCACGCTGGGATTACCGGGTGACGGTGGTGTATCCCAATGCGGCCGCCGCCGTGCGATCATTTACTGAGGAAGAGAAGCGTCTTCTCTATCCTGATCAGGCGACCTTCACGCAGGAAGAGCAGCGGCGGTTTGAGCTTCTGCTTGACCATTGGGATCTTCCCGTGACCGCCGCGCCGTTGAAGGACTAGTCGGACCAGGATTCGATCGGGGTTCGCCGTCGTTTAGGAAGGCGGAACGGATGCAGCAGCCCATTATCGGCTTTCATCAAGACGAGCATGGCGATTGGGTGGCTGATCTCGCCTGCGGCCACGGCCAGCACGTGCGGCACCAGCCGCCGTTCATAAGCCGCCCTTGGGTCGTGACGGCGGGCGGCCGAAACCAGCATCTCGGGACCTCCCTGAATTGCAGGAAATGTGAAGAACCGCCGGTCACCGCACAATCTTCCAACCGGTAGCAATCGCACTCCTAGCCTGGAAAATTCATGACGCGTGCCATAAAAAAAGCCACCGGGGCTCCGCGCAACCCTGGAGGACCCTCGATGGCGACAGCCTGTATACCGCAAGTGACCTTCGAATTCTATGACAAACTGAAGCCGGTGGTGGCGCGCTTTGACCAGGCGCAGGCCAGCACCGATGGCGGCGTCGTGTTTGTCGCCTAAGGCCACAGTCGGAACGTGGTCACTGTAGCGGAATTCTTCCGCTGCTCATCAATAAGCGCCTCCCTATACCGTCAACCTCATAATTTTTCTCATCTGGATGAGCCGTCCGACAACCAGGCATAGGGGTTGCTCACCACTGAGTCAGTATGTAAATCGAAAACTTGTGTGCAGCGGCCCACACCACTTCATTCTCGTGTACGCCGAGGACTATTATGATGACGACGACGAAAGGAGACTGTCATGGCCAAACCGGTGATCGCGGCAAAACAACCGGCCCTCCTCACGCCGGCCCCCCCGGCACCTACTACTGGTGCCGATGCGGCAGGTCCAAGACGCAACCGTTCTGCGACGGATCGCATACGGGGACTGAATTTTCTCCGCTTGAATTTGCAATAACGGAACAGAAGGCAGTGGCGCTGTGTCAATGCAAGCATACGAAGAATCCTCCCTTTTGTGACGGCACCCACTCGAAGCTTTGAGACGAGGTCAACATCCTCAGGCGCGGACTTTCTTTGGGAGGAGAGAAGGGTGGGCTTAACCGGACATTCAACCTATGAGACAAGACTCGTCCACCGCTATGACGTGGCTGAGGGGACGATGGCCTTTGAGTTCGAGAAGCCGGACCGGTTTGAGTTTACGCCAGGCCAGTTCATCGACATGACGTTGATGAGTTCCTCCGAAGCCGACGCGGAGGGCAATGTGCGAGCGTTCTCCATTGCGAGCGCTCCCGAGGAAGACCTGTTGATGGTGGCCACGCGCATGCGCGACACGGCCTTCAAGCGCGCGTTACGAACCATGCCCCTCGGCACGGGGGTCACCATCGAAGGGCCGTTCGGCAGCTTGGTCCTCCATGCTGATGCGGCTCGGCCGGCGGTCTTTCTGGCGGGCGGCATCGGCATTACACCGTTTCGGAGCATCCTCCTGCATGCGACGAACGAGAAACTGCCCCACCGGTTTTTTCTCTTCTACACGAACCGACGGCCGGAGGATGCGCCCTTCCTTGACGAACTGCAGAGTATGGAGCGGCGGAATCCACGCCTCACCTTCATCGGGACCATGACCGACATGGCGGGATCGCATCGCTCTTGGCAAGGAGAAACCGGCTACATCGATGAGGGGATGGTGGCCAAATATCTGAAGGAGATACAGACAGCCATCTACTACATCGCCGGCCCACCCGCCATGGTCGATGCCTTGCGGGCGATGCTGACGCGGGGAGGCATCGAACGACACAATATCCGCATTGAAGGATTTGCAGGTTACTGATGCCTCTTGCGCGCACTGCCTTCCACAGGAGGCGAATTCATCCCGGTATTCTTGCAGGCGTTCACCTCGCGGCGATGCGCTCCGGTGCAGTAGACGCATAAACTCATTCCTCTCGCCCGGAGAAATCATGGGACTCGGTCGTCCACGTGTGGTGATCATCGGAGCGGGCTTCGGCGGCCTCAATGCTGCGCGGGCCCTGAAACGAGCGGACGTGCTGGTGACCGTGATCGACCAGCACAACTACCATCTGTTTCAGCCCCTCCTGTATCAGGTCGGAACCGCCACCCTCTCTCCGAACAGCATTGCCTATCCGATCCGCGCGATCATGAGGCGGCAGGCCAACACACGCGTCATCTTGACCGAAGTGGTCGCCATCAACCCATCCGATCGGCAGGTGCTGCTTCGTGACGGCCTGATCGGCTACGATTACGTGATCCTTGCCGCGGGCGCCACGCATTCGTACTTCGGACATCCCGAGTGGGAACCGCATGCGCCGGGGCTGAAGAGTATCGAGGACGCCCTGGAAATCAGGCGTCGCATTCTCCTGGCGTTTGAACGCGCCGAACGGGAAACCGATGCGGCGAGACGGCGGGCGCTGCTCACCTTTGTGATTGTCGGGGGAGGTCCCACAGGAGTGGAACTGGCCGGCGCCATTGCGGAGATGGCCTGCAAGGAGATGGTTCGGGATTTTCGGAACATTGATCCGCGGGAAACACGGACGATCCTGGTCGAAGCGGGACCCCGCATTCTTCCGTCGTTCGCAGAGAGGCTCTCGGCGAACGCCGAGGCCTCGCTGAAGGAATTGGGCGTCGAAGTGTGGAAGAACTCGCCGGTGACCTCCATCCAGCCGGGCCTCGTCGGCCTCGGGCCGCAGCATCTTGCAGCCGGCACCGTTCTCTGGGCCGCTGGCGTGGCGGCGTCCCCGTTGGCCCGCTCGCTCCAGGTCCCTCTGGACTCAGCCGGTCGCGTGCTGGTGGAGCCGGATCTGAGCATACCGGGTCATCCGGACGTGTTCGTGATCGGAGACCTCGCGGCATTCCTTCATCAGACCGGCAAGCCGCTGCCTGGTCTGGCTCCCGTCGCGGTCCAACAGGGACGCCACGCCGCACGGAATGTGCTTCGATTGTGCCACGGGCTTCCGACTGTGCCGTTCCACTATCGAGAGCGCGGGACACTGGCCACCATCGGGCGTGCCGCGGCTGTCGCGCAGTTCGGCAACCTCAAGCTGTCGGGGGCGGTAGCGTGGATCGTGTGGTCGGTTGCGCACATCTTCTTGCTCATCGGCTTCCGAAATCGGGTGATGGTCTTCCTGGAATGGGTGTGGGCCTATCTCGCTCGTCAGCGTTCAGCCCGGCTGATCACCGGGCACGATAAGAGACCGGGTATTCCGCAGTCGCAAGAAACCGGCGACCCCCTTGCAAGGAAAGGCTCCGCATGAAGGCGGCAGAGTTGTTGGTTCGTTGCCTGGAGAACGAGGGCGTGCCCTTCCTCTTCGGATTGCCCGGCGAGGAGACGCTGGAAATCATGGATGCCCTGGTGGACTCGCGCATTCGCTTCATCGAGACGCGGCATGAGCAGGGGGCGGCCTTCATGGCCGATGTCTATGGAAGGCTCAGCGGGAAAGCCGGGGTCTGTTTGTCCACGCTGGGGCCCGGCGCAACGAACCTCCTGACCGGCGTCGTGGACGCCTACCTGGATCGCGCGCCGCTCGTGGCCATCACAGGACAGGCCTCGATGAATCGCCGGCATAAAGAATCTCATCAGTACATCGATGTGATCTCCCTGTTCAAGCCGGTCACCAAATGGAATACGTCGATTCCGAAAGCGGAGGTCATTCCCGAAGCAATCCGGAAAGCGTTCAAGGTCGCGCAGACTGAAAAACCGGGCGCCACCCATATGGAGGTGCCGGAAGACGTGGCGGACGAACAGATCGGAGCAGCTGATACGTTGGCCCCGCTCTTCGTGCAAGCGCCGGTCATGCCCGAGCCTTCTCCCGCTCAACTCGCGCGGGCGAATCGGGCCATCGCGGGGGCGCATCGTCCCGTGATCCTGGCAGGGAACGGCGTGATCCGTGGTCGCGCCCACGAGGCAGTCCGGGCGTTTGCGCGCCGGTTGCACATTCCGGTCGTCCATACCTTCATGGCCAAGGGCGCCCTGTCCGATCACGATCCCCTCTCGCTCTACACCATCGGCCTCCAGGCGCGCGATTACACATCGGTCGTCATGGAACAGGCGGATGTCGTCATCGCCCTCGGCTATGACTTCGTGGAATATGCCCCCTGCTTCTGGAACGCTCGCCGCGATAAACGGATCGTGCATGTCGATGTGTCGCCGGCGGAAGTGGATGAGCACTATATCGTTGAGGTAGGCGTGTTGGGAGATCTGCGCCTCTCGCTTGAGCATCTAGGAGCGGGACTCACGCCGTTTGCTGCTCATTGGGCCGAGCGCGCTCGTCAGACCGTCGTCGACGGGTTCGACGCCGAACTGGCCGGTTCGCCCTCCTGGCCGATGCGGCCGCAGCATCTCATGCGGGAGTTGCGCGCCGCCCTGGCCGCGGATGATCTGGTGATCTGCGATGTGGGCGCCCACAAGCTGTGGATGGCCCGCATGTTTCCGTGCGAGGTTCCCAATTCCTGCCTCATTTCGAACGGCTTCGCCGCGATGGGGATGGCGGTTCCCGGGGCGATTGCAGCCAAGTTGCTGTTTCCCGACCGGCGCGTGCTCGCGGTCACGGGAGATGGCGGCTTTCTGATGAATTCGCAGGAGTTGGAGACGGCGGTGCGATTGGGATTGCCGCTGGTCATCCTGGTCTGGCGGGACGACGGCTACGGGGTGATCCGCTGGAAGCAACTGCTGCGGTTCGGTCGGACCTCTTCTGTGGATTTCGGTAACCCTGATCTGGTGAGCTATGCGAGCAGTTTCGGAGCCCGTGGCTATCGGGTCACGGAGCCGTCGGAGTTGCAACCGATCCTGACTGAGGCGCTCAGTTGCGGAAAGCCGGCTGTGATCGACTGTGCGGTGGACTATTCGGAGAATCTACGGCTGTCGGAGCGTCTGGCGGGACTTCGCTAAGCCCGCGGTTGGAGACCGAAGATGATCGGCATCAAGCGTGTCTACGAACCGAGAACCGCTCACGATGGGGCACGATTCCTGGTCGATCGCCTCTGGCCCAGAGGCGCCAAAAAAGAGGCGCTGCATCTCGACGGCTGGCTCAAAGATGTCGCCCCCAGCGATCGGCTGCGCACATGGTTCGCTCATGATCCGAAGAAGTGGGAGGAGTTCCAGCGCCGGTACCGCGCCGAACTTGACCGCAAGCCGGAGACCTGGCGGCCGCTTCTTGACGCAGCCCGTGCGGGTACGGTGACGCTTCTCTTCGGCGCCCGGGATGCAGAACATAATAACGCCGCTGCGTTAAAGAGCTACCTGGAAACCAAACTGAAAAAGAGCTGAGTTGAGTCGGCTCGCTGCCCCCGTCCATAATGATCGGCATGGACAGAAGCGATCTCCTGTCGCTCTATCGCCAGATGTTGTTGATCCGCCGGTTCGAAGAGAAATCGGCGGAGATGTACGCGCTCGCGAAAATCGCCGGCTTCCTCCACCTCTATATCGGCGAAGAAGCCATAGCGGTCGGAGCCATGGCGGCCCTTCGACCGGACGATTACGTCATCAGCGCGTACCGCGATCACGGGCATTGTCTCGCTCGCGGCTCCGATCCGGGCAAAGTCATGGCCGAGCTGTTCGGCAAGGCGACGGGCTTGTGCAAAGGCAAGGGCGGGTCGATGCATCTGGTGGATTTGGCCCGCCGGTTCATGGGCGGCTATGCCATCGTCGGAGGCCACATCCCGCTGGCCGTCGGTCTGGCCTTTGCGACCAAGTATCAAACGCTCGATCTGGTGACGGTCTGTTTCTTCGGGGAAGGGGCGGTGCCCAGCGGCCAGGCGCATGAAGCGTTCAATCTGGCGGCCTTGTGGAAACTCCCCGTGATCTTCGTGTGCGAGAACAACCGCTACGGCATGGGCACGCCGGCGGAGCGGGCCATTGCGCTCTATGCGGACGTAGCGGAGACAGCCCGCTCCTACGGCATCACGGCTGAGCGTGTGGACGGCATGGACGTGCTGGCGGTGCGTGCGTCGATGCAGCGGGTGGTGGAGCAGGTGCGCGCCGGGAGTGGACCCTATTTTATCGAGGCGATGACCTACCGGTTCATGGGCCATTCGATGGCCGACCCGGCGCATGGACATTACCGAACCAAAGAGGAAGTGGAGGAGCACCGCAAACGTGACCCGCTTCTCCTGTTGAAGCAGACGATTCTGAATCACAACCTGGGCGTGGAAGCCGATTTCAAACAGCTCGAGCGGGATGTGGGCCAGGTGGTGGCGGCTTCCGTCACGTTCGCGGACGACAGTCCGTTCCCGTCCCCGTCGGCGTTGTACGCCGACGTGCTGCAGGAGTAAGACGAGCCATGGTGCTGTCCTATCGGGAGGCCCTCAACCAGGCCATGCGGGAAGAGATGCGCCGGGACGCACGCATCTTTCTGATCGGCGAAGAGGTCGGCCACTATCAGGGCGCCTTCAAGGTCAGCAAAGGATTCGTCGAGGAATTCGGCCCCCAGCGGGTGATCGACACGCCGATTACGGAAGCGGGCTTCACCGGCTTGGCCATCGGCGCCGCCATGGCGGGCTTGCACCCGATCGTCGAGCTTATGACGATGAACTTCGGCATTCTTGCCCTCGATCAGATTGTCAACAACGCCGCCAAAATCCGGTACATGTCGGGAGGCCAACTGTCGGCGCCGCTCGTCATCCGGGGCCCCGGCAGCGCGGCGCACCAGTTGGGGGCCCAGCATTCGCAAAGTCTGGAAGCCTGGTTCTGCCACGTGCCCGGTTTGAAAGTGATCGCGCCGGCGACGCCGCATGACGCGAAGGGTCTGCTCAAGAGCGCCATTCGCGACCGGAACCCGGTCGTCTTCATCGAAGCGCAATTGCTGTACGGCACGAAGGGGGAAGTGGCGGAGGGCGAGTACACGATCCCCATCGGCGCGGCAGAGGTGAAACGGGCCGGACGTGATGTCACGATCGTGGCCTATTCGAAGATGCTCCTGCTCGCCTTGGAGGCCGCCGAGATTCTGAACCGGGAGGGCATCGAGGTCGAGGTGATCGACCCGCGCACCCTCAAGCCGTTGGATCTGGAGACGATCGTCTCCTCCGTGAAGAAAACCGGCCGGCTGGTGATTGTGGAAGAAGGCTGGCGCTTCTGCGGGTTGGGGGCGCAGATCGCCGAGAGCCTGTACGCGGCGGCGTTCGACTATCTCGATGCGCCGATCGTGCGCGTGACCGGCGAAGACGTGCCGATGCCTTATAGCCGTCCGCTGGAAGATGCCGCCATCCCGGACGTACCGCGCGTGATTGAGGCCGTCAGGTCGCTGCGTTGAGGGAGGAGAACCATGGCGAGTCGCGTGGTGATGCCCAAGCTCACGGATACAATGGAAGAGGGGGTCCTCCTGGCGTGGAAGAAGCAGGAGGGGGATCATGTGGAGGCCGGGGAGGCGCTCGCGGAAATCGAAACCGACAAGGCGGTGATGGACCTGGAGGCATTTGCGTCCGGCATTCTGCGGAAAATCCTGGTGCGTGGCGGCGACACGGTGCCGTCCGGAACGTTGTTGGCGGTGATCGCCGAAGCCGACGAGGATATCACGCCGGCCTTGGCCGACAGGGTGACGGCTGCGCCGTCGACCGGGCGCGGAGCCCAGCCTCCCGCAGCACCAGCCGCTGCTTCCACCACTGTAGCTCCTTCTGTCGAAGGGGCTCGACCGATCGCGTCCCCCCGCGCGAAAATCCTGGCGGCCGAACGAGGGATCAACCTCTCGACCATCACCGGTACCGGTCCGGGCGGGCGGATCGTCGAAGAAGACGTCCTGAAGGCGCAAGCCTCCGTGATCCGGACGATGCCGGCCGGAAGCGATCAGCCGCTGAGCCAGATGCGCAAGGCCATCGCCCGGTCCACGGTCCAGAGCAAAGCGCCGGTGCCGCACTTCTATCTGACCAGCGAGATCGATATGGAGCAGGCCGAGCAAGTCCGCGATCGGATCAAGCAGAGCCGTGAGCCCCATCCCTCGATCACGGATCTATTGATTAAAGCGGCGGCGCTGGCGCTTACACGGCACCCGGAGATCAACGTGTCCTATGTCAATGATGCGATCAGACGGTATGCAAGTATCGATATCGGCGTGGCCGTCGGGATGGAGGATGGCCTGATCACGCCCGTCATTCGCAACTGTGGGGTGAAATCGTTGGAGGCCATCTCAGGCGAATCACGGGCGCTCATCGAGCGGGCCAAACAAAAACGGCTGCAACCGGCCGAATATACGGGCGCCACGTTTTCCATTTCCAATCTCGGCATGTTCGACGTGGAGAATTTCATCGCCGTGCTCGTTCCGCCGCAGGCCGCCTCGCTTGCGGTGGGCGCCATTCGCTCGGTGCCGGTTGTCACGGATGGGGTCGTCACAGTAGGCCGACGGATGAAGGTGACCGTGTCCTGCGATCACCGGGCTCTCGATGGGCTGATGGGCGCGGTGTTTCTGAAGGAGTTCAAACGAATCCTGGAGCATCCGCAGGAACTCGTCACTCCCGTTGTGGCGACGTGAGCTGCAGACTCCTGCCTCAACCGTCCTACGACGGAAACTCATACGATGTTTTGAGGAATATGGTGGAAAGGAGTGTGTCAACATGACCGAGCGCGAAGCCGGAACCGTCGGGCGTTACATGCATCGGAATCTGGAAACGCTGCCTGGTCAGATCAGTGATGAATTCCCCCTTGATCAGTATCGACATCAATCGGACGATTCGCGACGCGAGAAGATTATGCGTGGGAACCGGCGGACGGACTGGCGGCAGAATCGAAGGCCTGAGAGGCTCGCGCCCGCCGGAGGAGTGCTACTGGCGCCGACACAGCGCTCCATAATATAACATAATATAAAAATGGTGGAGAGGAGGCGCGATCTTTGGCCACCAGCGAAACGCCCCTTGCGCCGGAAACCGAAGCCGCGGTGCAGCGGATCGGTGAAGCCGACATCGTGGTCGGTATTCCGAGCTACAACAATGCCGAGACGATCGGCCATGTGGTGCGGGCGGTCAGCGCCGGCCTTGCCAAGTATTTTTCCGACAGGCGGGCTGTGCTGGTCAACTCCGATGGAGCCTCCATTGACGGCACGCCGGAGATCGTCGGCCGAACGATCGTCGATTTCGGGGCACTGCTGATCAGCGACCAACTGAGCCCGCTTCACAAGATCATCACGCCCTATCATGGGATTCCCGGAAAAGGCAGTGCGTTCCGGACCATCTTTGGAATCGCCCAGCGGCTGAAGGCGAAGGCCTGCGCGGTCGTGGATTCGGACTCGCGCAGCATCACGCCCGAATGGATCGAACTGCTCCTCCGCCCCATCCTGGATGAAGGCTACGATTACGTGGCGCCGTACTATCTCCGCCACAAATATGACGGGACGATCACGAACAGCATCGTGTATCCGCTGACCCGAGCGCTTTACGGGCAGCGGATCCGTCAGCCCATCGGAGGGGACTTCGGATTCTCGGGACGGCTCGCCGAGCACTACCTGGATCAGAACGTCTGGGAATCGGATGCGGCGCGATTCGGTATCGACATCTGGATGACGACGGAGGCCATCGCGAGCGGGGCTCGGGTCTGTCAGAGTTTCCTGGGCGCGAAAATTCACAATCCCAAAGATCCGGCCGTCGATCTCTCCGCGATGCTGATGCAGGTGCTGGGGGCGGTCTTCGCGCTGATGGAAGCGCACCACCAAGTCTGGGCGCGCCTCGAAGGGTCGAATCCCGTCAAGCTTTTCGGCTTCCGGTATGAAGTCGGCGTCGAACCGGTCCACGTCAATGTCGAGCGGATGATCGAACATTTCCAGCTCGGGCTGGCCGGCCTCATGCCTGTCTGGCGGCACGCGCTACAAGAAGACGCGCTTGCGGGACTGCTCTCGCTCAAGGCGGTGCCGCCACAACAGTTCCGAATGCCCGACGAACTCTGGGTTCGCGTGGTCTATGACGCGGCCCTTGCCTATCATGATCGTGTCATGCCCCGCGAACATCTGCTCAAAGCCTTGACCCCGCTTTACCTCGGCCGCACCGCCACGTTTGTGCTCGAGACGCAGGCATTGACGACGACGGAGGCGGAGCGTCGCATCGAACAGTTGTGCGACGCATTCGAAAAACAGAAACCCCTATTTGGTCGAACGATGGAAGCAAGAACCGGTCACGTAAGCCCTCGGCTCTGCCGTGCGACGTCAGGGAGGCCGATATGACGGACTTTTTAGAGAAAGCGCTCCTTGCGCCGATGGAACAACTCGGTCGGCAGGTCATAACCGTGTTACCGAATATCCTGGCCATGCTCATCATCATCGGGTTCGGCCTCGTGGCAGCCTGGGCATTGGGACACGCCGTCGAACGACTGTTACGGGTCGTGCGGTTGGATCACCTGTGCAATCGGCTCGGGATCACCGCGGCCTTGACACGAGGGGGCGTGAAGTCGGACCCGTCCCGTATAGTCGGGCGAGCTGCGTATTGGATCGTCGTCGCGTTTGCAACCGTCGCAGGGCTGGGCGCGCTCAACCTGCAGCCGATCAATCAGTTTGCGCAGTCTTTGCTGGCCTATATCCCGCACATCTTGACGGCGGCCGTGGTCATGGTCGTGGGCTACCTGCTCTCGAATTTCATCTCCCAGGGTGTGCTTATTGCTTCGGTCAACGCGGGTCTCCCGCCGGCGCGGCTCATAGCCACCATGTCGCGCTGGGGTGTGCAGCTCTTCGCCATTGCGATGGCGTTGGAGCAGCTGGGAATCGCGCAGAACGTAGTCGTGGCGGGATTCGCGATTGCCTTCGGGGGAATTGTGTTCACTGCCGGGCTGGCGTTCGGGCTGGGGGCCAAGGATCTCGCCAAAGAATATTTGGAACGAAGGCTGGGGGGGCGGGGGCCGGATCGTGCCCCGGACGACTTGCGACACTTATAGCGATGATCGCGGTGATGGATCTGCAATCTGACGGAGGCTGGCGATTGGACCTCGGTGCGAGGCTCATCGGTTCATCGGCTGTCCAGTTTCGCGTATGGGCCCCCCGTGCGAAGACCGTCTCGGTGCATCTGCTTGAGCCGGGGCGTAATCCGGTTCCGATGGAGCCGCAAGGACATGGCTACTTCGAAGGCACGGTCGAAGGCGTTCGAGTGGGCGACCGCTACCATTATATGCTGGACGGCGAAAAGGCCCGGCCTGATCCGGCGTCCCGCTCCCAACCGGACGGCGTCCATCAGGCTTCTGCCGTAATCGATCCCGACGCGTTCGGCTGGACGGATCGGGATTGGAGAGGCCTTCCGCTCAAAGACCTGATCATCTACGAACTCCATACGGGGACGTTCACAACGACCGGAACGTTCGACGCGATCATTGCGCACCTCGACTATCTCAAACATCAGGTTGGTGTCACGGCAATCGAACTCATGCCGGTCGCCCAGTTTCCCGGCAGACGGAATTGGGGCTATGACGGGACGTATCTTTATGCGCCCCATTCGGCCTATGGCGGGCCGCAAGGACTGAAGACCCTCGTCGATGCCTACCACGCCGCAGGGCTTGCCGTCGTTCTGGACGTCGTCTACAACCATCTCGGCCCCGAAGGAAATTATCTGGCCGACTTCGGCCCCTATTTCACCGATCGCCACCGGACGCCCTGGGGCGACGCGATGAACTACGACGGTCCCGGCAGCGACGAGGTCCGGCACTTTATTGTCAGCAATGCGCTCTATTGGGTGACCGAGTACCATATCGACGCGTTGCGGTTGGACGCGATCCACGGGATCTACGATTTCAGCGCCAACCACATCCTCCGGGAACTTGCCGAGGCTGTGCACGATCAAGCCGCCAGACTCGGGCGACAGATCGTCGTGATCGCGGAAAGCGCCCTTAATGATGCGCGTGTGATCGCTTCTCCCCTGGAAGGCGGATATGGATTCGACGGACAGTGGAACGACGACTTCCACCATTCTCTTCGGACGGCGCTGACGAAGGAGCGGGCCGGATACTATCAGGACTTCGAAGGGGTCAGGGATCTGGCAACCGCCATGCGGGATGGGTTTGTCTATTCCGGTCGGTATTCACCATATCACCGGCGCCGCCATGGGAATTCGTCGAAACATTGTGCTCCGTCTCAATTCGTCGTCTTTTCGCAAAATCACGACCAGGTCGGCAACCGGGCGTTCGGCGATCGACTGAGCAGCCAGATTTCTTTCGAGGCGCTCAAGGTCGCGGCCGCGGCTGTCCTGCTGTCTCCCAATATTCCGTTGCTGTTCATGGGGGAAGAGTACGGCGAAACCGCTCCGTTCCTGTATTTTGTCGACCACGGCGATCCCGCCCTGGTCGAAGCGGTGCGGCGGGGGCGGCGGACGGAGTTCGCGTCGTTCACATGGGCCGAGGACATCCCGGATCCCCAGGATCCGGCCACGTTCGAACGGTCGCGCATCCATCTGGGCAGCGCCAGGGGCGCCAGTCAGGCCGCCATGCTGAGGTGGATCAGAAGATTGATCGATCTCCGCACGTCGGTTCCGTCGTTAGGCGCCGGCGAAAAGAAGTCGGGGCATCACGTCTGGGCTTATGAGAGAGAGAACCTGCTGATCCTCCGTCGCCGGGGAAAGCAAGGGCCAGCGGCCTTACTGGTTTTGGGCTTCAACAGCGCGACAACCTCAGTTATGCTACGGGAGCCGGTGGGAAGGTGGAGACTCCAGTTGGACTCGTCAGCACGAGAGTTCCTGGGAAACGGTCAGGAGCGTATTCCGCGAGAGCTTGCCCTCATGTCAGAGGGCATAGCCGTGTCCGTCCCGGCATACACCGTAGCGTTATTCCTGGAGATGGCGTGATGCAACTTGCGCGTCACGCCTTACGTTTCACGCTTCACGAACTTCAAGAGCGATGCGAGAGGGCCGCTGGAGGGCCTTTGACAACACCCTCAGCTAGAACGAATCGGATCTAGACTCATGGCTGACACATCCGAAAAGGGGCCTCATGTGCCCATCACCACCTACCGCCTGCAGTTCAACCGTGCCTTTCCGTTCAAGGCTGCAACCGCAATTGTTCCCTATTTGCATGCCCTGGGCGTGACGGCCTGCTACGCTTCGTCCTGTCTCAAAGCCGTCCCGGGCAGCATGCACGGCTACGACATCGTGGATCCCATCGTTGTCAACCCGGAGCTGGGAACCGAAGAAGAGTATCGCGAGTTCATCAGGACACTTCAGGCTCATGATATGGGTCATATCCTCGATGTGGTTCCGAACCACATGGGCATCGGGCAATCGGCCAACCCCTGGTGGCTGGATGTGCTGGAGAACGGCCCCGGTTCCCGTTTCGCCAATCTGTTCGATATCGATTGGCATCCGGTCAAACGGGAACTGGAGAACAAGGTTCTGCTGCCGATCCTCGGTGATCTCTACGGAACCGTGTTGGAGAATCAGGAGATCACTCTCGTGTATGAGGAGGGGCGGTTCTTCATCCGGTACTACGACCACCGGCTCCCTGTTGCGCCCAAGTCCTCGGTCGTGATTCTCAACCACCGCCTGGACGACTTCATCGCGCATGCGGGCGCCTCTTCTCCGCAGGTACAGGAATGGCAGAGCATTATCACGGCCCTTCGGAACCTTCCTTCCCGCACAGGAACCGATCCCCAGCGCGTGGAGGAACGCAACCGGGAAAAAGAAATTATCCGGCAGCGGTTGGCCGCACTGGTGCGGGACAGCGCGGCCATCACAGGCTTTCTCGACGACAATGTCCGGCTGTTCAACGGCGTCAAGGGCGACCCACGCAGCTTCGACTTGTTGGATGCCTTGCTCAACGACCAGGCGTATCGGCTGGCCTACTGGCGGGTGGCCGCGGAAGAAATCAATTACCGGCGGTTTTTCGACATCAACGAACTGGCCGCAATTCGGATGGAAGATGAGGGGGTCATGCAAGCGTCTCATGCGCTCATCTTCCGACTCGTGAAAGAGGAGTGCGTGACGGGCTTGCGCATCGATCATGTGGACGGGCTGTCCGACCCGGGTCGGTACTTCCGCCAATGGCAAGCCTGGGCGGAACGGGAGTTAGGTCGGCCGCTCTTTCTCGTGGTCGAAAAGATCCTCGGCAAGGATGAACCGTTGCCTGAGACCTGGCCGGTTTCCGGCACGACCGGCTACGAGCTGTTGACCCTCGTTAACGGACTGTTCGTGGACGGCGTGCACGAACGGACGATGGACGATGTGTATGCCCGGTTCATCGGACGCCGCATCTCGTTCGACGAATTGGCCTATGAGTCGAAGAAACTGATCATGCAGTCCTCCATGGCCAGCGAAATCAATGTTCTCGGGCATCACTTGAATCTCCTCTCCGAGCGTGATCGCCGGTCGCGCGACTTCACGCTGAACAGCCTCACGAACGCGATTCGCGAGATCATCGCCTGTTTTCCGGTTTACCGGACCTATGTCACGGATGGTCCCGAGCCTCTGCGGGATCGCGACCGCGCCTATATCCGTCTTGCCGTGGCCAGGGCCAAGCGAAGAAACCCTGCACTGAGCGGGCTCGTGTTCGACTTTGTTCGGTCCTTGCTGCTGAAGGAATGGGATGAGCGGACTCAGCAGGATCGTCGGGACCAGCTCCGGTTCGTGATGAAGTTCCAGCAAATGACCGGCCCCGTGACCGCGAAGGGTGTCGAAGACACCGCGTACTACATGTACAACCGGCTGATATCCCTAAATGACGTCGGGGGAGATCCTCAACAATTCGGCGTGACACGTGCGACCTTTCACAAGCGCATGCAAGAGCGCCAGGCCTATTGGCCGTCCTCTCTCTCGGCGACATCCACGCACGATACTAAACGGAGCGAGGATGCGCGGGCGCGCATCAACGTGCTTTCAGAAATTCCACGGGAGTGGAAGACGCATGTGACCCGCTGGGCGAAATTCAACAAGAAATATAAGACCGACGTGGAGGGACAACCCGTCCCTGATCGAAACGAAGAGTATCTGCTGTACCAAACTCTCGTAGGAATCTGGCCTCTCACGCCACTCGACGACACGCAATATCGTGCCTTCTGCGATCGGATCCAGGGGTATATGAACAAAGCGTTGAAAGAAGCCAAGGTCCACACAAGCTGGGTCAATCCGGACCACGCCTACGAGGGGGCGGTGCAGAACTTTGTCGAGTCGATCCTCGATCGCGTCAAACCCAATCCTTTTCTCGACGATTTCCTTCCCTTTCAGGAACGGGTCGCTCATTCGGGAATGTGGAATTCGCTCGCTCAGGTCGTGCTGAAGATCACGGCTCCCGGCATCCCGGATTTTTATCAGGGCTCCGAACTGTGGGATTTCAGCCTCGTGGATCCGGATAACCGTCGCCCGGTCGACTATGAGATGCGGGCGTCCATGCTGGCTGATCTCCAGGGGGCTCGTGCGGCGTGCGGACCGGACCCTCGGCAGTTGGTTCGTGCCCTCCTCGATCAACGCACGGATGGAAGAATCAAACTCTACACGACAATGATCGCCCTGAACTATCGACGGTCCAACCGCATGCTCTTTCAAAACGGAGAGTACATCCCTCTCGAAGGTCACGGAAGCAAGCAAGACCATCTCTGCGCCTTCGCCCGCCTTCGCATGGAACAGGCGGTCGTCACCGTCGTACCGCGACTCGTGGCCTCGCTGACGGATGACCTGAAGAGGCCGCCGGTCGGATCAGACACTTGGGCCGATATTTGGGTGCTCGTGCCCTCCTGGCGGCCGGGCTCCCCATACCGTAATCTTTTCACCGGTGAGACTTGGTCGTCTCAGACCGTGGGGGAACGCCAGATGTTGCCGGTGGCGGACGTGTTGAGAGAATGTCCTGTCGCCCTGTTGGAGCGTGTGACATGAATCAACGAGACCGACGAGCCGGGATTAGGCTTCCGCAAGATCCATGTGAACGACACAGCAGATCAGCGAGGAAGCCTTGAATCCCTAGTTGCCTCGACACCGTGCATTGTACTCTGGAATCAGAACACGATGCTCTTAGTCGCGAGAGGATCTTCCTCACGCCAAGTAAGCCGCGACGATTCCCGAGAGCACGATCCCGTCGAATGTGCCGGCGCCGCCGATGCTGGCGATGCCGGTGGAGAGTTTGGATACGTCACGAAGATGGAGGCGATCGGCGCCGATGAGCGGACCCAGGACGCCGGCGACGAAGGCCACAGGAGGAGCCTCCTCCGGCACGAGCAGGAGAGCGCTCATGGCGGCGATCAGGGGAGGAAAGAGGCCCGGTATCGCAATGCCGATTCCCTCAATCGGTTGGGCCATCCGAAAGCAGACGATGGTGTTGATGATGACCGTGAGCAGCAAGCCGGAGAATGCCTCCCATCCTGCCGCTAAGAGATGAGCCGTTTCATATACCGCCAGCATGACGGGAATGAGGCAACCGCCGACGTTCACGGCAATGACCGTTTCTCGGCGTACCTGCATGAGCGATGGCCACCGGCCGGCCAACCCAAAGACTGCCAGCGGATCCGCCAACATCGATTCCGTTCGGGGCACGCGCTTCACCGGTATGTTGATCGCGCTTCCAATGAAGATGCCGATGACGACCAGCAATGCAGTCGTCGGATCGAGTTTGAGTTTGATAAGGGCTGCAGTGAAGAGTTGGCCGAAGACGAAGGGGAGCATCGCCAACAGGATGATGAACAACAGCAGCGTGAGCCAGCTCAGCCCCCTCATGAGACCGTCCCTTTCGATGGTGTCTTGAGTTGGAATCCCATCTCCCGCTTGGCCTGTCCGGCCAGCAAGTCAGCCTGCCTGGTTGGTTCCGGAAGGCGATAGCCTTTCCCGCAGGCCAGCGTCAGCCGAACGGCCTCGCTAGACCGATCTTATGGCCGATCGAGACAAACACCGGCCGGACTTTGTCGCGGGTTCGAACTGCTGCCCCGATGAGTCGAGACGCTGTCACGACGGTCTCCACCGGTTCCAACCTTGGGAAGCGGAGCACCACCACCGCAGCATAGACTCGCTGGGCCTCGATGTCGAATGCGGCATCGGCCCCTGCCACGAATTCGGGATCCAGAACTGCACCTCTGCGGACCACCCGCTCGCGAATCCGCTGCTGAATCTGGATCGCTTCGGCCGGGGTCACGTCCCAGGAATGGAATCGATGCACCTTCATCGTAAAGCTCCGCTTCTCCGGTTTACGGATCGGGAGCCGGAGGCTCACCGGCAAGCCGGGCCAGTTGGCGCCGGATGTTGACCCAATGTGTGCCGGGCCAATAGAGACGGCCGCACTGAAGACATTGCGTGAAGTACCGGTGTTCCTCTGCCACGTGCGGAGGCACGCGGGATACTGCCCGTTCGCGCGGGATCGCCACCAGTCGTTCATTGCAGTCCGCACAGCGATAGCCGCGCTGATCACTCACGCTGAGATCGATCTGAAGGTCCCGGTGGAGCTGGCGGAGCTGATCGTCGAGGTGATCACTGATGATCAACGTATGGCGGCCGCGGAGCACTTTGCGTTCTGCCAGGTATCCATCGCGAGTCAGGAGCCACCGATCCTCCCTGAGCACACGCTCGATCAACGTCTCATCCGAGATGACCTTCTCGTAGGCCGTATCGTAGCCGAGGATGCGCAGCCAACGTGCGAGGCGGCCGAGCATGGCATCGGCAAAGAACGTAAGGAAAGACGGCGGCTGAATGGGGCAATCGGACATGGACGATTGTACCCCAGTGAAAAATGGAGGCCGGCTCCGGCAGTTTCCAACCGACGGCTTTCCTCGGCTGATACTATTCTCCAGTGCTTCCAGCAAACACAGCGACAGATTGTCCTGGTGAGAGAAATCCGATAGACTGACTGCATGTCGACGGTCACCCATCCTCATATCGTCAGCGATCCAGGTGTCTGTGGCGGCAGTCCACGTCTTGCGGACACGCGCATCACCGTGCGAACGGTGGTGATAGCGACCTTGCTTCACGGGGTGACACCCGAGGAACTTCTGCAGCACTATCCCTATCTGACACTCGCGGCGATCTATGATGCGCTCTCGTATTACTATGATCATCGGGAGGCGATTGATCGTGAGATCGCCGAGCACGAGGCGCTCGACCCCGGCTTCCACGCCAAGACAGCACGGTGAGACTCTACCTCGACGAGTCCGTGTCGGTTGCGCTGGCGCCCGTCCGCGCCAACACGGCATGGATTGTCTCATCGCTCGCGAAGCGGGAAACCTGGGTGCCACGGACGAATTCCAGCTCTCGTTTGCGGCCCATGAACACCGCGCTCTGTTCACACATGACACCCGGGACTTCTTGCGACTGGCTGACGCCTGGAATGAAGCCCGTCGGACTCACGCCGGCATTCTGCTGGCGCACCAAGTCCCGCTGCGAGAACTGATTCTCCACTTCCGCGCTTTTCTGCTCCGCTATCACACGACCGATTTCTCCAATCAGGTGCTGTGGTTGCCGCCACCGCTCGAAAGCAAGTAACGCCGCCGGCTTGCTGGCGGGTTCTTTACCTCCCTCCCGCCCGCGACCTCGCCACGTTCCTCTGCCAGACCCGCGTGCTGGGCATTTCATTGACTGTCCCCCATGGCTGCCCTTCGCCCCAGGTACCCATTGTTCCGGGACCGGGGACTCATTGCTCTGAAGATGCAATGGGTGCCCTCTTCGTGAACGCAATGGGTGCTCGGCAATAGGTGATGGAGAGGGCTAGGGTGAGGGGGCAAGATCGTTCATTCGTTTTCGGTGGCACGCAGATGGATGCGGATGCGTCCGGGCTCAACGATCCATAACCGACCGGAAGGCGATTCCTTGGCGACGGCGAGAGCGACTTGCTCAAGGAGCGCCCGCATCCCAGCCAGAATCCGAGAAATGGGGTCAAGTCTTGCAACCCAGCATCTGACACCTCGCCGCTGCTGATCGCTCCCATCTCCTCGACTCGGCTGCTGCGCGTTAAATCAATGGTCATGCCAGACCATGATGTCCACGGCCGTGGCTGTATGATGATGTGAAGGCATAGGGACTTGGAGAGAGGTTCGGCTGATCCCTTCACCTGTGGAAAAGCTTGGCGGCATTCGTTATCATGACGGGGGTTGGTTCTCTGGAGGTCTCGACGGATGGCGGGTGTTCTCACATTTCCACCGGTCACAGACCAACTCCTACTCGAAGTGGTCCGTCGCATTCTCACAATTAGTTCTCCCATCAAGATCGTGCTGTTCGGCTCCCATGCCAAGGGCACCGCTCGTCCGGACAGCGATTTGGACCTGCTGATCATCGAAGAGTCCGACCTGCCTCGCTATCGGCGTTCGGGGCGGTATCGGCGGGTGCTCTGCGGGGTGTTTCCTGCCAAGGATATTGTCGTCTGGACTCCCCAAGAAGTCGAGGAGTGGAAGGCCGTACCTAATGCCTTCATCTCTACCGCGCTGGCCGAAGGCAAGCTGCTCTATGAAAGATAGGCCGGCCCTGGCTCGAGGATGGTTCCGGAAGGCCGACAGCGACCTTGCAGATGCCCGGCGCACTGCTGTCAGTGAAGGTCCTTACGACACCGCCTGCTTCCACGCCCAGCAAGCTGTCGAGAAGTATTTGAAAGGGTTTCTTGCCTGGAAGAGCCTGGAGATTCCCCGTACGCACGACTTGGAGGAACTTCAGCGCTTGTGCACTCAGCTTGAACCGTGGCCGGAGCTCGCGGCATTCGATCTCACGGACCTGACGGCGTATGCGGTTGAACTTCGTTACGATGCGGAATTCTGGCCGCCGCAGCCGACGGCCGCCGACGCCGTCAAGTTGGCTGAGCAAGTGCGCGCCTGCGTGCTCGCTCGTATGCCGCCGGACACCCGACCTTAAGGCATCGCTGAGAGCCGACCGCCGACCTCAACCCTCGCAATCAGCATTCGGATTCCGCCTCACCCGCATTATTCACGGAGGCTTCTACTGCAACCGCCGTTCGACCCGTTGCAGGAGAGGAGCAACGGGCCCAGATAAAGAAATAGGGTCAAGTCTTGCAATCCGACATCTGCCACCTCGCCGCAGATGATCGTTCCCATCTCGTCGACTCGGCTGCGTCGCGTTAAGTCGATGGTCATGCCAGCCCCGATTCTCTTCTCACGTGGGAGGCTGCTTCGCGATTCCAACTAAAAATGGGAGTGACTCATTGCGGAGGATTGGCCAATTCGTCAGGCAGAAACGCGTTCCCATTCCCTGGCGCGGGCGGCGAACGCCTCTTTGTGCTCGGGCCAATCGTGGAGCGTCGCGGGATCAAAGTCAGCGCCGTTCGGCCACACCAGAGTTTTTACCTCCGAGTCGACGGTCACTTGGTTGAACAGCTGAAGGTCGAGCAGTGGGCCGTAGAGTTCGCCTGCAAGAACCGGTTTGAGGTTGATGATTTGCTCCGTGTTGTCGGTAAATTGCACTCGCAGCGTGTATGGTTCGACAACCTCGACGGCGCAAACCCGATAGATAGGATGGTTCATGATTTTTCTACGTCAAGGGAGCAATGGGCAAGGCTTTGTGGCCGGTTTGCAGTCGGTCCCAGTCGGCAACCAGTTCTGCCTGATGCAATTCAGCCCATGCCTCAACTAACCTCTGCTGACGTTTCGGTAACGCCCCCGCCAACAGTTCCACCGGCTCGATCCCATACACCGCCACATGTTCCTGGTAATAAGCATGGAAGTGCGGTGTATGATGCGAGGCCTGAACCTCGACGAACATTCGGATGATGATCCCAAAGAATCGACAGAGTTCGGGCACAAACGTATTCTACTCGCTTGCCTAAGGAGCCGCAATAACAGCCATTGGAGCGGCCATTGGAAAAACGATGGGGTCATTGCTTGACCTTGCACCGCGCTATCGTCTGAGTGTGCCGACGGCCTTGGTGAGAGACCACAGCGCCAAACTTCAAACCGCCCCTGGTCTCACTGGTCGTGACAGTCCGTAGTCTTGGTTTCGATGCATGAAGCTGATACAGTTGAGCGCGTTGCTCACAGCTTGTGGATTCGAGCGCGAGGTAATCTGATGACCGCGATCACCGAATTCTTGCGACGGCAAAAAGAAACCGATTCGCCACACCGGCGAGTTCAGCGGCAGAAGGAGTGGCTTGATGCGGTGGAGGGGTTACTCCGGCAGATCCGCTCCTGGCTCGCCGAAGCTCAGCGGGAGAAGCTGGTCAAGATCCACTCTGACAAGATCAAGATCACCGAGGAGAACCTCGGAACCTATACCGCGCCATGCCTCATACTCACCGCTGCTGGAAAAACCGTGAAGGTGAAGCCGATCGGCAGCACGATCATCGGAGCCGACGGCCGGGTCGATATGGAGTCAGTCAACGGAACCTTCATGTTCTTGTATGTCGCAGACCAGCACAAGTGGGTTTATGGAGTCGGCAAGCGACCCGCTGAGTTTCCCGAACTCACCGAAGATCTCTTCACCGATCTCCTCAAACGCGCACTCGCGTGACGGAACTGGACGCAGTTCGGGATGCCTACCTTACGCTGGTTGACTGTCACAGGGTCACCGCAGAACTCCTTCGCAAATCCAGCAAAGGCTCCACTTTTCACGGAACTGTTGAGATTCATTCATCTGGGCAGGGGTCTCTTAACCCGCCGTTCGACCACGATCAGGCCAGAATCCGACTCCGTTAATTACCAATCGCTGACCGTCGATGCTGACGTGAGCGCCCAGGAATAATTCCGCCAGCCAGGCGCTCGTCAACACGTGATCGGTCACAGTCGGAATGATGAACCGGCTTTCGCCCTCCGCCAAGGCGGCAAAGGGAATGATCTGATCCGCGGCGAACCGGTCCAGGGTCGCGCCTGATCTGACATCGTCGAGCAACTGGTGGGCCACGTGCGTGCCGATGGACTCCGCGCTTCTTCGCAAGGCTCCTGCCTGGTCGGCCCCGAGCCGCACCGTTTTTCCTTCGTCGGCAAAGAGCGCCAACGCTGCGCCACGCTGCAGAGACTCTGTATCGTTGCGAATATCAATTTCGATCCGATGTCCAGCCTTGGCCAGTACATCTTGCGCTGCATCCGCCATCCGCCGGCTGACGTGCCGTTCTTCGAGGTGGGACGACAGGGCGATGCCCCACATTCGCGTGACGGGGCCGGCTGCATCACTGGTGATGGCCCGGAACGGTTCGGAGAGGGGATTCATGGCGAGGTGGAGTATGCCGCCACCGCGAGGCACGTAGCCGGGGCGCCTGATTTCAACTTCAGCGGTGAATCCCATGTGTCGGAGCGTCGGGAGCAACACGTGTTGTAGATGAAAGGCCGACGGGGCAAAATCCTGGAAGAGGCCACCTCGCAATTCGACTGTGACGGGGGATCCTGCGAAGGCGAGAACCGGCAGGAGGCCGAGGGCGAGCATGGTCGTCGAGCCGGCTGAGCCGATGTCCCAGCTATAGCGGCGCCCTGTCTTGAGTGGACCGGGTTGGAACGTAAACTCCTGCGAGCCTTGTGCCAGCCCCTCAGCGCGGCCGTTGACAAGCTCGGCGATGGCTTCAACGACGCGGATGTGTTGCGGCCGCAAGCCGGGCTTATCCCGCTTCGCCCGGGCATTGACCACATGGATGGACCGACCGGTCAGGGCGGAGAAGGCGACCGCCTGCCTCACAATGGTGCCGCTGCCGGAATAGCGAGAGCCGTCGATCGTCAGCATGAAAGGGATCGTCCGGTGAGCTGACTGAGAGTGGCGAAAGCATTTGATTGGTATAATGCTCGCACACACGTGTGATCTCAAGGGAGCGTATCATGACGTCCTCACAACCGGCGATGAATGTGCCGACGAAATATCGGCATCCACTCAACGATGGACGCATCCAGTGCGACCTCTGTCCGCGTTATTGCAAACTCCACGAAGGGCGGCACGGGCTCTGTTTCGTCCGCGCGCGCCGGCAGGAGGAAATCGTCCTCACGACCTATGGACGATCGAGTGGATTTTGCGTCGATCCGATTGAAAAGAAGCCGCTGCATCATTTTCTTCCCGGGACCTCGGTGCTCTCCTTCAGCATGGCGGGAAATCACCACGCTCGTGATTCCCGGTGAAAACGATTCCGAGGATGAAATAGAACGGCTGACCCAGTGGGTGATGGAACATCTCGGTCATGACGTGCCGATCCATTTCAGCGGGTTCCATCCCGACTATCGGATGCTCGACAGGCCGGCGACCCCGCCGGCCACGTTGGCGCTGGCCAGGAAGATTGCCATGAAGAACGGCATTCGATACGCCTATACCGGCAACGTGCAGGATCGTGAGGGCGGCAGCACCTCTTGCCACCACTGTGGTGAAACACTCATCGGTCGGGACCGGTACGAACTGAGCGACTGGAATGTGACGGAGAATGGCGCTTGTCGTTTCTGTCACAGGCCTTGCGCCGGCGTCTTCAAATCGCGGCCGGGGCATTGGGGTGCCAGACGGGTCCCCCTTCTTCTCAAGCAGCTTCGCTAGACCGACTCTTGAGCAGCGGCCGATCACCGGCGGTTAGTGGCCGCTCATGGGAACCAATGACACGGCGATGGACAGGGCAATCAGCACGATGATAATCCACTCCAGCAGTTCCATCCGCCGAGTGCCCGCGCGATTCGACATTTTGTCGTAAATGCTTTCCAGCGTTTGCAATTTGCGCAAGATGCTCGCGTCCCAGGCTTCCAAATGGAAGCGTTGGGAGGCCAGGCGATAGACCCGCGCCAGGTACTGATCGCCCAACAGCTTCAAGGTGTTGGTGACTCGCTCGAAGAGCAGTGCGGCGTCGACTTGCAACTGCGCGATGTGCGTGGTGTCCTGCTCGAAGGAACCAGGAAGCGCCAGCATGCGACCAGACTTCCGCGTGAGCGCCTCATACCCTTCGTCGAGGGCCCTGTCGAGTTGCTCGTCCAGGATGCGCATTTCCAGTAATTCGACATTGGCGAATTCCAGCACGGCCCGCACATCGTCCATGTCTTTGCCGAAGAGGACCGCCGCATGCCAATCGATGAGGGCGGCATCCTCCAGCCCGAATGAAATGCGGCACGACGTGGCATCCGCGATCTCTTGATCGGAAAGCGGAATCCGCTCTCCGCGCAGGATACGCGCCAGTTCGGCCTCGGTACTCGTCCATGGCGCCGGTCCGAGTGTGGACGTAGAGGATTCAATCGAGATGATGACGTAGTCTTCGACTTCGTCGGCAATCTTGGGCCGCTCGATCGCCGGCATGATGGCCTGAACCAACTGCTCCACCCTTGTTCTGGATTCCGCCAGCAACTGCCCGTTCTCATACAGGGCTTCACTGAGCTCCAGTAAGTTCTCGAAGGGCCCGTCGAGCGGGAATCGGTATGTGATCGTCACGGCGCCAAAGTCATACACCATGACTTCGACGGTCGGGCTGGATTGATAGGAACCCACGGCGAAGACGCCGCCTTCCTGCATCAGGCGAAGCGGAGCCGGCCGATATTCGAAATATTGCGGGGCTCTGGTCTTATGCCGAAGGCGCCCTCGCTCCGTCCCCGCAGTAATCCGACGCTCAGCCTCGCCGAGGTCGATGGACCAGCCGATGTCGTACGCGAAGAGCGCATAACATCTCCCTTGTTGGATGACGAGGGAATGAAGAGAAGGGGGCATGCGAGGCATCTCCTGCGCCGGCAGTGTCGTGACACGGTGAGAGCGGCGGTGGTTTGTAAACCAGATGAGCAACAGATATGCCATGAGAGTATTACCCAACTGAAGAGACTCCCTGAGGATTTCCTGCCAAATGAGGGGAACGATTCGGCTGGCATCACAGTGACCGTAGCTTTTTGCAGCAAGGGGTTGGTGCCGCGTGGGGAGTTAGTCCTCAGCCGGCTCGGTATCATCGCAGGGGACCCGAGGTCACGACCAGCTGTGCCCTAGAATCATCAAGCACTTCCCGATGTCACGGGTCATGGCATTGCCATTGCTCAAGACTACATCATGACTGCATGTAGGAGGGCGACTCGGTGATGATGTCCGTCAAAGCAGAAGGCGAGCGAGACAGAGTTCTGAAAGAGGTGCGCGCGGTCTTTGAGCGGGAGCCTCGCATCAATCTGCACAAGTATCCCGTGAGAGAGATGGCAGAGTTCGATGCCTGGTACGTGTTCGGCGTGGATAAGGTCGCCAATCGCTTAGAGGTTCGCCCGTGAGCGTGAGCGGCGGAAGGAATCTATGTCTGCCGAGATCTTCGAATTGATTCTCGCAGGTGTCGTGGTGACGGCGCTGTTCTGGATCTTTTGGCGGAAGGGCAAATCCGATTAGTCGAGAAGGGTTTTCAGGACGCATGACCCCCTGTCATCTGGGCATGACTAAGGAGACTCGCTCGCCAATTCATGAAGTACCAACTGCAGGCCTGAGACAACGCGTGCCATCCGGGCGAAGTCAATCTTGTCGGGCGTGTCGCTTGCCCTGTGGTAGTGGGGATAGCGATTGGGCGCAGTGTCCGTGACCATGACGGCAGGGTAGCCTTCTTTCCAAAAGGACCAGTGGTCCGACCAGGCCACGCCGGGAATCCATTCCCACAGCGCTCCTCCTTCGGAGGGGAATCGTGTGTGCCGGCGAAACGAGGTGAGAAGCTGCTTCACCCATGGTGCGTGCTCCATGTTGCTCACGAAGGCGATGAAGTTTCCGGTGGAGGGATAAAAGAAGCTGACCGGAAAGGGATACCGCTGGCTTCCCGGCTCATCGGAGTAGTACCCGATCGTTTCCAAGCTGAGCATGAGCGTGATCTTCTCGCCTCGTAGGTGGCATTCCCGCTCCGATATAGTCTGCTGCTGTGAGGAGTTGCTGGTAACGGAAGAGATTGCGCTCCCCGATCGTTCCCGCCAACTGTTGCACGTGCAGACGCAGTTCTTGTTCAAGGCCCTGCTGCTCTTCTGTGAGAGGAGGCAGTGGGCCTCGAAAGGTATCGCTGGGCATGCGGATCATTGGCGCGCATTGTGGCATAGGGCCGGCAGCCAAGCATAGGTTGCGGGTCATCGGCCTGCGCGTCGAGAAGCTAAGCGGTGCTGTCGCTCCATGCCGCAGCCGTCGGCCTGCACTGTGGAAATCTCCCTCAGTCTTCCCGCACACACGAGACTTGCGCCGGGCGTTCCTTTCAACTTCTCCTGAAGACACGGGAAGTTCCCAAGGATGCCTGTGATTGCATGTTCGGCACCTGTCTTGCTGAAGAATCAAGGTATGCTTGCTCACTATACTTGGGACAGTCTGATGAGGGGTCTTGTGGCCGTCATGATCAGTGTGCTGCTGGCGGGATGCGCTGGAGTTCCGGTCGTTCCTCCTGAGCTGAAAGAAAAAGTGGATCGGAATGTGTCGTTCCTGCAGGTGAAGGCGTCGCCGCTCTCGTACAAGGGACGGCTGATTGTGGTGGGTGGGATGGTATTGACCGTCAAGCCTCTGAAACAGGACGGGACGAGGATCGAAATTCTTGAATTGCCCCTCGATGATTCCTATGAACCGAAAGGCCGGTTGACCGACTCGCATGGGCGGTTTCTTGCGTTCCGCAAGGAGTTCATCGATCCAGCCACGATTCCGTTCGGCACCCGGATCACAGTCGTGGGGGAGGTCACGGGATCGATCACTCTGCAAGTCGATGACGCCGACTATACCTATCCGACGTTCGATATCACATCGCTGACAGTCTGGTCTTCGCGTGTTCCCGCGTGGGGTGGTCCGTATCCATACTTCGGTGCCTATTGGGGATCTTATTGGGGGCCCTATTGGGGACCTCCGCAGTGGGTGCCATGGCCAGTGGAGAGAAGATGATACCGACCAGCGAGTTTGGGCTTTTCAGGGATCGTCACGATGCCGGCAGACAGTTGGCTCAGCGACTGCTCCATTATAAGGATGCCAAGAACACCATTGTCTTGGCCTTGCCGCGCGGAGGAGTGGTGGTGGGCTATGACATCAGCCTGGCGCTACGGGTTCCGTTGGATGTGTTGATCACGCGCAAGCTGGGAGCTCCCGCCAATCCTGAGCTGGCCATGGGTGCGCTGGCCGAAACCGGCTATCTGCATGTGAATGAGGATGTCATCCGGGAATACCAGGTGACGAAGGCGCAATTGGACGAGGAAACGCGGAGTCAGAAGCATGAAATCGACAGAAGAATCAGGCGGTATCGGGAGGGCCGGGCACTGCCCTCCTTAAAGGGGCAGACCGTCATCTTGGTTGACGACGGTATCGCCACGGGCGCCACGTTCTTTGCTTCTCTCGGCGCACTGCTCAAGACGGAGACGGTGAGAGTCGTGGCGGCGGTGCCGGTGGCTCCGCCGCGAGTGGTGGCCCAAGTGAAGAGCCTCGTGGATGAGGTCGTGGTCCTCCACGCCACTGAATGGTTTTTCGGAATCGGCCAGTTTTATGAAAATTTTCTTCAGGTCGAGGATGAAGAGGTCGTGGCTTGCCTGGAGAAGGTGCGCAAGGCCCTTTCATCAGGGGAGATCACAGGGACGTGAAGATTCTTTGCGCAATCGACGGCTCCCGCTATTCCCAATGGGCCTTGGACTGGCTGCGTCAGCTCTGTGTGCCGACGGATGCGTCACTGCTCCTCGTGCATGCCGTCGATATGAGGCAGTTCAAATCCCTGCCCAATCTGAACCGGACAGGACGGGCCACCTTGGTGAAGGTGTTGGAGTGTTCGTTGGAAGGGGGCGCACGATTGCTCGAGTGGGCGGAGGTGAAAGCGGCGGCCACATGGCCGGATGTCCGTGCCAAGCTGTTGCGTGGCCGCCCGGCGGAAGCGATCGCCCGAGCGGCCATGCGGGAGCGTGCCGATCTTCTGGTGATTGGGTCACGCGGGGTCACCGAGTTCCAGCCGCTGTTGTTGGGCACGGTGTCCAGGGAATTGCTGATGCAGGCTCCCTGTCCTGTGCTTGTCGTGAAGAAGTCGGCGAGAAAGCCGACGCGGGTGGTGCTTGGTGCAGACGGCTCCATGGACTCGTGGAACGCGGTCGCATGGTTGGAGCGGCTGCCCGCGGACGTTCGCCCGGATGTCACCGTCGTCAGTGTGGTCCCGCCGCTCCCGCTGGAACGTATTCATCTTCCCGCCCGAGCCGTTGCGGTGGGAGATCAGGTCAACAGGGTGCTGAGGCGTGAGGCCCAGAAGCTGACGACGCGCGTCGCAGGGACCTTGCGGAAGGCAGGATTTTCGACAGAGGGCATCGTCCTCAGCCTCCGTCGGTCCACTCGTTGTGAAAACGGCGGACAAATGTGGGACTGTCTGGATCATCAAGGTCTTCGTGTCATCTGTCCACATGGCACCACGATTGCCTATTAATGTGACATGAGGGTTCAGGGCTGAGCCGCTGCATGAGACTATTCAACCCGTCACAAGAGGAGGAAGCGTCATGACCAAAGCAGCCAGTGAAGAGAAAGCCGTTGCGACCAAAAAATCTGGTGAGATCGTATCGCGGGGCGAGGAATTCGAGCATTGGTTAGACCGCCTGATGGAAGACATGTGGCATCGTCCCTTCCCAAGCCTCTTCGGACGAGACCGGTGGTTGCCCGTCCGCCCGCTCTCGATCCGAATGCCTTCCATCGATGTGTATGAGGAAAAAGACACCGTGGTGGTCAAGGCGGAACTGCCCGGGATGAAAAAGGAAGACATCGAGGTGAATCTGGCGGGAGACACCCTGACGATTAAAGGCGAGAAGAAACAGGAAGAGGAAGTGAAAGAGGATCACTACTATCGCCGTGAGCGGTCCTACGGATCGTTCCTGCGGAGCGTGGCATTACCCTGCGAGGTGAAGAGCGGCGAGATCAAGGCCTCGTTCAAAGATGGGGTGCTGGAGGTCCGGCTGCCAAAGACGGAAGAGGCGAAGAAGAAAGAGATCGCGGTCAAGATCGAATAGGTCGGTTGGTGTGAGGTGATGGATGCAGGACAGGGGCATGGTCGGGATGCTGGTGGTCCTGGCAGGGACTGTGGTCCTGACCCAGTGCCACCCTCCGACTCCGGTTGCCGCCGCGGTGCAGATTGCGCCGGGAGCCGTCGCCGCCGCTGATCAGGCGACGCTGACGGAACTGACCGGCGCGTTCGATCAGGCCGAAGCGGCGGTGCAGAAGGGCGATGTCGAGGCGCTCATGCCGTTTTATGCCAAGGCCTACAATTACCATGGCTTGAAGCGCGCCGATGTGCGCCGGATCTGGGAAGAAGTCTTCCAGCACTATGGCGCGATTTCCTCACGGCATGTCTTTACCGAGTTGAAGCTCGTCCAGGCCGACGGCGTGAAGAAGGCCTCTGTGACCTGCACCGGCGGCTTGTACGGGACGGAGAAGGAGAGCGGGAAGCCCATCACGATCGATAGCTGGGTGCGCGAGGTGCACTACCTTGTCCATGAAGAGGGGGCGTGGCGGTTTCTCGGCAATACCGGCGGCGCAGCAGAGTCTGTTCCTGCCGGCAGCGCGCCTCATCATCCTCTGTTTTAAATGAGCCGCCGGCTATGACGTCTCAGCTGCGGAACATTGCGACATGCCCAAGCGCATCGCCATCATCCAAGGTCATCCTGATGCGGGGGTGCGCCATTTCGGTCATGCGTTGGCCGACGAGTATGCGAAGGGCGCTGAGGATGGTGGGCATGATGTGATGCGTATCGACGTGGCCACGCTCGATTTTCCCCTCCTGCGGACCAAGGAAGATTTCGAAAAGGGAAATCCGCCAGATTCCATCAAGGTGGCGCAAGAAGCCATCAAGTGGGCCGACCATCTCGTGATCTTGTACCCACTATGGCATGGATCGATGCCGGCAGTCTTGAAGGGCTTCTTCGAGCAGGTCTTTCGTCCCGGCTTTGGGGCGGAGTATCAGAAGTCCGGACGGATGCCGAAAAAGCTCCTCGTCGATAAATCGGCGCGCATCGTCGTGACAATGGGCATGCCCGCATTCATCTATCGCTGGGTGTTTTGCGCGCACAGCCTGAAAAGCTTGAAGCGCAACATCCTCGCCTTTTGCGGCATCAAGCCGATCAGAACGACGTTGATCGGCAACATTGAGACGATGAGCGAGGAGAAGCGGATGGGATGGTTGGATGAGATGCGGGGATTGGGGATGCTGGGGAAATAAACTCCTGCTTCAGTAAATTGACAACCCATCAACTTCCCCCTAGACTTCGCCCTTCAATCTCCTGTCCATGCCACATGGGTTCGGTGCGCATCCTAGATAGCTCAGTAGGTGAATAAAATGGCTAGGTCAAGAATCGAGGATTCGGAAAATTACTGCCAACGCGAAATCGAGCGCATGCTTAGGAATTCTCAAACAAAAATTATAATGCCAGTAGTAACCTTGGGAATGCTTCGCCAATATAGAAAAACTGGGAAGCAGGTATATACGGATTCCGACATTGCTAGTGCTTACAAAGCAGCAGTTCAAGAACTAAGGGATTACCTTGGGCATGACATCCATTTTGGGGCTAAGTATTACGATGCCTATGGCAGCCGTATGTCCCGCTATGGTCTTTTGAAATCTGTTGGGCACCTAAGGTACAGACTCCTTCCCCCCTACACTACTTTCGCAAAAGAGATTTTGGAATGGATCCCGCGTAGAGTGAATGAACACATTCAGGAGCGCTTAGGTTTAATTCCCTCCTTAAGCAGCATTGAAGCGCGGATCGGATTAGCATCGGATTTGGACCGTTTCCTTGAACTGGTTCAGGGTCAGATGATCAAGACACCCGCGAATTTCGAGATATTCAGCTTTGCCGTTCTCAAAGTCCATCTTGAGAAATTCGCCTGCAAAATTTACCGCGATACACGAACAGCAGCTCACGATCAAGGTGTGGATCTATCTACAAACTTTGGTGTGGTTTATCAGGTGAAAAAACTGCAAGTACGTACGGCGTCCGAGGCACAGGAGCTATACGCTGAACTGCAGGTCAACTTTGATAGAGAACGTCTTCAGGATGGTAACGTGGTTTTGGTTATTGACGACATTTCAAAGGAGGTCAAGAAGTACCTCATTGACATGAAAGTTCAGTCGATCAGCAAGCACGAGGTTCTCAGGCTGGCGGCTAACTTTGACGATCCGGAGGACAGACAAAAGGTTCTTCGGGTCGTTTACGACGAATTCCGCAGAGAATACTCAAGTAGGATAATGTAAGACCGCGCGTCGCCCACTAAACGTCTAGAACAGCTTTCCCGTCTACTACGTCGTCTGCCGCATTAATCGCCTCCTCCTCAGATGCAAACCATTTCTCTGCTTTTGTGATGTAGTCCACGGGATAATTCCCCTCTACGATGCTTGTGGTTGCTCCTCCAAAACCATCAGCCTCAACTACGACAACATCATCGTCTGTAATGCGAAGAGAGGAAGAATATAGAACAGTTCCTGGGGCTGAGATTCCTAGATCGCGTCTTAGTGTTTCGACTTGGCTCTGAAGGCGCCGCAACTCTTCAAGATGTGTCTCTTTGCGTTTCATAATTAAACCTCCTTGAAGAGCATATGAATGTGTCTAAAAGTATGGAAACCTGACAAGCAAGTCAAGGATTGATCGAGCTCTCCGGTACGTAAATGAAATCAACACACACTCGGTCTTCAGAGGCCGGGCTATGAGACGCAGCCCTGATTTTTGGTGCCCGCTCTCATTTGCTCGGCTCCCACCGCCCCTTTCCGCCTCCTTGACTGCGCGCTCCTCTGTGAGGGATGCTGAAGCGTCGCCCGGAGGGTCGTATGAAACCGGGGGAGACTCCTCTCACCGTTCACGCGCGTCGTTTCTCTACTCCCTTCCATGTGGTGCGCCCTCGTGCGGTCTTGACATCCACGAGGGCGTTGTTGTGTCTCACGCGTCCAGCAAGGAGGTGGAACAATGAAGACCTCGCTGATCATATTCACCGTCATGCTATGTGTGCTGTGGACTGCTTCGGAGGTAATCGCGAATCCCGCGATGCTCCCCAAACATGAGGGCTATCCGATGGGCAAGGCGGTCGATCCGGTGAAGGGGCAATCGTTGGCGAACGATCCGGGGCAGACCAATGCGACCGGTGAACGATCGCTGATGGAAGCCGCGGCGTTCGACGATGCGCATGCGAAGCAGCAGTTGATCAACCAAAGTGACCTACGGGTGCTGGAGAAACCGGGCGCGGGGTTGCTGCCGAAAGTGCAGGGCCCGAATATCAAAATCGAGCCGCCGGTGAAGGAGGCGACGAAGGTGAATGCGTCTCCACAGTGAATGGGGAGTGACGACGCGCTGAACTCCGGGCCGGACTCCGCGGCGTCGTCGCCCGGTGTCCGGCCTACCAGAGATTATTCAACGGTGAAGTTCATGACCATGCCCTTGGCGGCGTGGTTGTCGTGGGAGGTGGGATTGGGGAACAGGCACATCATCGCGTAGCGGCCGGGGGCGAGAGAGGCGGTGAACATGCCGCGACCGCCTGGTTCCAGGCCGGCCATCCCGCCGAGAAGCTTGCCGGGGAGAGGCGCGGGAGGCTTGCCGCCAAGTCGCCCGGCGATTTTCCTTCGGTCAATTTCAGGAGCTGAAGTTGGTGAGGTTCCCGTCCGCGGTTGTGCAGGCGAAGGGTCGTGAGGCCGGCCCGCAAGGTGTCGGGCCCTTGGAAGCCATGATCAATCGCGACAAACGACGCGACAGGAGCCGTCGAAGAGACACTCGCGTAAGCGCTGCCGACAACCCATGACGTGCTGAATGTAAGAATGAGGCCAACGAAGGCGAGATATATCGTGGTAGCCATCATGATGTCCTCCTGAAGGAAAGAAGACACTGACAAGTACTTTCACGGACACTGTACCTGCGCGACAGCCGTACGCCGTTTTTATACTCGTGTCCCAGGATCATAGCAAGTAGGCGGGCTCCAAATTACTGGTAATTGCCCCGGCGGGAACCGGGAATGAGAGAGAAGAGAAGTCAGGATAACCGTTCGCGGCCGTGCGGGCTTGTGAGGTTTTGGTCGGGGCCGATCGGCACAATGCGCGTGGGATTGATGTCGTCGTGGGTGATGTAATAGTGGCGCTTGATGTGATCGAAGTTCACGGTGTCCGCAATCCCGTCCGTTTGATAGAGGTCTTTGAGATAGCCGAAGAGATGCGGGTAGTCGATGATGCGCCGGACGTTGCACTTGAAATGTCCGTGGTACACGGCGTCGAAACGCACCAGCGTGACGAACAAGCGCCAATCGGTTTCGACGAACTCCGGCCCGAAGAGGTAGCGGCGAGTCGCCAGCCGCGCATCGAGTTGATCGAGCGCTTCGAAGAGACGCCGCGCCGCGCGCTCATAGACGGATTGTGACGTGGCAAATCCCGCTCGGTAGACGCCGTCGTTCACGTTCTCGTAGATGAAGGTGTTGAGCTCGTCGATTTCCAGCCGCAGCCCTTCGGGATACAAGTCGAGCGGGCTCTCGGTCAATCGATTGAACTCGCTGTTGAACATGCGCATGAGATCGTCGTCTGAATTGGTGACGATGCGCTTGGTGACGGTATCCCAGAGGACCGGCACGGTCACGCGCCCGACATAATTTTGATCCGTCGCTTTGTAGGCCTCGCGCAAAAACTGAAAGCCGTTGATCGGGTCGAGCGAGTGGCCGGGACCTTCGCGGAAGGCCCAGCCCCGTTCATCGCGAATCGGATCCACGACCGTCATCCCGATGACCGGCTCCAGCTTCTTGAGCTTGCGCACGATGAGGGTCCGGTGCGCCCAGGGACAGGCCCAGGACACATAGAGATGGTAGCGGCCCGCTGCCGCCGGGAATCCCGAACTTCCGTTCGCCGTGACATGCTCACGGAAGGCGTCCGGTTGGCGCTTGAATTCGCCGGCCCCGGTTTGTTCGTCGGGAAATTGCGCGTGCCCCATGACGCATTATCGCATAGCTTCACGCGACCTACGCATATTTTATGGGGGTCCAGTTGCAGCAACCGGGTCTCTCCAGTACAGTAAAGCGGTCTGGTTGAGGGATTTGTTCTTGTCGTGCGGCTGTCCCACCACCTGTCACAAGGAGCAAGGCTCGTGTCTCGTAACAAATGGGTGTCCCTCGGCTTGTTAGTCTGGTACGTCGCCGTCTCGGTCTGGATGGCGCAGGCGCCGGTCGATCCGCAGTTCTGGTTGCTCGCCAGCATCTTACCCGCGGTGTTTGTCGTGGTCCTGATCGCCGCCCACCGTGTGTTTCCGCTCTCGCACGCGTCCTACACGTTGATTACCGTGTTTCTCACGCTCCATACCGTGGGCGTGCATTACACCTATGCAGAAGTGCCGGTGGGAACGTGGCTGCAGCAGGCGCTGGACATGAACCGCAATCATTTCGATCGGATCGTGCACTTCAGTTTCGGCTTTTTGTTGGCCTACCCAATTGAAGAGTTGTTTCGATTAACGGGCGGAGTGCGCGGCTGGTTGGCTTACTACCTGCCTGTCATGACGGTGCTTGGCCTGAGCGGCCTGTGGGAAATTATCGAATCGTGGGTCGCGGGCGCCGTGCATCCCGAGCTGGGCATCGCCTATCTCGGCTCGCAGGGCGATGTGTGGGACGCGCAGAAGGACATGGCCGCCGCGCTCTATGGGGCGGTGCTCTGTGTCACGGTGCTGGCCATCGCGCGCGCCTGGCGCGGGACACAGTCGGCGCTGCAAGCCGAAGCAGCCGTCTCCGAATAGTCCGCGCCCATGGCGGCTGCAACAACAGACCGGCGCAACAGGGAGCCGACAAACCGGCGGCTGGTGTGGGGATTACTGCTGGGCTACAGTCTGCTCTGGATCTGGTTGGCCATCGAGCCGGTCAATCGGAGAGATTGGCTGCTTGAAAATCTGCTGGCGCTCACGGGCGTCGCGGTCTTGATCCTGACCTACCGCCGTTTCCGATTTTCAAACGTCTCCTATTGCCTGATCGCCTTGTTCCTGACGCTGCATGCGATCGGCGCCCATTACACCTATGCCGAGGTACCCTTCGGGTTTTGGCTTAAGGATGCGTTTGCCTTGAGCCGGAATCCGTTCGATCGCCTCGTGCATTTTTCCTTCGGCTTGCTGTTGGTGTATCCGATGCGGGAACTCCTCGTGCGTCTGGCTCACGTCCGAGGCTTTTGGTCCTACTACCTGCCGGCGAGCGCGATTCTGGCCCAGAGCGGTTTCTTTGAAGTGATCGAAGCGATCGTCGCGATGGTCGTGAGCCCAGAATTGGGGACGCTGTATCTGGGCACACAAGGCGACGAATGGGACGCGCAGAAGGATATGACCGCCGCGTTCACCGGCGCACTCCTGACGCTCTCGGCCACCCGCTGGCTGCCAAGCTCTACTCGGCTGATTCGGCTCTCCCTTGGCGGTAATCCGCTGCAGGCCTTCCCGAAATAGGTCTCTTTGTCGCCTTTCACCACGGGTGGGTTTCCCATAACGTGGCAAAAGGCCACGGCTTCCACCAAACTGGTCGCAATAATGGGGAGTTTGTGAGGCATGCCTCATGCTGGATAAGCGGGATAGTGACGGGTGTGCCAAATCTCTCCCGGATGAGGGCTGGCGTGTGCCGGCAATCCTATGTGGCCGAGCAGATCTCAAGGCGACTTTCTCATAGTTGGAATCGCGGCAGCGGCAAGCCTGTTCGGTCTGGTCGGCTGCGGAAAGCAACCGGAAGAAACCTCCGCCGCCAAACCGGTTCCTGTCGTCGTGCAGCCTGGACTCATCCATCTGTCCGCTGAAGAACTCGCGCGGGCGGCCATCGATGTGACCCCTGTCGTCCGCGGGGAATATCGTGTGTCTCGCGTGTTTCCCGCGACGATCCAGGCCAACGAAAATGAACTGGCCGAAGTGACGACGCTCATCCGCGGTCGTGTCGTGAAGGTGCACGTGGATGTGGGGGCTGACGTGAAAAAAGGCGCGCTGTTGGCCATGCTGCACAGCACCGATCTTGGATTGGCCGAGGGCGCCTATCTGAAGGCCGCCGCCAGGCTGTACGAAGCGGATCTGGCGTATCAACGGGCGAAAGATCTGCACGAGCACAAGGCGGTGAGCCTGGCCGAACTTCAGCGCCGCGAAGCGGAGATAAAGACCGCGCGGGCCGAGGCCCGTGAAACGCAGAACCGTCTGGAACTGCTGGGGGTGCCTCGGGAAGAACTGCAGCGGCTGGACCGTGAGCATACAATCAAAGCCGACGTGCCCTTGCGCGCGCCGTTCGACGGGCGGGTCATCATGCGCAACATTACGCGGGGAGAGGTCGTCGAAACCCACCAGAAGTTTTTCACCGTCGCGGACCTTTCCAACGTGTGGGTGGTCGCGAACGTGCCGGAAAAGGATGTGGAGTTCATCCGAAAAGACCAGACGGTCGAAGTGATCGCTGCGGCCTATCCTCATGCCGTCTTCCACGGCACCATTACCTACATCGGAGACGTGCTCGATCCTGCCACACGCACCTTGCGCGTCAGGGTCACCGCTCCGAATCCCGAGAAGCGTTTGAAGCCCGAGATGTTCGCGCTGGTCCGGGTGTACGCGGCTCCGGACCCCGAGGCGCTGACGGTCCCGCTGTCGGCGGTTCAGAACGGACCGGCCGGCAAGATGCTGTTCGTCCGGCGCGCCCCCTCTGAATTCGAGGTCAGGACCGTCCGGCTCGGCGCGGAGTATGGGGATGTCGTAGCCGTGCTCGATGGGGTTCAGGCCGGCGAGCCGGTTGTGACCAGGGGCTCCTTCGTGCTCAAGTCCGAAATGGAACGGCACAAGATCGAACCGGCGCCATGATCGCTTCTCTTCTGGAATTCTCCCTGCGTCAGCGGATCCTGGTGCTCGGCCTCGCCTGCCTGCTTTCCCTTGCCGGTCTCTGGTCCTTTCAATCGATTCCGATCGATGCCTATCCCGACGTCACGAATATTCAGGTGCAGGTGCTGACAGAGGCGCGGGGGCTGTCGCCGGTCGAGGTCGAACGGTTCATCACCTATCCGCTGGAGCTTCAAATGACCGGCTTGCCGGGCCTCGCGGAGATCCGGTCCCTCTCGAAATTCGCGCTCTCTCAGGTGACGGTCGTGTTTCAAGACGACGTCGATATCTACTTTGCCCGCCAGTTGGTGCTTGAACGGATGATCGCGGCGAAAGAGCGATTGCCGGAAGGACTGGATCCTGTGATGGCGCCGGTCAGCACGGGGCTGGGCGAGGTCTATCAATATTACCTGGAGGGACCGCACGCGGCGGAGCGCGATTCCAAAATTGTCGAAGCGGAGCTGACGGATCAACGGACCCTGCAAGACTGGGTCTTGCGTCCCTTGCTCAAGGGCGTGCCGGGCGTGATCGACGTGAACGCGCTGGGCGGATTCGTGAAGCAGTATCAAGTCCTGGTGGATCCCGCGAAGCTCCGCAAATACGACTTGACGCTGCATGACATCTTCGATGCGGTGGCCAAAAACAATTCCAATGCCGGCGGAAATATTCTCGAGCGTCACGCGGAGCGGTCGATCGTCCGTGGACTCGGCCTGATCAAGACGGTGGGCGATATCGAGTCCATCATTGTGAAAGAGTCGGGCGGCACGCCGGTCTTCGTCCGCGATGTCGCCGAGGCTCGGATCGGCCATGCGGTCCGGCACGGAGCGGCGGTGCTCAACGGGGAACGGGAGGTCGTGACGGGAACTATTCTTATGCTCCGGGGAGGGAACGCGCGTCAGGTGGTCGAAGCGGTCTCGGCCAGGGTCGAGGAACTGCGGCAACACGAGCACGTCCTGCCCGCAGGCACAAGGATCGTGCCGTTCTATGATCGCATCGAACTGGTCGCGGCCGCCCTCCATACCGTGCGGGATGCCTTGATCGAAGGCATCGTCCTGGTGGTCTTCGTCTTCTTTTTCTTTCTCGGCCATGTGCGCAGCGCCATTGTCGTTACCGTCACGCTGATCGTGACGCCGCTGGTCACGTTCATCGTGATGGAGCGGCTGGGGCTCTCGGCCAACTTGATGACGCTCGGGGGCCTGGCCATCGCGATCGGCGAAATCGCCGACGGCTCGCTGGTGGTCGTCGAAAACGTCTATCGGCATCTTGCTCAGCACAACGGGGCGACCACGCGAGGCAGGCTCGACATCATCCTGCAGGCGACGAAAGAGGTCGGCCGGCCGATCCTGTTCGGCATTCTCATCATCAGCGTCGTGTTCCTGCCGCTCATGACGCTCCACGGGATGGAAGGAAAAATGTTCGCGCCGCTGGCCTACGCGCTGGTGATCGCGCTCCTCGCGTCGGTGGTCGTCACGCTCACGCTCTCGCCGGTCCTGGCCTCTCTGTTGTTGCGCGGGGATCATCCGAAAGACACGCGCCTCACGCTCTGGATGAAGCAGCGGTATCTGCCGGTCCTGCACTGGACGCTCCGGCACCGCGGAGCCGTTTTGATCGGCTCGGCGGCGCTGGTGCTGGTCAGTCTTGCCCTCGTGCCGTTTGTGGGCCGGGAATTCATCCCGATTCTGGAAGAAGGCGCCCTGACGCCGCAGGTCGTCCGGCTGCCGAGTGTCTCGCTGCCGGAGTCGATCGACATGGAGAAGCAAGCCCACAAGGCCATGTTGGAATTTCCCGAAGTGAAGATGGCGGTGAGCAAGATCGGCCGGCCCGACATCGCCTTCGGACCGGAAGAACCGAACGAGAGCGACCCCATCGTGTCCTTGCGCGACCGGAGCACCTGGAAGACGGCCAAGACGCAAGCGCAGTTGACGGACGCGATCCGGCGGAAGCTGGCGGAGATCCCCGGCATCTCGGTGCTCATGAGCCAGCCGATTCAAGAACGAGTGGACGAACTGATCTCCGGCATCCGCACGGAATGCGCCATCAAACTCTTCGGCGACGATCTCGACGTCCTCCACCAGAAGGCCGAAGAAATCGCCGCGCTGATGCAACAGATCAAGGGGGTCAAAGATATCAAGGTGGAACAAATCGCCGGCCAGCCCTATCTGACGGTGGACATCGACCGACAGAAGATCGCCCGCTACGGGATCAATGTGGCGGACGTCCAAGAGATCGTCACCACCGCCATCGGCGGCAAGCCTGCGACCCAGGTGTATGAAGGGGAGCGGCGGTTTCAGCTCATCCTGCGGTTTCCGGAACCGACCCGGAACAGCATCACCACCATCGGAGACATTCGGGTCAAGGCCGCCTCCGGCGCGCTGATCCCCATGAGCGATCTGGCCACGATCGAGATGCGCGAGGGACCGCTCCGGGTCAGCCGCGAGCAGGTGAAGCGCCGCATTTATATCGGATTCAACGTGGTCGGCCGCGACATCGGCGGCGTCGTCGATGAAGGGCGCAGGAAGCTGGCGGCGCAGGTGCGCTTGCCGGAAAATTACCGGATTACGTGGGGCGGGGCGTTCGAGAACATGGAGCGGGCCTATGCGCGGCTGCTGATCGTCGTGCCGGTCACCCTCGGGCTGGTGTTCTTTCTCCTCTTCTGGGCGTTCCATTCGCTGCGGTATGCCGCGTTGATCATCCTGAACCTCCCGTTTGCCTTGATCGGCGGCGTCGTGTCACTCTGGCTGAGCGGGCAATATCTGAGCGTGCCGGCCTCGATCGGCTTCATTGAACTGTTCGGGCTGGCGGTCGGAAACGGCATCGTGCTGGTGTCCTACATCAACCAGTTGCGGAACGAGGGCAGACAAACGGACGAGGCGATCGTCAGCGGCTGCGCGGTGCGGCTGCGCCCGGTCGTCATGACGATGATGACGACCTTGCTCGGTCTCCTGCCGCTCGCCCTCGCACAAGGCATCGGCGCGGAAGTCCAACGGCCGCTCGCGACCGTCGTCATCGGCGGCCTGTTTACCTCCACCGCGCTGACGCTGGTCGTGCTCCCGGCGCTGTATCACCGATTTGCGGAACGGGCCGATGCGCCGGTTGGATCGGATTGGGTGTGAGGGGGGCGGGGCGACAGGGACGATCCCTGCGCTCGCCGAGGCCGCACATCGGAATGTGCTCCCTCGATGCGCGCGATAAGGGATCGACCCTGCCGTCCCGCTGGGTGAGAAAGAAGGGGGATAGGAGGCCGCAAGGCCGGAACCCTCAGCGGCGACATGATGCACTCATCTATCTATTCGAGCAGATGGATCGTTGACATCATCGTCGCGTGCTCCTATGAGGCTGCGCCGGGGCGGCGCAATGTCGTCGCACGCTGGTTCACTTGGCCACTGAATGGGTGATTGCCCGCCATGTCGCTCGCTGAGGTTCCGGCCTTGCGGCCTGCCGTTGAGTAAGTTGGAAGAAGGAACAATGATGATCTGGCTGATCTTCGCCGCGAGCGCCTCGGCGATTGTCCTGGCGGGGACGAGGCTCTCGCGATACGGCGATCAGATCGCAGAGTTGACCGGATTGGGGCGCGTGTGGATCGGCGTCGTGCTGATGGCCGCCGCCACGTCGTTGCCGGAAGTCTTCACGACGATCAGCGCCGGCTGGCTCAACGCGGCTGATTTGGCGGCCGGCGATCTCTTCGGCGCGGGCCTCACCAACATGTTGACGCTGGGACTCATCGACCTGCTGCATCGCCAGAAGCGGGTCTGGCAACAGGCCGCGCTGGAGCACACGTTGACCGCTGCGCTGGCGATGGTCCTGACGGGCCTCGCCGCGTTCTTCGTCCTGCAGCCGATTCATGTCACGCATCTCGGCATCGGGCTGGAAAGCCTGACCTTATTCATTCTCTACGTGCTGGGTATGCGGCTGGTCTTCCGGCAAGAGGACATGAAGCGTCGTTGGCGCGAGCAGGAAGCGGTGGTGGAGGGCAGCGCGGCGAAACGTGAGGCGGCGGCCACCCGGCGTGACGAACTGCGGCATGCGCTCCTCGGCTTTTCCGTGGCGGCGCTCGTCTTGCTGGTGGCCGCGCCCTTCCTGGCATGGTCGGCTGAGCGCATTGCCGAAGAAACCGGCACCAGCGCGACGTTTATCGGCACGTCGTTGGTCGCCATCACCACCTCGTTGCCGGAATTGGCGACCTCGATCGCCGCGGTGCGCCTGGGCGCGTTCGATCTGGCCGTAGGGAATCTGTTCGGCAGCAATGCCTTCAACATGGCGGCCTTCTTCTTTGCCGATGCGGCCTACCGGGGAGGAAGCCTGCTCGGGACGGTGAGCCAGGCGCATGGCCTCACGGCCCTCTGGAGTATCCTGATGATGAACATCGGGTTGATGGGAATCATCTATCGCGTCGAAAAACGGTTCATGCTGATCGAGCCGGACAGTCTCTTGATGATCATCAGCTATGCGCTGGGGCTGTGGTTGCTCTTTCGATAAGTGTGGATGCAAGAAGCATTGTGCTGCGCATTGCCACAGGTATCAGGATGAGAATCTGGCCCAAAACGCCTCAATCGGAACCCGAGATGAGGTTCCGAGGTGCTCTGTATGCTTATTTAAGCTTTTGGGAGTATGTGTGATTTCAAAACTGTTGGGTTCCTCTATCATGTGGCATTGCTGATGCTCTTTCGTTGATAGGGTGAATTCACAGACTTGACGTGCCTGCTGCAGTTGATGGAAAGTATGCGCATCGATTTCCGCAACGCAGGCCTTCCCGGAAATTATGGGCGACCCCATGATTCGACGAACCGATATGCAGTACATAGCGCTGGTGCTCTTCTTTGCCTTCTGCCAGGTGATCGGGACGATGTGCGTCTTGCCTGATCTCGCGGTGGCGGAAGAGACGGCATGGCTCGTCGAAGAGACACCGGCTTGCCCGATGGAGGGGACGACCATGTGTCCGCCTTCAGTGACATCGTCGCCTGAACGTCAGGTCAGAAATAGCATGGTCGTGGATATCAGCCATGCGGCAGCACTTCCGACTCCCCCTCCTGTAATCCTGACTCTTTCCGTCGAAACGCAATGGTCCCGGAGCAGAGCCTTCTCCCTTGTCCTTCCCCTCATCGTTGACCTGCCGGTACTTCGAATCTGATTTCACACCTCCCATTCGTTCGCTGACCGCTCGGCTTGTGTGCGGAGCCGGCGTTGATCTCTTCCTCAACGTCGTCTGGAGGTGTTCCATGGATCGATTAATATTTCATCGTCGTTCGTGGGCGTGTTGGGTCGTCCTGCTCTTTTTTGCCGGTGCGACTCCACTCTTCGCCGGTGCCGCACAAGAACATCGTGTGCTGTCCGGGGACGATACCATACAGGCTGCTGCCGGTGAGCCTCGACTCAACTTGCAGAGCCTCGTGCAGGAAGTCGAGGCGGCGAATCCGGAACTCAAAGCGGCTCGCCAACGGTGGGAGGCTGCCAAGGCGGTCGTCCCGCAAGTGCAAACGCTGCCCGACCCAAAACTCCAATTCGGTTACCAGCGGATGCCGATGACCGACCCGCTGCAAGGCGCGATGTACGGATTCGGGCAGGAGATTCCCTTTCCCGGCAAACTGAGCCTCAAGGGTGATATCGCACAACGGGAATCCGAACGGCTTGAACAGGAATATCACGCGACCCGGCTTCGGCTTATCGCCACTCTGAAAGAGGCCTATTACAGTCTGCACTTCATTCACAAGAGCAGTGAGATTGTTGATCGGAATAAGGTGCTCCTGATCCAGTTCGAGAAAACGGCCAAAGCCCGCTATAGCGTCGGTCAAGCCGCCCAGCAGGATGTCTTCCGTGCGCAAGTGGAAATCTCCCGTGTCCTGGACCGCTTGGCGGTGTTGGAGCAGCAAAAAGAGAGCCTGCATGCCGCGATCAATCGTCTCTTAAACCGCCCGCCCGCCGGGCCGCTCGGCACACCGGAAGAAATTCAGACCACCATCATGACGATCCCCTTGCCTGAGCTCAGCCGACGGGCCGATGCCTTTTCGCCGGCCCTCATCGCCTCGGCCAAGAGCGTGGATCGGTCTGAACAATCCGTGTCGCTCGCGCGGCGTCAGTACTTGCCTGATTTTGACGTCACCGCCTTAGGCCTCCGGAATGATCGGATCAATGACAACGGCTACCAGGTGATGCTGGGCATCAAGATCCCGCTGTTCTATCAATCCAAACAACGCCAAGGGGTGAATGAAGCCCTGGCCGGCTTATCGGGCGCGCGCGAGGAGTTGGCCGCCACCCGGCAGGATCTATTGTTCCAGGTCAAGGACGGCTTTGTGCAAGCTCAGCGGGCAGAACGGCTGATCACAATCTTACGTGACGCCATCATCCCGCAAGCGACACTGGCCTTGCGGGCCGCCCAGGCCGGGTATGCCGTCGGGAAAGTGGATTTCCTGACCCTGTTGAACAGTCTGCTGACCTTGCAGGATAGCCAACTTGAGTTGCACGGCGAGATGGTGAATCACGAGCGCGCCTTGGCCCGGCTCGAAGCGGTCACGGGCGGGCCTTTGACTGGGATAGTCCAGGAGGGAACTCAGGGCCAATGACTCGTCGGCCTCTGTATTTCGGCCTGGCACTTCTGCTGACTGTGGGGCTCGCCATTGCGTGGTGGGCAACCCGGGATTCCATGCCGGCACCTCCCGAGACGCAATCTGAGGCGATGCCGACCCATGAGGCCATGCCCGGCATGGAACATCCAGCAGCGGAAAAGCCGGTGCCTAAAGAAGAGAAGGAACGGACAGGAGGGGGCCGGCCCTTACTGTCACCCGATGTGACATCACGTACCGTGACGATTGCACCCGACCGGTTACAGACGATCGGCGTGATATTCGAAGAGGTGAAACGTCGCCCCCTTGAAAAAGTCATTCGCACGGTCGGCCGGGTAGAAATTGATGAGCGCCGCCTCGCTCGCGTGAACCTCAAATTTGCCGGCTGGATCGATGAGCTGTTGGTGAGCGCGATCGGGGATCATGTAAAGAAGGGACAGATCTTGTTTACCATCTACAGCCCTGATCTGGTCGCCACACAAGAAGAGTATCTGCTTGCTGTGCAGAGCCTCAAGGAGCTTGGCCAAAGCGAGTTTCCGGAAGTGTCACGCGGAGCGAAAGATCTGCTGGAAGCAACCCGTCGTCGGTTCCAATTGTGGGACATCACCGAGGATCACATCCGGGAACTTGAGCGAACGGGAAAAGTCCTCCGGACCTTGCCGATGCATTCCCCGATCAGCGGAACTGTGACTCGGATGGAAGCGCGCCGGGGGACGTACGTGAGCCCGGGAACAGAACTGTACATGATCGCCGATCTCTCCCACATCTGGATCTTCGGCGACATCTATGAATATGAGCTGCCCTTTATCAACATCGGCCAGGGGGCCACGGTCACGCTCTCCTATGATCCTCGCACGAAACTCCATGGCCATGTGGGCTTCATCTATCCGACGCTTGATCCGAAGACGCGCACGGCCAGGGTTCGGTTCGAGTTGGAGAACCCGGGTGAAAAGCTCAAGCCGGAGATGTATGCGAATGTGGAGCTACGCATCAACCTTGGTACCCGATTGGCCGTGCCCCGGAACGCGATCCTGGAATCCGGACAACGCCAGGTCATCTTCATTCACCATGGGGGCGGCCAGCTTGAGTGGCGCACGGTCACGGTCGGAGCGCGAACCGGCGAGTATGTCGAGGTGGTGGAAGGGCTCAAGGAAGGGGATCATATCGTCACCTCAGCCAACTTCCTGATCGATTCTGAGAGCCAGTTGAAGGCCGCGGTCGAGAGCATGGGGGGCATGGGAGGGATGAAGCATTGATAGAACGATCGGCGGCTCCGGAGAGACGAGGCAGCGAATGGTAGAAAAAATTATTGAGTTCAGTGCAAGAAATCGCTTCATCGTCTTTCTCTTGGTCTTCGCCCTCGCCTCGGCTGGCCTCTGGGCCCTGCAGCACACGCCGGTCGACGCGCTCCCGGATCTCTCCGATACCCAAGTGATCGTCTATACCACGTGGCCCGGCCGGTCCCCGAATCTCGTGGAGGACCAGATTACCTATCCGATCGTCACCGCCCTTCTCTCGGCGCCGAAGGTGACCGTGGTGCGGGGCTTTTCTGACTTCGGCTACTCCTATGTGTACGTCCTCTTTAAAGACGGGACGGATATCTATTGGGCTCGATCCCGCGTGCTCGAGTATCTGAATCAGCTAGCAGGCCGGCTTCCGGCTGGCGTCGCGCCCCAGCTTGGGCCGGATGCCACCGGGGTCGGCTGGGTGTTCCAGTACGCGCTCATCGATGAGTCCGGCAAGCACGATCTCGCCTCCCTGCGGAGTTTTCAGGACTGGTACCTCCGCTATTGGCTCCGCACGGTCGAGGGAGTCGCAGAAGTGGCCAGTATCGGCGGTTTCGTCCGCCAGTACCAAGTCAACTTGGATCCGACAAAGGTCCTGGCCTACCGGCTCTCCATATCCGATATCGTCGAGCGGATCCGAGACAGTAACAACGACGTGGGCGGTCGGGTCGTGGAGTTTTCCGGCATCGAGTACCTGGTACGGGGGCGGGGTTACATCCAGCGCGTCGAGGACATCGAAAAAATCACCGTGAGCGTCAACCCAAACGGCACACCCATTCTCCTGCGGGATGTGGCATCGGTCAACCTCGGACCGGACATGCGGCGGGGGTTGGTCGAGCTCAATGGTCAGGGGGAGGTCGCGGGCGGCATCGTGGTCATGCGGTTCGGCGAGAATGCGCTGACCGTCATCGAACGGCTCAAGGTGAAGCTCAAGGAACTGGAGCCTTCGATGCCGAAAGGCGTCAAAGTCGTCGCTACCTACGATCGGAGCGATCTCATCCAGGAATCCATTGCCACGATCAAAGAGAACCTGATCGAAGAACTGCTCGTGGTTGGTGCTCTGATCGTGGGCTTCCTGCTGCACCTGCGCTCAGCCTTGATGCCGATCCTGACGCTCCCGATCGGAGTGCTGATCTCGTTCATTCCGATCTGGTACTTCGGCACCGGCATGAACATCATGTCGATTGGCGGTATTATCGTCGCGATCGGTGATATGGTCGACGCGTCCATCGTCATGGTCGATAACGCCCATCGGCGGCTCGAAGAATGGGAGCGCGCAGGGCGGCCTGGCGACCGTACCCAGGTCCTCATTGACTCTGCCAAAGAGGTTGGCCCCTCGATCTTCGCGTCGCTGTTAGTGATCGCCATTGCCTTCATGCCGGTCTTCACGCTGGAGGCCCAGGAAGGTCGGCTGTTCCGACCGCTTGCGGTCACGAAGAACCTCGCAATCGCGATGAGTGCGTTCCTCGCCATCACCCTCATTCCAGCGCTGCTGCCGCTGCTGGTACGTGGTCGTATCATCTCCGAGCAGCGCCATCCGATCAGCCGGACATTGCAGCAACTCTACGCGCCGGTTCTCCGGTGGGCCTTGCGGTTCCGGTGGGCCGTGATCGGAGGCGCTGTCCTCCTCACGCTGTTCACAATTCCGCCGTTTCTCCGTCTGGGAGCCGAGTTCATGCCGCCTTTGTATGAAGGCACGATTCTCTATATGCCGACGACGTTGCCCGGCATCTCGGTAACCGAAGCTGGCCGGTTGCTCCAGATCATGGACCGCAAGCTCCGGGCCTTTCCGGAAGTGGAATGGGTCTTTGGCAAAGCGGGACGAGCGGAGACGTCGACCGATCCGGCGCCGTTCAGCATGATGGAGGTCGTGGTCGAGCTCAAGCCCAAGGAGCAGTGGAGGCTGGGGGTGACCTATGACAGTCTGATCGATGAAATGGATAAGGCGCTTCAACTGCCCGGCGTGACGAATGCCTGGACCATGCCGATCAAGGCGCGCATCGACATGCTCACCACAGGGGTGCGCACCCCTGTCGGCATCAAGATTTTCGGCCCCGACCTCAAGGAGATCGAGCGCATCGGCCAGCACATGGAGATGGTGTTGAAAGAAGTGCCGGGGACACGGAGTGTGTATGCTGAGCGCGTTTCTGGTGGCTACTTTCTGGATTTCGACATCAACCGGGATGAGATCGCCCGGTATGGGCTTAAGCTGATGGAAGTCGGACGAATCATTGAGTCGGCGATCGGCGGAGAGAATATCACGACGACGATCGAAGGCCGGGAGCGGTACCCCGTGAACCTTCGCTACCTCCGTGAACTGCGCGACGATCCCGACAAGCTTCAGCGGGTGCTGGTGGATACGCCGAGTGGCGCACAGGTACCACTCGGGCAACTGACAACATTACGGTTCGTCACCGGCCCACCGATGGTCAGGGATGAGAACGCGATGCTGGCCGGGTATGTCTATGTCGACATGGCCGGTCGGGATGTCGGGAGTTATGTGGAAGATCTCAAGCGGGTGGTCAACGAGAAAGTGAAGCTGCCCGCGGGTTATACCCTCAGCTGGTCGGGCCAGTACGAGTACATGCAGCGCGTGCGGGAGCGCCTGACCATTTTCATCCCCCTCACAATCGCGATCATTTTCATTCTGTACTACTTCACCTTCCGCTCGGTGGCTGAATCGCTGATGGTTCTCCTTGGCGTCCCGCTGTCCATGGTGGGAGGGATTTGGTCGCTGGCCCTGCTGGGCTACAACATGAGTATCGCCGTCTGGGTGGGCCTGATTGCGCTGGCTGGTGTCGGAGCCGAGACCAGCGCCGTGATGCTGGCCTATCTGGACGAGGCCTGCGCACGCCGGCAGAGGGCCGGCACGCTGCGCACGCTTGCGGATCTAATCGAGACCGTCCAGGAAGGGGCGCTCGTGCGGATCCGGGCCGTCAGCATGACCTCCCTCTCCAACATTCTCGGTCTGCTCCCGGTGATGTGGGCCACCGGGACCGGCGCGGATGTGATGAAGCGGCTGGCCGCGCCGATGGTCGGCGGCGTCTTCACCGCCATGCTCCTGACCCTGGTGGTGATCCCGGCGCTGTACGTCATCTGGCGGTGGCAGACGGAGTTGAAGGCAGCCTCTCTCACAGAACGGCGACCGGAGCACGCTCGTGGTCTTGGGGAAGTTGTCTCTGATGACTCGGCGATGTGATGGAGTGATTCGGAACCCGGGTGACAGGAAAGTTGAGGTTTGGTGCATCACTGAGGGCAGGGAGTGCCCAGCTGACTTCTTAGGATGACCATGAAAGCAGCTTTACTGTTGAAGGCCGTAAAAACCGAAGGCGAGCGAGACGGGGTTGGAGGCAAACCAAACGACGTACGGGAGGACGTGATGTCATACAGAGAGATCGTCGTAATCGCAATGGTGGTGGGTACCTTTATGACAAACGGATGCCAGTCCACGCCCAAGCCGGTTCTCCTAGCTGCGCCCGTTGGTACGAATGCCACCGCGGCCGGTCATAATGATGAGGGCATTCATGCGTACGAACATGGTCAATGGGACAGTGCGAAGCAACATTTCGAGGCGGCGATCGCGGCATCCCCCGAGCTGGCGGAAGCCCACTACAACCTGGGTAAGACCTTATATCGCCTCGGAGCCATGCGTGAAGGAGATACGCATTTCATCAAAGCGGCGAATCTGGCGCCGGGCAATAAAGTGATCTGGAATTCGCCCCCGCTCGCGGGTGTGTCGGTTCCGGAGAAAGAGGTTCCAATGCCCGGCCACGGAGGAGACGGCCATAGCCACTGAGGGGTGGTAGTGTCTCGGCGTCGCTCGAGGAATAGTACGCCTGCGGAATGATTGTTGTCGGCTGTGTCCGTTCCGCCGGCTTCACGACGGATGACAAATGCTCCATCTAACGAGAGGAGAAGACCATGGTAATTCGACGTCTTGAAGCACTCTCGATAATGGTCTTAGTGGCCATCGTTCTTTGCCAGGGCATGGGGATCCTCTGTCCTTCGCTTCTCCCGGGTTTGCAAGCGTCGGCACAGACGGAAATACGTCCTCTCAATCACGGCGAGACTCATGGAGCCCATGTCATGGAAGAAGGCGGAGGGATGTGCCAGGAGTCTGTGACCTCTGCAAAAGAATCCATGGGTGATGGTACGGCTGAGGGGCAGGTGACCGTCGCCGATACACTGGACTTGCCTGTGGAGGTCGTCCCAAGCGAAGGGCTGGCCACACGCGACGAACCAGTCCCTGATGACAGATCTGCTCTTCCTCTCTATACGCTTTTGTGCACCTTCCGGATCTGATTTCTTCTCGTCCCTCTCTTCGTTCCGACAAACTACGCTCTCGGCCGTCCTGAGCTGCATCTGGGCTCTTTCGCAGGAGAAGGAACGCATTTGATGTTCCTGCAACGGTGAAGACCGGGAGCTTCAGAAACCTTTCATGAGATGAAGAGGGCCCTTGGGCGAATCAGCCATCGCCGTCGTTGTCACCCATTAATCCGGTCTGGATTTCTCCATTGGCGTTGTGGGCTCTCGTCGAAGAAGAGAGGCGTCGTTATGTGGTGGGGCTGGATTGTACGCTTGATTTTTGCGATCAGGGCGATAACTTTCTCGGTTATCTGGCTCCCGGCGAGAAGCCAGAATCCTGGAAGGAAGAGGCCTTGAGATTTCTCCATGGGAAAGCTCCGACTGGTCCATGTGGAAGCCGGCTTTCAGCTTCGCGGCGTCCCGGTCGACACCGATGACATGTGGAGAGGCCGAAGAGGCTGGCACGATGTTCAGTGCGTGTGCAGCGGTTTGTAAGTAGAGGTGCGT
>CAYNLM010000001.1:11262-87192 GCA_964398045.1 uncultured Nitrospira sp. | reverse complement strand
CTCCATACCGGCTTCGAACGCCTCGACATCCAAACCGACTTCCTTGATGAGCAACGAGCGAATCGATCGGTCGAGCACCCCGTCGATCTTGTCTTTATGGATGGTGCGGAACAAGACGGCCTTCATTTCGTTGCCCTTGCCCATGCTCTTCGCCTGCTCGTACATGTCGAAGGCCGTCGGCAATTTCCCACGGATGACCGGGAAGCCGACCATGGTGATGTCCACCTTATTGCCGAATTCTTTGACGAGCAGCGGCACACCGGTCTCCTCAAAATGGTGACAATGCGGACAATAGAAATCCGCGAACTCCACGATCTTCACTTTTCCTCGCTGATGGGTGGACGGTTCGTCCTTCAGCAATTCATATTTCCCCTTCAGCTCAGGTTGGGCGGCATGAAGAGCGTATGCGCCTCCCCACAGGACCAACGCACCCATCATCGCCATCATCACACTCCACCGGGACAGACGGCACCAATTCATGTCACACTCCTTTCCCTGAAGTCGCATTCCTGATCAATCTTGTATAAGATACTCGGAGTTCGCCTGCTTTGCTATAATGCCTCATGCAAGTTCGGTGGTTGCTGTTGCTGGGCGCGTGCGCGTTCTCCCTCTCCGGCTGTGCCTCCACGGACGATGTCGGCGATCAGAGCCAGCCCGGCGTTCCCCGCATCAGCTTCGCCCAGATCAAAGCGGCTCCCGATTCGTACAAAGGCCAGTCCGTCACCTTCGGAGGCGAAGTGTTGACCGCGCGGCGGTTGAAAGAAGGCACGCGCATCGAGATTCTTCAACTGCCGTTGACCTCGTCGCTGCAACCCACCCTCGACCTGAGCAAATCCGAAGGCCGCTTTGTGGCGATGCAGCGGGAATTCCTCGACCCGGCGACCATTCCACCCGGTACGTTCGTCACCGTCACCGGGGAGGTGGCAGGATCAGTCACGCTCCCGCTCGATGAGACGGAATACACTTATCCGGTTGTGGACATCAAGAACATGCGTGTGTGGCAGTCGCGAGAGGAAGCGCCGGCGCGCCGTCCTTACATGGGGCCGGGACCCTATTGGGCGCCCTACTGGGGCCCCTACTGGAGACCCTGGCCGTACTGGTGAAAGTTCAGGCTACGGTTGAGGCTAAGAGAGATCCCTATCTCTCAACCTGAACCTGGACCTCAGCCTTCTTACTACCGAAACGTCGACCCCACGATCCGCTCTACGCGATCGTCCCGTCCGCCAAGTTCCCGATACTTACGATATTGCGCCAGGGCGCGCGGCATGTCCTTGCGATGCAATTCGTAAAAGACTCCCAGGTTGTAATGTGCCTCGGCATAATTCGGCTTCAGGGACACCGCCGTTTCATACTCATGCTCCGCATCTTCCAATTTGCTGAGACTGGTATACACGACCCCGAGATTCATATGCGCTTCGGCATACTCCGGCCGATAGCGCAGCACCTCCAGAAATTCGCGCTCCGCTTCGTTGGGCTTATTTTGGCTCCGATAAATGAATCCAAGATTGTAGTGAGCATCGACGAGATCGGGTTTGGCGGCGACGGCTTGTTTGTAGGCATAGGCCGCCTCCACGAGATCGTTGTTCCGTTCGGCGATCCGTCCACTCAAATACCAGGCGTTGGCATGTTTGGGATTGGCTTTGGTCAATCGGCTTAACGTGTCCCGCGCCGCCTTGGCTTCTCCCTGATTATCGTAGAGCGTCGCCAGTCCAAACAACGCGTCTTGTTGCGTGGGCATCGTCTTGAGCAGGGTCTGATAGACTTTCTTGGCGCCTGCCAGGTCGCGGCGTTGCTCATATACTTTCGCCAGATCGAGATACGACTCGGCATGTTTCGGATTTGCCTCGATCGCGCGCGTGAGGGCCTGTTCGGCTTCGGCTGATTTCCCTTGAACCATGTACACTTCAGCCAAATCGTTTAAGGCTTCGGCGTATGCCGGCTTCAATTTCAGAGCATGCATGAAGGCCTCTACGGCCTCGTTCGGCTTGCGCGCCTTGAAGAGAACCTGCCCCAGTAGATGATGGGCTTCGGCGGAAGACGGATGTTGTTGAACCGCTTTTCTCGCCGTGTCTTCTGCGGCTTTGAGGTCTTCTTGTCGGACCAATGCCGTGCCCTGTTCGATCTGATGCTGTAATGGGTCGGGCTGACCAGCGGCCACGGCGGGGGCAAGAGAGAGAAGAACCGGGACACCCGCACAGAAGCACACCAGGGCGATGGTCTTCAAAGATTGGCGGAAAGCCATCTGATCCATCGATCCTCCGATGAGTGGTTCGTTCACGGACTATAAACGGGGGGATTATCGAAATCAATGTAGACACGACCTGGACGCGCCAGTGAGCAGAGGCAACTGATTCGTTATCTGAGGGCATTGATATTATATTCCCTGGGGGCCACGACTTGTCCTCTAAACGGGTGTCGCCATGGCCTTGATTTGCAGATCCCAAACCCAACAGAGCGTCAAAAGTCCGAATACCTTCTCCAAGTAGACGATCAGCTGGATGCTGTCCCGAGAAACGAAGCAGATCAGGTATGAAGTAGGTTGGATAATCTTGAGCAGCATGGCCGGCTCCTTTCAGCCCCTCCGCACGGACCGGGGCTCGGGCGGCCATCATGTTCAGGAGCCAAATGTCGCGAGCGGACGACGGATTCACGGCAAGCATTGCTGGAAGATCTCCTCACATTCATCATCTTCTTTTTCAGCTCCTTCGGGAACGGTCCGAAATTCTACTCCTGTGACCTGACCGTTCTCGATGAGGAGACCGGCCCAGCAGCCGTGGTGTATCCCAGGTTGGCTTCCTTTTAAGACCGGACGGGATTCCTCGAACATGGAGGCCTCCTTGTAATAGCGGAGGATGACGCCTTCCTTGTGACTGGTTTGCTTGACCGGTTTCCCTGCACACTGAAGAATGTCTGCTTGGCTCTTTCCGAGGAGGCTTTGTGCTCTTGGGTTGGCACTGGTTTGCGGAAGGGCGGATACACAACCTCCTAAGAGAAGCACGAAGACGTACAGAACAAGGGAGATGTACATGAGAATCCTCGGCGGTTTCTATTGCCGTTAAGGTAAGCCAGTTGTACAAGGGAGGCAACAGGGTTCATCTCACGTATACGAAAAGATCGGGGGCGGCAGACAGTGACTGCCTGCCGCCTTTCCTCAGAATCCTTTCCCTAGACTACTCCGGCATACCGTGATCATCGAAGCGCTCGGGGGACAACGTCGGCGTCACTCCTGAACCGCCAGTGAGCGATGAAGTGGCTTGGTTGTTGGCTGCCGCCGCACCAGGGTAATAGACCATTACCCCTCCGGGCGTCAGCCCGACCTGAACCGTTTGCTTGATCAGGTTGTCTGATGCGTTGATGATCGAAACGGAATTGTCCGTGCTGTTGGACACTGCGATATAAAGTGCCTGACCGGCTCCGGCAGGACCTTGCGCGAGTACATCCATGCTATGTCCACCAGTTGCGACCAAGACAATCTCCCTCAGAAGCGTGAGAGACGGAACCGCGGCTCTCAACGTCGAGGAGTCGAATGCGAACAGCCGGTCTTTCTTTGTCGCCGAGGCGGTGTTCCCGGCCAGAATGTAGAACCGATTGCCGTCAGGGGAAAACTTGAACGATCCGGGAGCGGTTCCATTCAACTCGGGAATCGTGAAATCAGTCCGCGGGCTCCCCGCGGTACCGAGATCGATCACCCCGAGCTTTGTCCCCGTCGCAGGAGTGGTATCACCGCGCAGCAACAAGAATCGGCCGTCCGGGCTGATCCCGTAGGCCGTATAGGGCGTGGTGCTCAGGTCAAAAGTGTTTGTGATGGCCAGAGACGCCGGATCAATCTCCACCATGGTCCGGTAGTTTTCCTGGATGCTATAGACCTTCCCCGTCAGTTTCGAGAAGCGAATCCCATGCGGATTCGAATTATTGACGGTGAAGGGAGTGGTCAGTGGAGTTGTACTCTCGTCGTTGCACACGGCCGGCACCGGCCTGGCAGCCTCTTTGGCTGTATCGCAGAGATCGATTCGACCGATCAGTTTTTGATAGGTCGGATTGCCCGGTTCATTGTCGATCACGGCAATTTCTCCGGCTGTCGTGCTGGAGATAAACACGCGCTTCGGAACGCCTGTGCCTGATGAGAATGCGGCCACCTTGTGGCCGTCGGCAAGAAGACAGAGAGTTCCGACGACAAAAGGTGGGTTGGCGCCGGGCCCCAGGTGCGAGTTGTGGAGGATCGTGACCGATCCACCGGTTTGTAGGGCGCAATTGATCAGATCGTCGCCCGGCGTAAGAGTCCCGCCCGCGTTGTCGCCGTCGTTCATCGACCACATCACTTCGCCATCGGTTGGATCCCGATAAATATGCACGGGGCGAGTACCTGTGGTGAGATTGGTTTCATGAAATGGCACCGCCCCTGTCAACGGGTCGATTGTCGCCACGGCGTTGGCAGCCCCAAGGTTCATAAACACCCATTCCCCCTCGGAAAACTGCAGGTCGCCGAGGGCCGCGTTGCCAAACTTGGCCGCATCAATGGTGCCGACAACCGCATTGCCTGAATCTCCCTTCAGCGCCACGCTCGTGAGAGTCTTATCGCCCGTATTACTCACAAATGCCAAAGGCCCGCTGAGCGCTGCGCTGCCGCCCGCCGTCACTTGCGCAGTGGACGATTCTCCTGCGCTGCAACTCGCAAGACTGATCAGCGCCAGGCCAAGTGCCGCTGTTCTGGCGCACGAACTTAAACCGTACCCCTTGCATCTCGATCGCATGACTATTTCCTTCCTGGTGGTAGAGATTGTCCTCAGACACGCCGTTTGGATTCGCTGTGACGCCCACGGGTGGCGGTCCGCGGGGAGCAAATGTGGCACTCAACCATAATTGGTTTATGGTTGCCGCAGGCATAGCGGGGGCAAGACCGGCAGGGAGCGTCGGAGAGCCTCCATCCCGGGCAGCCGTCAACGAACCACCAAGCCCATCGCAATGCCACGCACAATGATGATGACTGTGCGATCCGCCATGCCCCTGCCCTTGAGGACAGTGCGGCATCTTCCATTGCGGCGCTAGGCAGCCATACGTAACGGAAAAGGATCCGGCCAGCCAGAGCAGAAGACAGACACCGGCCAAGCTCCGAGACAAGCTTCTACGACAGGACCCTTGCCTTATGACTGTATGATCCATCGTGGACCAACCCTCACAAGCCGAGCAGTTGGAAGGTTTTTGTCAGGCCGAAGACGTAACTGCGTTGCTGTTCAAGGTTCCCGTTGAAATCACGCATTACCGGAATCTGCGCGATGAAATACATCGACGCGAAATCCCACACATTCAACATGATGCCAGGCGAATAGGCGACGTATGTCGAACCGGTTGTGGGCACTGCACGAAATTTGACCGTCGGATCGAGGAGTACGGAGTTTCCCGTCGCCGGGTTGAACTGAAAGAGCGCCGCATCCATAGCGTCGTTCTGCATCCAGCGGTAATTGACTTGTTGGGTCACCACCAGCCAGGGGGCCCGTTCCGACGGAATGATGTTGAAGCCGGCGCTGAGATTCAGTTCATCTCCGAATTTGTAGCCGTCGCTGTTCTTCAGCGTGTGGCGATAGCTGGCCAGCGCAAACTGGTTGAGCCGATGCGGAATCACCTCGTAACTTTGGTAGATCGACGGCACGAAGCCGAAATTACCGCGCCCGATTTGAAGCGTCGATTCGGCCAAGGACCCGCCGGCCACCCTCTGTCCATAGTCGCCGGTCGGCATATCGACCCCCATGCCGACCACGATCATGCTGCGCAAGGTGGGCAGCACGTTGTACTTCAAGGTCACGCGAATATCCCCGAGGCCCTTATCGCTGTACGGAACCGGATTCAGGCCGCCGACTTGCGCGTCCGAATGTATCTGCCTGTACGGTACCGTCACTTGCAGCCCCAATCGCTCGGTCACGCCATAGTTCATATCGAGCGTGGCTGTTCGGACGAGCGTCCTGATTCTGCTCGCGTTCAGATTGGCGAGGGTGAGGGTTTTCGCGCCTTGATTGGCAAACGGGATGCTTCCACCGACTCCCGGCGGGGCCTCCAACGGCGTGTAGTTGTAAATCGCATTGACGGTCAGCAACCCGGCCATCGGCACTTGCTGCTGCGAACCGATAACCACAAAACAGCTCACGGAGCCGCATGATGCGCCGCCCGGTTCCTGCCCGGCCATCATGATCACTATGGTTAGAACCGCACATAATGAAGCAGACCAATGCCACGATTTCCGTATCATCGCGAAACGATCCTTCTTGTCCTAAGACAATGCGACACACGGAGCACCGACGAGGCGCATGCTCCCTGCAGTCAAGACGGTATGAAATGAACGACGCTCAAGAAGAGAAAGCGGGAGGACCACGGAGGAAGATGAGGGAGGAGAAGTGGCGTTCAAACTGGTCGGTGCCGGAATACTCGACGTGGTCGATCAGGTGGAAGATCGCCACCGGACTGACCGGCGAGGTTTCAATGCCCTGCCCGGCGGCACAGAGCCACGCGCAGAGGCTGGTGGCATGCGTGCCAGCGTGATGGCTCGCATGGTGCGCGGCATGAGCCACGCCGGGTGCCACCATGAACCCGTTCGCCAGAACGAGACACAGCAGTAGGGGCCACACCAACCCAGAACGTTTTAACGTCACCATAGCTTCTTCGAGCGCAACGACGGAGCCTTCACTGGCTGCTGTTCTTGTCTGTGCGCGACAACAAGATACGCCGCTAATTCGACAGACTGTACACAATCGGAAGACTGACGACGATTTCAGGCCGCTTCAACGGTTGCGTCATAGCGAGCGGCGTCGCCAGCCTGACCGTCTCCATAGCCGCCGCATCAAGAATGGCATGTCCTGAACTTTTGATCACAGTGACTTCGGCCAACTGTCCGTCCGCCCGAATGACGGCTTTCAAGACCACGCGCCCCTCTAAGCCGTTCAACCGCGCGGAACTCGGATAGCGTTTCAGTTCGGCCACCCGCCGCCAGAGCGACTCCCCGACCCAGCGATGATCCGCCTTGGCTTCCGATGTGTGCGATGGCGTCTGCGGCACAGCCTTGGCGACTTGTGTTGGAGCCTTGGAGGGCGTTGAACCCGCCTGCGGCGCACTCACGGGAGCCGGTGACTCGTCGGAGGCCTTGGGCGCGGCTACACTCGCAGGCGATGAAGGACTGATGGGCGCCGGCTCTGCAATGGGAGCAGGCGGGGCGCTTGCCACGGCGACGGAGTCGTGATGAGCCTCAGTCGTTGGCTGGCTGGCGGCCGGGGCCGGGTAGCTATACGTCGGCGCAGCAGGTTCAATGACCGGCGCGACCTCGCGCACCGGTTCTTGGACAGCTTCCTGCTTGACTACTTCCTTCGCCACCGGCTCCGGCTCTTTGACTTCCGCCTTCTTGACCTCTTGCGGCTCGGCCGGTTGGCTCTGCGCCTGGACAATCTCTTGGACCGGTTGAACCGGCTGCAGCGGTTTCGGCGGTTCGATCACCGGATGGACCATCTCTGAACTCTGCTGCGGTGCCACTCGAGGCATGACGGTCTCGGATAGCGGCTCAACCGGACGAACGGGCTGAACCTGCGCTGATTCGAAAGCCTGGACCTTCGGGGTGGGTGCGGGATTGTCCTGCTGCAAAACGTCGGATGACGGCTCGACGAGCGCCACATCCCATGTGAATGGTTCTTCCGGCACGATCGTCATTTTCGGCATCATCGTCATGGCTGCGACGACCAAGCCAAGATGAAGGAGGAGAGACAAGCTCCACCCCTGCAGCAGGTGTTTCGAATACATGGATTCCGATTCGACCACGTCCATCACCGGAGCGATGCCGATTTCACTGGTTCCTGCTTCTGAATTCGTGCGACGACTTCCTCGATCTTCTGCTCCGTCAACAGGCCGCCCTTGATGTATTCCTGCACACGTCCCTGTTCATCGATGAACACGCTGACCGGCAGGCCGAAGACGCCGAACTGGTTGGCCACTTTGTTATCGCGATCCATCAGCACCGGGAACGTGTGGCCGTACTGCTTGATGTGCTCGCGTACTTTCGCGTCGTCTTCCAGTTCGTTCACCGCCAACACGACAAATCCCTTGTCCCTCAGCTTGTCATAACAGGCCTGCATCGCCGGCATTTCGGTCGTGCAGGGCTTGCACCAGGTCGCCCAGAAATTGAGGAGGACGATCTTCCCCCGATACTGGCTGAGGCTCTGAGTTTTGCCGTCGAGATCCGTGAGATGAAAGTCTTCGACCGGCATGCCGACTGCCGGGACTCGACTCCCCATGCTCCAACCATCGAAGGCAGGTACCCCGACCAGGAGGGCGAGCAATGCGATACTCACTAACACGGTTTTGGATCTTCTCGATTTCATATCGACCTCCTGAATGGCGGTTCTATGATGGGCCGACGACTTGAAACGAGCGCGTCAGTCCAAAAATGTAACTGGTTCCTTGGGCCAAATTGTCATTGGAATCTCGCGCGAACGGAATCTGGGCGAAGAAATAGAACGCCGTCATATTTGTCCAACTTGATTCAATCAGCTGTCCGAGATTGACCTGAAAGCCCGGCGAAAAAGCATGGTAGGTGGAGCCGGTCGTGGGCACCGCCCTGTTCCTAATCGTCGGATCTATTGGCACCGGATCACCCGGAAAGCCAGCTCCATCCGCTGGTGTGGCCGAACGAAGCAACGCCGAGCTGAAATTGTCGTGCACGAGATAGCGGTAGTTCACCTGGCCGGTCAAAATCAGCCAGGGTGTCGCCACAAGATTCAGCCCGGCATTGAGCAAGTATTCGTCGCCAAATTGATAGCCGTCATTATTTCGAAACGTGTGTCGGTAACTGGCCGATGCGAATTGATTAAGCCGATGAGGAATCAATTCATACGTCTGATAGATCGTCGGATTCAATCCGACTTGGCCTCTCCCAAGCTGTGTGGGGGACTCCATAACATTCTCGGCGCTGTCATGGGCGTGAGTATTGCCGGTCGGAAGATAGACGCCAAATCCCAACACGACCATGCTACGGAGGGTCGGCAAGACGTTGTATTTGAGGCCCACGCGAATATCGCCTATCCCATTCGATGAGAATTGTGTTGGAGCTCCCTCGCCGTTCGCACCATCCTCGCCAATCCCATCGATATGCTTATGCGTGCGCCACATGTAGGGAATCGTGATCTGTACACCCAGGCGATCCGTCACGCCGTAATTGAGATCGAGCGTGGCCTGCTGGGTGATGGTTCGCGCTTCCTTGTGATGATCGAGAATCATCTGCCGACTTGCTTGGTCCACGGCTGGAATCACTCCGGATGTTCCACTCAACAACCGCATCGGCGTGTAGTTGTAGATGCCGTTGACCGTCAGGAGGCCGGCCAGAGGGACCTGTTGCTGCGACCCGATGACCACAAAACACGTGACGGCCCCGCACGACGCGCCGGCCTGAGCCACAATGAAGATCGAGCTGATAAACGCGGCACACATGGCCGCTGCAATGGACCTGCGACAAATGTTCATGTTTTTGACGACCCTTCCCGCTTTCTCCGAGGCGTCCTCTCATGGAAACGCCTTTCTTCACAACACAAGGGGTATGGAAATCTGACGGTGATCGAATCGTCCTTGCCGAACGATGTTCGGCTCGAAACAGATTCGCCCCTGTCAAGGTCAACTAGATCGTAGAGTGGAACGGGGGGCCGCGGGAGGTCGGGCTGTCGAGAACAATCTGCGGAGTGAAGAGGAAGACCGATTCATCTGCAATGGTAACGGGTGACCGTTCGATCAGATCAGGCGCACTGGCGCCATCCAGCACTTGGCCGGCGGCACACATCCAGGAACAGAGCACGGTGCCATGTGTGGCTTTCTGATGATGCGCGTGATGGGACTCGTGCGTGATCGACTGGGCCGAGGCGAGACCGCCGACGACAAGGACGCAGAGCACCAAGAGACCCGCGAGTGCTCTCTTTGCATAGGTACGGTTCATATCGCGTCTTACCCGGACGGAACTTAGGGGCGAATGCTACTGTAGTGCGGGACAAAGAGTCAAGATCGTCTCCGTGCAGAACTCCTTGTCTTCCTGATAGGATTCAAGAAAAGTTTGCTGTATACTCCGACGATATTCTAGAAAGCCATCCCGGCGCTCACCATTTGGGAACGGCATGCTGACACAACTCCTGAATCTCATCTTCGGAAGCAAGAACGATCGTGAAATCAAAGCCTTGATGCCGATCGTGGCGCGCATCAACGATATGGAAGCCGGCCTGGCCCCTCTCTCCGATCAAGCGCTCGCCGACAAGACCCCGGAATTCAAGAAGCGGCTGGCGGCCGGCGCAACCCTGGACGACATCCTGCCGGAAGCCTTCGCGGTCTGCCGGGAAATGTCGCGCCGCAAGCTCAACATGCGCCACTTCGACGTGCAGTTGATCGGCGGCATGATTTTGCACAAAGGCCGCATCGCGGAAATGAAGACGGGCGAGGGAAAAACCTTGGTCGCCACGCTCCCGATGTACCTGAATGCCTTGGAAGGCAAGGGCGCCCATCTCGTGACCGTCAACGATTACCTCGCCAAGCGCGATGCGCAATGGATGGCGCAGCTCTACCATGCGCTCGGACTCTCGGTCGGCGTCATCCAGCACGACGCCTCCTTTCTCTACGACCCTTCGTACGATGCGTCCGACAGGCGGTTGCAGTCGCTCCGCCCCTGCACCAGGCAAGAAGCCTATCGGGCGGACATCACCTACGGCACCAATAACGAGTACGGGTTCGACTACCTGCGCGATAACTTGATCGTCAGCGACCTCAGCCAATGCGTGCAGCGCGAACTGAATTACGCCATCGTCGACGAGGTGGACAGCATCTTGATCGACGAAGCCCGGACGCCGCTGATTATCTCCGGACCGACCGATCAAACGACGGATCTCTACTACCGGATCAACGCCATCATTCCTCAGCTCAAGCCGGAGCAGGATTACACGATCGAGGAAAAGACGAAGACCGCGTCCCTGACCGAAGACGGCAACGCGCGCGTGGAAAAACTTCTGGGCGTGGATAACCTGTACGACCCGGCCAACATGGATCTCGTCCACCACGTCGTGAAAGCCTTGCAGGCCCACGCGCTCTACAAGCGGGACGTGGACTATGTCGTCAAGGACGGCGAGGTCATCATCGTCGATGAGTTCACCGGCCGCCTCATGCCGGGCCGCCGTTGGAGCGACGGGTTGCACCAGGCAGTGGAAGCCAAGGAAGGCGTCAAGATCGCGAACGAGAACCAGACCCTCGCGTCCGTCACGTTCCAAAACTACTTCCGCATGTACAAGAAGCTGGCCGGCATGACGGGCACCGCCGATACCGAAGCCGGCGAGTTCGCCAAGATCTACAACCTCGACGTGAACGTCGTGCCGACCAACCGGAAGATGATCCGCCAGGACTACGCCGACGTGGTCTACCGGACGGAGAAAGAAAAGTTCGCCGCGATCGTCGAGGAAATAAAGGAATGCAATAAGACCGGGCAGCCGGTGCTGGTCGGGACCATTTCAATTGAGAAATCGGAGCGGCTCTCAGGATTGTTGAACCGCAACGGCGTCAAACACAATGTGTTGAACGCCAAGTTTCACGAAAAGGAAGCCGAGATTGTCGCGCAGGCCGGACGCAAAGGCGCCGTCACCATCGCGACCAACATGGCCGGCCGCGGCACCGACATTCTGCTGGGCGGGAATCCGGACTTCCTGTTCAAACAGATCCTGTATCGGGAAGAGGGCCTGCCGGAAGATCGCAAGCTCGAGGTCTATGAGCAGATCAAAGCCGAATGCGAGAAGGACAAACAGGAAGTAGTCGCTGCGGGCGGACTCCATATCCTTGGCACGGAGCGGCACGAAAGCCGCCGGATCGACAATCAGCTCCGGGGCCGCGCCGGCCGGCAGGGCGATCCGGGCTCGTCGCGGTTTTACCTGTCGCTGGAAGACGACTTGATGCGGATCTTCGCCTCCGAGCGCGTGTCGCAGCTCATGCTGAAACTCGGCATGGAAGAAGGCGTACCCATCGAACATGGCATGGTGACCCGCGCCATCGCCAACGCGCAAAAGAAAGTCGAGGCGCACAACTTCGAGATCCGCAAACAGCTTCTCGAATATGACGACGTGATGAACAAGCAGCGGGAAGTGATTTACCAGCACCGCCACGCCGTGCTGGCCGGCCACAATCTGAAAGAAGATATTCACGACATGATGGACAGCGTGGTCGAGGCGGCCATGACCCTCTATTGTCCGGCCGAACAGTATCCCGAAGAATGGGATATGAAAGGCCTGGCCGAAATGATGCAGGGGCAGTTCGGCCTCGACATCGCGCAGGGAAAGAACGACGACGGCGCGTCGCTCCGCGAACTGGGCCGAGACGCACTTGCGGAAGATCTCAAGAAGCTGGTGCATGAAGGCTACGAGCGCAAGGAACAGGAACTCGGCTCCGAGTTGATGCGGTTCCTGGAAAAGACCTTCATGCTGCAGGTCATCGATCACCATTGGAAGGATCATCTCCTGGCGATGGATCACCTGCGCGACGGCATCGGCCTGCGCGGCTATGGACAGAAAGATCCGCTGATTGAATATAAGAAGGAAGGGTATGATCTGTTCGCGGGCATGATGCAGCGGATTAAGTCGGACGCGCTCGAGCGGCTCTTCCGCGTGCAAGCGGTGAGGAACGAAGGCCCGGCGCCCAGCGCGCCGCCACCCCCGCCGGTCATCTCACGTCCACAACCGAAGCTCACTCTGAACCGCGGCGAAGAACCCACCGCGCCGCAGACCGTCCATCGCACCGACGACAAAGTCGGCCGCAACGATCCCTGCCCCTGCGGCAGCGGAAAGAAATACAAGAAGTGCCACGGGGCGTGAGGGAACAGGAATTGCGACCCCTGCCGCTGCTCCGGCGTTCCAGCTCGACCGTACCAGGCCGCCGGTTGCTTCAGCAGCGAAACTAGTTCCGTTCCAAGCATCCGCTTGAACGGAACGTCGAACAGTCGCTGCCGCCAGCCGATGGCTGCCGCAACCGGCAACCGGTACGGTACCCGCGCTTGTACGCATGTCGCGACGGTAGGGCTCGACGATCCCTTAGGGGATGAGAAAGATGATGAGTTGAAACGTTCAAACGAAACGACGTCACGCCGAGCACTTGAGCCCAGCCCCTTCCTCCGAGCAGAAGAAAGAAAGAAGAAAAAGTCCACTACGACAGATCGCAAACTTGGTCAGGTTTCGCTTTCCACCCTGCCAGAGCCTCGAATGACCATTTACAAATTCTCGTGGTGAGCTCGACCCCCCATTTCTCAACCACCAGTTGGATGAAATCTCCGCACCTCTGTAGCACGATCCATATTGATTCGACAACCCCTCGAACGAGTTTTTCCAGCAACCTGGTGCCCCAAACAATGTATTACGTCTTGTAAAACATGGGCGCGGTTTTGTAGAGCTTCATCGGCTCCCTGTATACCGCGGGCACTGAACCTTTCTTACACCTCTGCTCTCCCAGAGGGCCTCCGGTTGGTGCACTCAACTCCTACCTGGCGAATGCGCCAGGTGACTTACCAAGTCAGCCTACTTAGTCTTCTCACCTTATGAATGGAAAGTTCCCGTCATCGAGCAAGGCCTCGGAAGGCATTCATCACACAGGAGGTGTGGTATGCGGCGGATCTTTTTGTGGGCAGTCATGGTTGTTGCGGTGCTTGGTGGTGCCTCACTTGTTCTTGCGAACAACAATTTCGTCGCAGGAGGGGAAGGTGGAGGTACGGGTGGATTCTGGGAGATTCGCAATAGCAGCGGGGGTCTCGTCAGTACCGGCACCCTGTGGGCGACACGGGCCCATCACTGCACAGTCCGGCTCGCGAGCGGCAACATGTTTATGGCAGGTGGGTCGGCATCGGGTGGAACGTGGGAGATTCGCAATGGGAGTGGGGGCTACGTGAGCAATGGAACACTGTGGGCTACACGGAGTTATGGACATACCTGCTCCTTGCTTAGTAATGGCAATGTCTTGATAGTGGGAGGGGAAAGCTCGCAAGGAACCTGGGAAATCCGGAACAGCGCGGGCGGATTAGTCAGCAACGGCACATTGTGGGCGCTCCGATATGGCCACAGTGCGACCGTGCTTTCGAACGGCAACGTGCTGCTTGCCGGAGGCCATGCCTCGACAGGAAGTTGGGAAATCCGCGACGTGAACGGCAGTGTCGTATCTTCCACAGGCAGTACCGGCATCTATCTGTGGTCTGGTCGCACGTCACACTGTGCCGTTCAGTTGTCAGATGGCAAGATTTTCATGGCAGGCGGTGGACCAGGATCGATCAGCTGGGAACTTCGGAATAGCGACATGACATTTGTTAATGCTAACTATCTCTGGGCCACGCGAGATTTGGGCTATACCTGCAGCAAGCTGCAAAACGGCAATATCTTCATTGCGGGAGGAGCCTATAGTCCTGGGTCGTGGGAGATTAGAAACAACACGGGTGGGCTCGTTTCAAATGGCTACCTGTGGACCAACCGTCGAAAGCACCGCGCACAAGTTCAAACCGATACGGGCAATGTTCTGATCACGGGGGGAGAACTTAATGCTCCTGGAACGTGGGAACTTCGTTCCAATACTGGTGCATTGGTCAGCAGCGGCAACTTGAGCGGACTCCACGATGGCGGACATACATTAACCGAGTACTAAGATGATAGAGACCGAGAACCATTCTTGACGAAGTGCGGGGCAGTGCATTTCCATCTGCCCCGCACGCTTAGCTTGGGTAGCCGCTTATAATCATGTCGAGATCCAACTACCTACTGCCTCTTCGGAACAGCTTGACTATCTCGTTGATAGTAATCTGCCTCTCGTTTATTCAGGACGGTTGCACACAAGATAACAATTCCCCAACGAGGACTCTCACGGCCAACGATTCAACATCTGCTTCCTTGAGCGAAGCCTCAGCAACGGCTCCTCCATATCTGCCGGAGGACGAAAAAGACCGCTCTAGGTCTGGAACCCGGAAACGCTCGGATTTTGCCTTGGTCGTGGGAGAAACTGATGATGACGGTCTTCCTGAGGAGATATCAGTCTGCGAGACCAACAAGATCTGTGTCGTCACCCTTGAGACAGGGGCGAAGCGGATGTACGAGAACGGTACGTGGCATACGGTAGATCTCATTGCAGTGCAAGATACGGATGGAGAACCGGGCGCTGAAATCGTCATGGTCGCCTATACACGTGAGGGCCAGTTCGCCTGTGTCTGCATCATTCATGATAAGACCCAATCGATTCAATTCTATAGAGGACAGAGGTGGAGTTCTGCGAAAGTGGAGACCCTTGAGGATACGGATGGGATTGGCGGGAAAGAAGTCCTTCTTCAGGTGAGGAGCGATGACGGAAAGCTTCAGTGTCTATGCCTAATCCGCGATCGTGATCGAACCGTGAGAGAGTATAGCGATTTGGCCTGGACGACGGTGCAAATCAAGGCGGTTACAGATACGGATGGAGAGCCCGGGAAAGAAGTGATTTTTGAGAGCCGGGGTCTGGTCAATGAGGTGTTATGTGTCTGTGTGATCCGAGACCGAAAAGACGAACTGGCGACCTACATTGATTCCCAATGGCAAGCAGGAGAAGTCTCGCTGTTGACGGACACGGACGGCCAATCTGGCCTAGAAATCATCGTTACATTTACGAGTAGCTCAGACAGCGGGATCACTATCATTCATGATGTCTCTCGAACGTCAAAAACGTATCTGTTCAACGGGAGGCACACCATTCAGCAAGTAGGAAATTATGACCGATCTCAAGGGGATGAAATATGTGTGCTCTTGCCGGCTCTCGGGAAACTCGTGCTGATCACTGATCGAGTGCAAGAGCAACAAGTCGTAGAATCCTGCGGACAACCAATGCGATCACCGGCTCGGGCCTGATCGGCCGCCTGTTAATTGGGTAGCCGCTTTACCCATCGTAGCGTCCCTTCCAATTTACGAGAATCGAAGTTTGGAGAAAACAGCAAGAAGACATCAACAACTACCTCGACTTTGTCGCCTACTGCAAAATCTGTCATCAGGGGCTTCACCGAGTTTACCTCACTGGGACAAGCTCCGAGGTCGTTGATTGTGAGTTGTCCGGTTTGGTCATCAAGGGTAAAAAGATAGGCATCATCGAGCCCACAGCCACCAGTGCGTGGGATTCGTTCTAAGGTCTGCACGATGCCTTGGAGCCGTACTGCCCGCAAATTGAATGCTTGAGGATTGGCAATAATCGCCTGAATTGGGATGGGCTCTTCACGCACGAGTTCCGTGGCATTTAAGCCTGGCTGCCCCAGCCACAGACTCCAACAACCAACACACATAATGATGCACAGCCTCACTTGCATACAAATTAGTATACGTCGAAATGCAGCCAAGTCTAGGAGCCTGTCCGACATTGCCGAAATTGCCCGATTTCGGGGGTGTCTAAACCTTTCGTTACGTGGCGATCGTTGATCCTGAGCCAAATGTGTGCCTCGGATTTTTCGCGATTCCTAATGTCGGACAGGCTCCTAGCTTTGCAAAAGAGAGAGCAGATTAGAAGTTGCCTTCGATTTCGGTTGGGATTACGATACATCTTATGAAACTGAACGAAGTGCGTCCAGATCTGTTGTCGCTCGCCCCTGAAGGATCGATCCATGTTGCCGGAACGCGGGTCACCATTGACTCCATCGTTCAGGGCTTCCTCGACGGCGCCACTCCGGAAGAGATCTGCCAGGACTTTCCATCTCTCGCCTTGCCTCAGGTTTACGATGTGCTTGCCTTTTACCTCACTCACCAGCGTGAGGTCGAAACCTATCTTCGAGAACAGGCCCAGGTCACGGCAGAAACCCGGAAGAACCTAGAAACTACACATGCTGCATTTGTGACAAACCTCCGGCAACGCCTCGCAACACGCCGCTCAACCGCGGCTCCCCACGCGTGACTCCGGTTCGCTTTCTCTTCGACGAAGACTGCAATGCGCGGATTGTGCGCGGGATACGCCGCCGCACATCTAAGATTGATCTCACCACCGTCCAAGAAGCGGGGATCGGGAGCGCCAACGACTTCGAGGTCTTGGCTCACGCGGCAGCAGAGGGAAGAATCGTGATATCGCACGACGTGCGAACGATGACAGCCCATGCAACAGTCAACATGGCACTCGGTTCACCCATGGCCGGCCTGCTCTTGATTCCGCAGACATACCCCGTCGGCCAAGCCATCGAGGACTTGCTGCTGATCGCCGAAGTCAGCACCGGGGATGAGTGGCGGGGAAAGATCATCTTTCTGCCGTTATAACGCCTCTCGATAATACGGACGACCCACTGCGGCGGGAAACCGACGACGAACCAAACCGCTCCCCCTTACCCCTACGGACCCGAAAAATAAACAAGATGTACATCAGGACAGCCCCTCTCCGTCTCACCCGTCCACATTAGCCTCAACTCCTCTCGAACTCAGGAGTTTTTATCCTGAAACGTCCCTCCATCCGCCAGCTATTCCCTCTGATTTCGCCTTGACTTAGCGCGCTTCCGAAGGATACTCTACGCCACTTTTGGGCCGCCGCGATGGGTGACACCTACCCGTCCCGGATTGGTGTCTCTGTTTAAGAACCTTGTCAGCAGAGAAACGGACTTCTTTGTGACGCTTGGGCATCCTGAACTTGTCGCTGCCATCGCCTCCGAGATTGCCGCCTCGGGCCCCATCCCCTTCGTCCGTTTCATGGAGCTGGCGCTCTATCATCCGCAATTCGGCTACTACATGCGTTCGCCTGAAGCCGGACGCGAACGAATCGGTTGGTCCGGCGATTTCTACACCAGTTCGGACGTGCATCCGATTCTGGGACAAGCCCTCGCCAGACAAGCACGGCAGATCGATGCGTTGCTCGGTCATCCGGATCCCTTCACCGTCGTGGAAATGGGCGCCGGCAAAGGCCTGCTGGCGAGCGATTTCCTCCGCGCAGTCTTGAGTGATGATGGCTCCTTGAGCCGTCGCCTCCGCTTTGTGCTTGTCGAGCGCAGTCCCGCCATGCGGAAGCTGCAGCAGAGCAACCTTAAAGAATGGCTCGGCACGCCAGGACTGGTCAGCTGGGTGGAGGATGTTCAGAGCCTTGGTTCTGCAGCCGTGGTCGGCCTGGTGTTCAGCAACGAATTGCCGGACGCTTTTCCGGTGCACCGCATCCAGATCGTGGAAGGCAGAGCGCAGGAAGTGTATGTAGACCATCACGATCAGAAATTCGTCGAACAACTCAAGCCGCTGTCAAACCAGGAATTAGAGCATCACCTGACTCGCCTGAATATTTCCCTGCCGGAAGGCTATCGAACCGAGATCAATCTCAATGCCCTGAAGTGGATGGAGCAGGTTGCCGGCGCGCTCGACCGTGGCGTCGCCATCACCATCGACTACGGTCACACGGCGCAGGATCTCTATAACGCCGATCGGTCCGAAGGCACGCTGCTCTGCTATTACTCCCAGTTGACCTCCGAAGATCCTTACCAGCGCGTCGGCCAGCAGGACATGACGGCGCACGTGGATTTTTCGAGCTTGGCCGCAGTGGGTGAAGACCACGGACTCCATGTCACCGGCTTTACCAATCAGATGAGTTTTCTCATGGGCCTCGGTGTCGAAAACATGATGGCGGAGCTGGAACCCGAAAGCCCGGAGTTCCGTGCCGCGATTCATCTCTTACGACCCGACGGGATGGGAACGACCTTTAAGGTGCTCATGCAACACAAAGGAATCGAGCGGCCTGAACTGGACGGGTTGCAGTTTAAACCCTTCTTCGGCGAAGCCCTCGCCGTGGGTTCCGCCGCATGAGGGTCAGAATGACGTGGTGGATGAAACGACAACGGTTCGCTTGCGTGTCACGCTTCACGTGTCACGCTTTACGGGAGCAGCATGGGTAACGCCGCGGTACCCGCAAACTACGACCCGATCCTGGTCTTCATCGGGATCGCGATTGCCTTCGGCGCGGTGTCGCTCCTGGCCGGCTGGGTCGTTCGTCCGAGCCGCCCCTATCGGGCGAAGCTGGCTCCCTATGAAAGCGGCAGCCCGCTGTTTCAAGATGCGCGGGTCCAGTTTCCGATGCGGTACTACATCATTGCGATGCTGTTCGTCATCTTCGACATCGAGATCGTGTTCATGTTCCCGTGGGCCGTTGCCTTTCACAAGCTCGGCTTGGTTGGATTAGTGGAGATGGTCGTGTTTATCGGCATTCTGATCGTGGGCTTCTGGTACGCGTGGAAAAAGGGGGCGCTCGAATGGGATTGAAGGGGCGATGGGGATGTCCTTGGGGCTCGCCCACCGCGCACCAAAAATCACATGAGAGCCAAGAAATTCGGGTGGTGCTCGGTGGATGCGCGCAGTAAGGGACACCCCCCTCGCCCCTTCTCGGTTAGAAGGATACAAACGGGATGAGTTTTTTAGAGCGGCAGTTGGAAGCCAACATCATCACGACGAATCTGGACGCCGTCGTGAACTGGGCGAGGAAATCGGCCTTGTGGCCGATGACGTTCGGACTGGCCTGTTGCGCCATCGAAATGATCGCCAGCGTGTCGTCGCGCTACGATCTCGACCGGTTCGGCGCCGGCGTCTTCCGCGCGTCGCCCCGGCAGTCCGACCTCATGATTGTCGCCGGAACCGTGACGCGCAAGATGGCCCCCGTCATCCGACGCATCTACGACCAGATGCCGGAACCCCGCTACGTGATTTCGATGGGCTCCTGCGCGACGTCGGGGAATCACTACAACAGCTATGCCGTCGTGCAGGGCGTCGATCAGATTGTGCCGGTGGACGTCTATGTGCCCGGCTGTCCGCCGCGTCCTGAAGCGCTGCTCGACGGCCTGCTGAAACTGCAGGAAAAAATTCAACGCGAGAAGGTCTTTGTGAAATAGCCCGCGAGACGTGCGAGAGTGGCGGGACGTGCGTGACTCGGCAATCGCGCTTTTCTCGCAAGTCGCGCGTCTCTCGCAGCATGACACTATGCAAGCCCTCATCGAAACTTTATTGAAGAGATTCCCTGAGGCGGTCCTGTCTGTCAATGTCGATACCGCCCGTTCGGAAGTATCCGCCCAGGTGCGGGCGCCCAAGATTCTCGAGATCGCCCGCTACCTGCGCGATGCGCCGGAAGCCGCCTTCGATCACATCACCGACATCTGCTCCGCCGACTATCCGGAAGATCAAGCACGGTTCGAAGTGATCTACCAATTGCTCTCGCTGCCTCATGGGAGAAGGATTCGTCTCAAGGCCAGAGTCACGGAGGACGATCCGACCATCGACTCGGTGACGAGCGTGTGGCGCGGCGCGGAGTTTTTGGAGCGCGAAGTCTACGACATGATGGGCATCAGATTTACCGGCCATCCGGATTTACGCCGCATTCTGATGCCTGAAGATTACGCGGAAGGCTATCCGCTGCGGAAGGATTTCCCCACGGAAGGCCGAGGCTGGCGTTCGCAGTTCGACTTTATTCCGCGCCTCGATGAGCCGCCGGTCGAACAGAGCGAAGGTGAAATTCCCGAGGCCCAAAAGAAACCCTTCATCGCAGAGACGGGTCCGTCGGGGTCGCGGCGACAAGAAGAACTGCTGCTCAACATGGGCCCGCAACATCCGAGCACCCACGGCGTGCTGCGCGTCGTGCTCGAATTGGACGGCGAACGTATCGTGAAGGCGACGCCGGATCTCGGCTATCTGCATCGTGGCGTGGAAAAGCTGGCCGAAGGCCTTGCCTACATGCAGGTCATTCCACACACCGACCGGCTCGATTACGTCTGCGCCATGGCGAATAACTACGCCTATGTGCGGGCGGTGGAGAAGCTCCTCTGCATCACCGTGCCGGAACGCGCCGAATACATCCGCACGATCGTGGCGGAGATGCAGCGGATCATCGGGCACCTCTTTTGGCTCGGGACTCAGGCCCTCGATATCGGCGCCATGACGGTGTTCTTCTGGACGTTCCGCGAACGGGAAACTCTGCTCGACATGTTCGAGAAGCTCTGCGGGGCGCGCCTGACGTTGAATTACTACCGTATCGGCGGCGTCGACGGTGATTTCACGCCCGACTTGGTCCTTCGCCTCAAAACGTTTTTGGAGACTTTCCCGCAGAAGGTCGGTGAATACGACTCGCTGATCGCCTCCAACCGCATCTGGCTGGGACGCACGAAAAACGTCGCGGTGATTTCAGCCGAAGACGCCATCAACTTCGGCCTCACGGGTCCGACATTGCGTGGGTCCGGTGTGGCCTATGACATCCGCAAGCTTGAGCCCTACGGCGTCTATCACAAGGTGGATTGGGAAGTGCCGGTCGGGAAACACGGCGATACCTACGACCGTTACTGGATTCGCATGGAAGAGATGCGCCAGAGCGCGCGCATCATCGCGCAATGTCTCGACCAGATGCCGCCGGGACCGATCATGGCCGACGTGCCGCAATATATTCCGCCGCCCAAGCAGCAAGTGATGCGCGACATGGAAAGCCTGATCCACCACTTCATCATTTTCACCCAGGGATTCAAGCCGCCCAAAGCCGAGACCTACTGTGCGACGGAAGCGCCCAAAGGCGAATTGGGCTTCTTCATCATCAGCGACGGCAGCCCCCGTCCCTATCGATTGAAGATCCGCTCGCCCTCATTCATTCACATGGGCGCCTTCGACCACATGGCTCGCGGCTATCTGATTTCCGATATTATTACGATTTTCGGGACGTACGATATCGTGATGGGGGAGTGTGATAGGTGAGGGAGCGGAGGATGCCCTCTTGCTCGCGCAACGCGCACGCAAGACCAATCAGATTGAAAGTAGCGGGCGGTGCTCGTTGCATGCGCGCAGGTGAGGGCACCCTCCGCTCCCTCACCGTGTTGGTGGGTAGGTAAAAAAGCGTCTCCCCATTGGCTATTGACCAGTAACGAACGACCTCATAAGGCCCCATGACACTGGCTGAAAAATACAAAGACGAAATAGCCGAGTTGCTGAGCCGCTATCCGGTGAAACGGAGTGCATTGATTCCGCTGCTGTACCTGGCGCAGCGCGATCAGGGCTACATCACCGAACCGGCGATGAAAGAGATCGCCAAACTGCTCGACCTGACGCCGCCGCAGGTGTACGAGACGGTCACCTTCTACAGCATGTTGAATTTGAAGAAGGTGGGGCGGTTTCATATTCAGGTGTGCAAGTCGCTCATGTGTGCTCTCGTGGGTTCGGATACCGTGATCGGATGGATCACGTCCAAGCTCGGCATTTCTCCCGGCGAATCGACGGCCGACGGCCTTTTTACACTCAGCGCGGTGGAATGCCTGGCCGCCTGCGGGACCGCCCCGATGATGCAGATCAACGACGACTATTACGAGCGGCTGACCGAGGAAAAAGTGGATCGCATCCTGGCCGACTTGAAGACGACGGGAACCAGTTCCTTGAAGAGCGGCCCATACATGTGGCCGGAAGCGCAGAGCGCCAAGTAGAAAGTTCAAAGTAAAAAGGCAAAAGTAAAAAATGGCTGCTCACAAACTTTTTCCTTTTGCCTTAGCATAACGATGCCCAAACACGAACTGATCCTCCTGAAAAACATGTCGCAGCCCGGATACACCGGGACGCTGGCGGACTATGAGAAGACGGGCGGCTATCAAGCCCTGCGTAACACACTGGGCAAGGTTGCGCCGGCCGACGTGACCGCCACAGTCATGAAATCGGGCTTGCGGGGACGCGGCGGAGCCGGCTTCCCAACCGGAGTGAAATGGGGATTCCTGCCGAAAGAGTACCAAGGCCCTCGGTACCTCTGCTGCAACGCAGATGAAAGCGAGCCCGGCACGTTTAAAGACCGCCAATTGATGGAGCGTGACCCGCACCAACTGCTCGAGGGCATCGTGCTGGCCTGCTATGCGATCGGAGCCGAGTCCGCCTACATTTATATACGCGGTGAAATGGTGCTGGGCTCGAAGATCCTTGAGCGGGCGCTCGGCGAAGCGCGCGCCGCCGGCTACATCGGAAAGAATATCCTGGGAACCGGAATCAACGTCGAGGTCTGGGTCCATCGAGGAGCCGGGGCCTACATCTGCGGTGAAGAAACGGCGCTCCTCGAATCACTCGAAGGCAAACGGGGCCTGCCGCGGGTGAAACCGCCGCTCCCCGCCACGCACGGCCTCTATAACAAGCCGACCGTGGTGAACAACGTCGAGACGCTGGCGAACCTGCCCCACATTCTCAACCGAGGCGCCGAATGGTTCGCCTCGATCGGCTCGCCGCCCAAGAGCACGGGCACCAGGGTGTTCTGCGTGAGCGGTCATGCGAAACGCCCGGGGAATTACGAAGTCCCGATGGGCGTCACGTTCCGGGAATTGATCTATGAACATGCCGGCGGCATGCGTTCCGACAAACCGATCAAAGCCTTCATTCCCGGCGGAGCCTCGGCGCCCTTCCTCACTCCGGATCATCTCGACGTGAAACTGGATTTCGAGTCGGTCGCGGCGGCAGGATCGATGCTCGGCTCGGGCGGCGTGACCGTGATGGAGGAAGGGACCAGCATGGTCTGGGCGGCGCTCCGGCTGATGGAGTTTTTCTACCATGAGTCCTGCGGGAAATGTACCCCTTGTCGCGAGGGCACCTCCTGGCTGGTGCAGACCATGCGCCGAATCGTCGCCAAACAGGGACGGGGTCAGGACCTTGAAACCCTGACCGATCTATGCAAGAACATCGCAGGCCGCACGGTCTGCGCATTTGGTGACGCGGCGATCGCCCCGATCCAGAGCACGCTGAAGCATTGGCGGTCCGAATACGTCTCGTTGATCCATGAAGCTGAGGCAGCCAATCTCCTGCACCCAGAACGGATTGCGGTACGGCACTAACGATGACTGAGCCAACGAGAGAGACCGTTCACCTGACGATTGACGGAATTTCCGTCACGGTGCCGAAAGGCACGCTCGTGATCGAGGCCGCGCGTCGGGTTGGCGTCATGATTCCGCATTTCTGCTACCACCCGAAGCTGAAGCCCGACGCCAACTGCCGGATGTGCCTCGTGGAGATCGAGAAGATGCCGAAGCTCCAGACCTCCTGCAGTACGCTGGTGGCGGAAGGCATGTCTGTTCGGACGGCAACCACCGTCGTCAATGACGCGCACAAGTCGGTTCTCGAATTCATTTTGGCCAATCACCCGCTCGATTGTCCGGTGTGCGACCAGGGCGGCCGCTGTGATCTCCAGGACTTTTCCCATGAGTACACCCCAGCCACCAGCCGGTTCGCCGAAACCAAGCGGATCTTCCAGAAGGAATACTTCAGCCCGCTCATCGAAACGCAGATGAACCGCTGCGTGCAGTGCCTGCGTTGCGTCCGCTATTGCGACGAAGTCATGGACGTGAAGGCCCTGGCGCCGGTCGGACGCGGCACCATGACGGAGATCAAACATTTCGGCCCCCATCCGCTCGATTGTGAGTTCTGCGGCGGCTGCGTACAGATTTGCCCGGTCGGCGCGATCACCAGCCGGCTCTCGATGTACGAATACCGGCCGTGGATGCTCAAGCGAGCCGAGACCATCTGCGGCTATTGCGGGGATGGCTGTCAGATCACGGTCCAAACGAAAGATCGGGAACTCATCGAAGTGAACTCGGCGCATGGAGCGGGACGGAACAACGGCGACCTCTGCGCGCGGGGATTTTTCGGATTCCACGCCGGCAGCCATCCGGAACGGTTGACACATCCGTTGATTCGTCGCGGCGGCGTCCTTGTTCAAGCCACCTGGGAAGAAGCGCTGGAGTTCATCGCGGAAGAAGCCGGCAGGATTAAGGCGGCCCACGGCGGACAGAGCTTCGGCGGCCTGATTTCAGGCCGATGCACCAACGAAGAATTGTATCTCTTCCAGAAGTTCATGCGGGTCACCATCGGCACGAATAGCATCGACGGCAGCGCGCGCTACGGCCATTTGAACGGGGTGCATGCGTTGCGGCGGGTGCAGGGAACCCACCGCTGGACCGTCAGCTTCGACGACATTGTGGCGGCCGACGTTTTATTATTGGTCGGCACCAATATCACCGAGTCGAATCCGATCACCGGCCTGAGGGTCAAAGAAGCAATCAAGAAGCGCGGAACCAAGCTGGTCACCATTGAAGCGCTTGAGCCGGCGATCGACACGATCAGCAACATCGCCAATCTGTCCTCGCACCATTTTTCTGTGCCGACCACGCACATGCGCAATACGATCCTCGGTCTGCTGAAAGCGGTCGTGGAACAAAACCTCGTGCAACCGGATCTCATGCAGCGGCAACCGGGTTACGTGAACGCAGTCTCGAGCGCGTTGCAGCAGATTTCCTGGGAACATCTGCACGCTGCCGCCGGCGCGGACAGCGCTTCCTTTATAGAAGCGGCGAAGGTCCTGGCCAGCGGGCGACGGGTGGTCATTGTGGCGGGACAGGGATTGCTGCGCGGCCGACATGGTTACACGGGTTCGGTTGATTTGCTCGACCTGCTGCTGCTCATTGGAAAATTGGATCAGCCCGGTTGCGGCTTTGCCCCGCTGGCCGAGGAGAACAACGATCAGGGCGCGGTCGAGATGGGGGCCTCCGCCGAATTCTTGCCCGGTCCTATCGATATCACGGATCGCGCCGCGCGAGATCGTATGGCAAAACTCTGGGGCGACGAGCCGCCGCCGAACGGTGGGGCCTCGCTGGTGGAAATGTTGGATCGGGCGGGAGCCGGCATCTTAAAGGCCATGTTCATCGTCGGCGAAAACCCCGTCGCCAGCCTCCCCGCGCAGGTTCGGGCCGAAGAATCGTTGCGCAAGCTGGATCTGCTCGTCTGCCAGGAGCTGTTCCTGACGGAAACCGCCGCGCTGGCCCACGTGGTCTTGCCGGCCGCCTCGTCGATGGAAAAGAGCGGCACATTTACCAATACCGAAGGCCTGGTTCAACCGGTACGACCGGCGATCGAGCCGGTTGGGGAAAGTCGACCGGACTGGGAGATTGTTTCAGCCCTCGCGGTGCTCATGGGCTCGCCCTTCGATTACGCGGAGAGCAAAGACATTCTGAAGGAAATCAGGAGCCTGATTCCAGGATACGGGTCGCTGGGTCCGGCGCCGGTGCTGCCGAAGGCCGATCGCGCCACCATCGATCGCTATCTGGCGGACGGCTATCGGCACGATTTGGCTGCACGCTACACGTTGGATACGCCCGTCTCTCGGCCGGATGGAACCGTGCAGTTGGAACTGGTACAAAGCCTGTTCCATTCCGGGAAACTCTCCACCCGCGCAAAAGGGCTCATCCAGGTGGAAGGCAAAGGCGTGTTGAGAATCAGTCCGGGCGATGCGGCCCGCTTCGCGCTGATGAACGGCGACCGCGCGCGGCTCTCGAATGCCCGTGGAGAAATGACCACGGAGATCAAAGTCGTCGGACGGGTGCCGGAAGGGCTGGCATGGCTGCCGGATCATTTCAGCCAAACCGCCATCCATTTATTTGATTGCACCATCGATCCGGTCACCCGCGTTCCCTCTTTCAGAACGACAGCCGTGTCGATGATGAAAGTAGCATGAAGAGCAGACTACTGTGGTACCCGTTAACTGAGGAGTGTCGTCGTGACTGAAATCGGTCTCCGCCTCGCCGTCTCCGTTGCCCAAATCGCCGCGGTCATGGGCATTGTGATGTTGACCGTCATGATCCTGACCCTTGCAGAACGAAAGGTGTTGGGGTGGATGCAGGACCGCATGGGCCCGATGGAAGTGGGTCCCTACGGCATCCTTCAGCCGATCGCGGACGGATTGAAACTCTTCTTCAAGGAAGACATCGTGCCGGCCGGCGCGAACAAATTCATGTTCAGCCTGGCGCCTATTCTGGCCATGGTGCCGGCGCTCATCGGCTTTGCCGTGGTTCCGTTCGGACCGGACCAGACACTCGAAGTCTTCGGCATCACGATCAAGCCGTTTGTCATCAGCGATATCAACATCGGCATTCTCTACATTCTGGCCTTCGCCTCCATCGGAGCCTACGGGATCATCCTCGGCGGCTGGGCCTCCAACAGCAAATACTCGCTGCTCGGCGGCTTGCGCTCCGCCGCGCAGATCATCAGCTATGAATTGAACGTCGGCCTGGCGATCGTCGGAGTCTTGATCATGGCCGGCTCGCTGAGTCTGGTGAAGATCACGGAAGCGCAGGCCGGCGGATTCTGGCATTGGTACGTGTTCGCCTTCCCCGCGCCGCAGATCTTTGCATTCGTGGTCTACGTGATTTCCGCCGTCGCCGAAACGAACCGCGTGCCGTTCGACCTGCCCGAAGCCGAGAGCGAACTCGTCGCGGGATTCTTCACGGAATACAGCGGCATGCGCTTCGCGTTCTTCTTCATTGCCGAATACGCGAACATGGTGTTGGTGTCGTGCGTCGCGGCGGCCTTGTTCATGGGCGGCTGGAATGCGCCCTATCCCGGCACCATCCTGGGCCATCTCGGTTTGGAGTCTTTTGCCTGGGCGGAGGGTGTGGCGTGGTTCACCGTGAAGGTCTACTTCTTTTTGTTCCTGTTTTTCTGGCTGCGCGCCACGCTCCCTCGGCTACGGTATGACCAGCTGATGAAGTTCGGATGGAAGGTGATGCTCCCGATCGCTCTCGGCAACATCATCGTCACGTCGATCGCGGTGTTCATCTACAACCAGATGCAGCAGTAGGCGGACAGGCATGGCGAACGCAACGGCATCACGGCGTCTCGGCTTCACCGACTGGCTCAAGACCATCACGTTCTACGAGATTCTCGTGGGCATGAAGGCCACGCTCTCACACTTGATCCATTACAAGCCGATCACGTTGCAGTACCCGCATGAGAAGCGCACGTTGCCGGATAATTATCGCGGCATGCTGGCGCTCCTCCGCTACGACGATGGGACTGAAAAATGCGTCGGCTGCGATCTCTGTGAAGCAGCCTGCCCCTCCCGCGTCATCCGGGTGGTGAGCGCGGAAGTGCCGGGCGAGCCGACGAAACGGTACTCCAAAGAATATTACATGGACATGACCCGCTGCCTGTTCTGCGGGATGTGCGTCGATGCCTGTCCCGTGGACGCGTTGGGCATGACGCGGGAATTCGAATGGGCCGTGTACGACAAGCGGCAGCTCCACCTGAATAAGGAGCAATTGCTCGCGATCGGCGACCGCTCGTTCCCCGTCCGCGAGAAGCGGCTGGAGTTGCAGCATCCGAATGTGGCGTTCTTCAACGTCCCATTCAAACACGTGCCGCAAAAGCCGAACTGATGGCAGAGAGAATCATCGGGCAAGCGCCTGGGTCGCTGAATCCGGCGCATGAATGAAGGACTGAATCGTGGGGCAATTGTTTTTTGGGTACTTCGCCGGAGTGATTGCGCTTACCGCCATCCTGGTGGTGGCGCTCAAAAACCCCGTTTACAGCGCGCTTTCACTGCTCGTGATGTTCTTCCATGTCGCCGGGCTGTACGTGACCCTCCACGCGGAATTCCTCGCGGCGGTCCAGATCATCGTGTATGCCGGCGCCATTCTGGTCTTGTACCTCTTTGTCGTCATGCTGCTGAACGTCAAGCGCGACGACCGCTACCACAGCCAATGGCGGATCGCGGCATTTGTCTGCTTGCCCCTCCTCATCGAGTTCATGGTCTTGCTGGCGGGAGGCAGCGCGGCCTCGCAGCCTGAAGGTAGCGCAATCCCAACCGCTACGACCGGCGCCGTCACGGGAGAAAATACCCTGGCCATCGGCGAAACCCTCTTCTCGACTTATCTCTACCCGTTCGAAGTGGCTTCGTTGATTCTTCTGGTCGCCATGATCGGCGCCATCATCCTGGCCAAGAAGGACGTCGGAGGACGTGAAGCGTGATCCGTTATGCGTCATGCGGGAGTGGCTCAGAGGCGATCCGCTCCTTCTTCCAACACGTCACCCATCACGCATCACGCATCACGAGCATTTCATGACCATTCCTGTGTCGTACTATCTCATTCTCAGTGCCATTGTGTTTCTGACGGGCGTCGCCGGCGTCCTGATTCGGCGCAACATCATCGCGATCCTGTTATCGGTCGAGCTGATGTTGAACGCCACCAACATTAACTTCGTCGCATTTTCAGAGCATCTTCAGGACCTGGGCGGTCAGGTCTTTGTCTTTTTTGCGTTAACGGTGGCGGCGGCGGAAGTGGCAGTCGGACTGGCCATCATCATTGCCTTGCACCGGTCCAAGTCCAGCATCAACGTGGAAGATTTCAACCTGTTGAAATGGTGAAGGAAGGTGCGATTTGGTGATTGCGTGATTTAGCGAAGTCGTTTATGGAATCCCTTGGTCACTTCACCAAATCACCAGATCACCACATCACCAATTTAGTATGATCTACGCCCTCATCCCACTGCTTCCACTGGCCGCCTTTCTCGTCTTGGGCCTCGCCGGCTCACGCATCAAGGAACGGGCTCATCTCGTGGCTGTTCCGGCTGTGCTTCTTTCGTGCGCGCTCTCGATCGCGGCGTTTATCGAAGTGGTGAACGGATCGGTTATTACCGTCCCGCTGTATGCGTGGCTGACCTCCGGACACCTCGACATTCAGATCGGGCTTTATATCGACCGGCTGACGGCCGTGATGCTTCTGCTGGTCACGATCGTCAGTTCGCTCGTGCACGTCTACACGATCGGCTACATGAACGGCGACTCAGGGTACGCCCGGTTCTTCAGTTACATTGCGCTCTTCACTTTCTCGATGTTGATGCTCGTGCTGGCCGACAACCTGCTCCAACTGTTCGTCTTCTGGGAAGCGGTCGGCCTCTGCTCCTATCTCCTGATCGGACATTGGTATGAGCGCGCCTCGGCCTGTGCGGCGGCGACTAAGGCCTTCGTCGTCAATCGAGTCGGGGACTTCGGGTTCATGCTCGGGCTCTTACTCGTCTGGTACAGCTTCGGCTCCTTGAACTATCTCGAGGTGTTCCCGGCCGCCCATGAAGCGGCCAATCTGACCATGAACGTGCTGGGGCCCTTCGGTGGAACGTGGGAGATCTCCGTCTTCACGCTGATCTGCCTCTTGCTGTTTATGGGCGCGATCGGCAAATCGGCGCAAGTCCCTCTGCACGTCTGGCTGCCGGATGCCATGGAAGGGCCGACGCCGATTTCTGCCTTGATCCATGCCGCCACGATGGTCACAGCCGGCGTGTTCCTGGTGGCACGGCTGGCTCCCCTGTATAACCTGTCTCCCATGGCCATGAACGTCGTCGCGCTGGTCGGCGGCGCCACAATGGTCCTGGGGGCTACCATCGCGTTGACGCAAACCGACATCAAGCGCATCGTCGCCTATTCGACGGTCAGCCAGCTGGGCTACATGATCATGGCCTGCGGACTGGGAGCCTACGCCTCCGGCATATACCACTTGCTGACGCACGGCGCCTTCAAAGCCTTGCTGTTCTTAGGATGCGGCTCCGTCATCATCGCGTTGCACCATGAGCAGGACATGCGCCGGATGGGGGGCCTCAAAGATAAATTGCCCATCACCTATCGGACGTTTGTCGTCGGCTCGCTGGCACTGGCCGGCTTTCCGCTGACGGCCGGCTTCTTCAGCAAGGACGATCTGTTGGTGTCGGCCTGGTCGTCAGGAACGCTCGGACAGATACTCACGGTCTTTGGATTGCTGACCGCGCTGCTCACGGCTTTTTATAGTTTCCGGCTGGTGTTTGTGACCTTCTGGGGCCCATCGCGGGTGGATCCGCACCATGCGAAGCATATCCACGAGCCGTCACGCACGATCACGATACCCCTGTTGATCCTTGCCGTCCTCAGCGTTCTGACCGGCTATCTCGGCATTCCTTCGTTCCTGGAACCGGTGTTCTCGTCGGGCAACGAAACCGCCGCTCATCATGGCTCGGCCGGTCTCGGCATCATGGTTGTGGCGACCGTGATGGGCTTGAGCGGCATCGCAACGGCTTACTATGTCTACGTGCTCAACCCGCAATTGCCCGACCGCTTCGCGCGACAGTGGCAGGCCCTGTATCAAGCATCGCTCAACAAATGGTACGTGGATGAAGCCTACGATCGGGCCTTTGTCCGGCCGACATTTCGCGCGGCCTCCGAATTGTGGCAGCGGGTGGACGTGGCGGTGATTGATGGAGCGGTAAACGGCGTGGCCCGGGCGGTCGCCTGGGGCGGATGGCTGCTGCGGCTGGTCCAAAGCGGGCAGACACAACATTACGCACTCGCGATGGCAGTGGGCATAGTGATTGTGACGGCATACTTGCTGTTCTAAGGAAAAAGTGATGTTCCAAAACTCTCTCGCAAACCTTTTACTTGTTACTTTTGCCTTTTGCCTTGGGAGCGGTTGCCCATGACGACCGCGACCTTTCCTTGGCTGACACTGTTGATCTTTATTCCGCTGGCGGGAGCGGTCGCGCTGTTCTTTGTCAAAGAAACGAGCGTGCGGCTGGCGGCGCTCGTGATCACCGTCGCCGACCTGCTGATTTCATTGCCACTCTGGTGGCTCTTCGACGATTCCTCCGGTCAGATGCAGTTCGCCGAACAAGTCGCGTGGGTCACGGCGCCGCCGATCCATTACCGGCTCGGCCTCGACGGCATCAGCTTGCCGCTGGTCTTGATGACGACGGTGCTCCTGCCGCTCTGCGTATTAGTTTCCTGGCGGTCCGTTGAAACCAGAATCAGGAGTTTCATGGCCATGCTGTTGGTCATGGAAGGCGCGATGATCGGCGTATTCGCCGCGCTCGACTTTGTGCTGTTTTACGTCTTCTGGGAAGCGATGTTGATCCCGATGTATCTGTTGATCGGTGTCTGGGGCGGACCGAATCGCCTCTATGCCGCGATCAAATTTTTTCTCTACACGCTGGCCGGAAGCGTGCTGCTGCTCGTCGCGATTCTGGTGCTGTATTTCCAAGGCCACACCTTCGACATTCTGCAATTGAGCCAAGGCGCCTATTCGACCTCGCTGCAATTCTGGCTGTTCCTCGCCTTCTTTGCCGCGTTTGCCGTCAAGGTCCCGATGTTCCCCTTCCACACCTGGTTGCCGGACGCCCACGTGGAAGCGCCGACCGCCGGCAGCGTCATTCTCGCAAGCGTCCTGCTCAAGATGGGCACGTATGGGTTTGTGCGCTTCAGCCTCCCGATGTTGCCGGATGCCTCGCTCGCCTTCACCCCGCTCATGGTCATCCTCTCGATCGTCGCGATCATCTATGGCGCCTATATGGCCCTGGCCCAGGCGGATTTGAAGAAACTCATCGCCTATTCAAGCGTCAGCCACATGGGATTCGTGACGCTCGGCTTGTTCATGTTCAACATCCAAGGCATCGAAGGCGCCGTGATGCAGATGGTCAACCACGGCATTACCACCGGCGGCCTCTTCCTCTGCGTGGGCATCATTTACGAACGCACCCACAGCCGGCAGATCGCCGACAACGTGGGACTCACGAAGCCGATGCCGCGCTATGCCACGCTCTTGGTCATTCTTGCGCTGTCGTCGCTCGGCTTGCCCGGCACGAACAGCTTCGTCGGCGAGTTTTTGGTATTGGCGGGGACCTTCCTCTGGAGCAAAATCGCGACGGCCTTGGCATCGCTCGGCATTATTCTCGCCGCCGCCTACATCCTCTGGATGGTCCAGCGCGTCGCATTCGGTGTCCCATCGCCGCATTTTCTGCCCAAGCTCCGCGACCTCGATCAGCGTGAAATGGTCACGCTGGTGCCGCTGATCGTGCTGGTCTTCTGGATCGGGCTCTTTCCCAATCCCATTTTGACGCGTATGCATGCCAGCGTGGAGAAGGTCATCGCGCGGTCGTTGCCCGCGGTTCCGGAACCGGCTTCAGCGGCCGGCCAGGATCCCGCGGCACTGGAGAAGGAACCGGTCTCTGTCTCTGCGGAGGTCCATCCATGACCTTCGCGGCCAACGACCTTCTCCTCATCCTTCCCGAGCTGCTTGTCATCACGGCCGCCTGCCTCGTCCTCGCGCTGGATCCGGTGATCCATGCCTCCAAGAAGGACGGCCTGGCCTGGCTGAGTCTCGGGACTCTCGCGATCTGCATGGGACTGACCGCTTCGCAGATGGCCCATCCCGCGACGGCCTTCGGCGGGCTTGTGGTCATCGACGGCTATGGAGCCTTCTGGAAACTGCTGCTCTATTTCGTGACCGGCCTCACGGTGCTCTTGTCCTTTTCCTATCTAAAAGAAGAACGGCTGTACTTCGGGGAATACTACGGATTCGTGCTGCTCGCGCTCTGCGGCATGATGGTGATGGTGTCGGCTGCCGACCTCCTGACGATCTATCTCGGCACCGAACTGATGTCCCTTTCGCTCTACGTGATGGCAGGGCTCAAACGATCGGAGCCCCGCTCGCTGGAAGCCTCGGCGAAATACTTTGTGCTCGGCGCCTTTTCATCCGGCATTCTGCTCTACGGTATCTCGCTTCTGTACGGAGCGACCGGCAGCACCAGGCTTCCCGCCATCGCCGCGGCCATCGGCGGACGAAGTCTTGATGATCCCTTGCTCCTGTTCGCCACCATTTTGTTGGCCGTCGGGTTCGCATTCAAATTGGCCGTCGTGCCCTTCCATATGTGGACGCCCGACGTCTACCAAGGCGCACCGACCTCCGTGACGGCCTTCATGGCCGTAGCCTCGAAGGCCGCAAGTTTCGGGGCATTTCTGCGCGTCTTCATCGAAGGCCTTGGAGGACTGAAGGCCGACTGGTCCGCGATCTTCTTGCTGCTCTGCATCGCCACGCTGGTCCTCGGCAATGTCGTGGCGCTGGTGCAAACCAACATCAAGCGGATGCTGGCCTACAGCAGTATTGCCCACGCCGGCTATGCACTAATCGGCGTGGTGGCGGCCGGACGTTTGAGCGGCGCAACGGGCGGTGCGCAAGGCATCGCGAGCGTGCTCCTTTACATCGCCCTCTATGCGTTCATGACGTTCGGCGCCTTTGCCATCGTCGCGATGCTGCGAAAAGGCGGGCTTGAGGGGGAAGAGATTGAAGATTTCACCGGCCTCGCCAAACGCCATCCCGTAGGCGCCTTGCTCATGCTGGTGTTCATGGTCTCGCTGGCCGGCCTTCCTCCGACAGCCGGCTTCATCGGGAAGTTTTACGTCTTCATGGCCGCGGTGGAAGCGGGAATGACCTGGCTCGCCGTCCTAGCCCTCGTCTTCGCCGCAATTTCAGCCTATTACTATCTGCGTCTCGTGATGGTCATGTATATGCGCGAGCCGGAGACACTTACGGATGTCTCACCGCGGCTCGTCATGTCGCCGACATTGTCCATCGTGCTCGCCTGTGCAGTGGCCGGCGTGGTCATCCTCGGGATCTATCCCAATCCGATCGTGAACTTCGCGGCCCAAGCCGTGCTGACATTGAAGTAGATCCCCGACTTTCTCGTCGGATCAGCGGGTCGGCGCAGGCCATGCTACCCTTCTCTCTATGAAAAGTTTCATGGACGTCCTCCGCTTCATTCGTGATGTGTTCAAGGCCTTTCAGCGACATGGGTGCGCCAGCCTGGCCGCCTCTCTGGCCTTCTTCTCCCTGCTGTCTCTCTTTCCCCTCGTGTTCCTCCTGCTCTATGGGATCAGCTTCCTGGTGACTCAGGACGTGATCGGCGAACAATTTCTGCTGAGCTTCCTGAAAGGATTCTTGCCCTCATTGGGTGAACGGCTCGCTGAAGAGCTGCACCGGATCAGTGCGTTGGAAAGTGTCCGCTGGATCGTCTTTTTGTCTTTCGCCTGGTTCGGAGCACTGGTCTTTTATGAACTGGATTACGCCCTGAATGTCGTCTTCGAAAGCACCTGGCGGCGGCATCCACTGATCTCCACCGCCATTTCGGTCGCGTCGCTCGGAGCGACCGGACTCTTGCTCATCGTGTCCTACGTCGCGACCCAAACGATCAATTTTCTGATCGGCTATGTTCCCCGGCTGTGGGGGCTCGATCTCGTCGGTCTCGCGGCCCACGATTTCCTGCTCACCTATACGCTTCCCTTCGTCTTAGCCTTCCTGACGGTGAGCCTCTTGTACCGTTATGTGCCGCGCCGTCGCCCTGAATGGCGAGAGGCGATGGTCGGAGCCATGACCTTCGGAGTCCTGTGGGTCGCGGCCAAGCTGTTGTTCGTCACCTACAGCGGATACGCGACGGTGTACGTTCGCCTGTACGGGTCACTGCTGGAAGTCGTGCTCCTCCTGCTCTGGGTGTACTATTCAGCCGTACTCCTGTTGCTCGGCGCGGTCATCGCCCATAAACTTCAACAGCGGGCCCATGTGCCCGCAGCCACTGTGACGGAAACCAGCCCTGCCTGATCGTGATTTCGTTCACGCCCATACGCTCTCAATCGTCGCCAATCCAATCCTGAAGCCCGCTTCCGCTCATGCAACTTCCGCCCTTTTCCTGGCGAGGGGTCCCCTTCCCCGCTAGAATGGCTACCGGCACAAGGAGGACACTCCAGCATGTTGGAAGAATACGGCAAAGAACTCATGATGCTCGGGGGCACGATCGCCGGCTTTATCGCAGCCTTGCTGACCGTCATGGAAAAACTCCTGGACATCCAGAACCGTATGCACAGCAAGAAAGATCGCAAGATGCCCCCTCAGCAGGAGCGCGTCTCCACTGAGACCATCTCCAGCATCGATTTCTTTTCCTCAAAACCCTTGCGAGGGTCTTCCTACCTGCTGCTGAATGAAACGAGTGTGATTATCGCGTCGGGTGTGCTGCTGAATTACGTGGGACTGACTCTCAGCCGCCATCTCGAAAGCATTTTGTTTCTCGATATGACGGGCACTGCTCTCGTGGCCATTCTACTGGGCCCCTGGTGGGGGGCCATCGTGGCCCTCCTGTCGAACTCCGTCGTCAATTGGCTGCTCTTCCCCGAGGCCGGCGCCGACGTGGTGATCTTTCCCTGGTCCTTGGTCAACATGACGGGCGCCCTGTTCTGGGGCATGTTGGCGCGACAGGCGGGCTTTCAGAAATACGTGCGGACCGGCAAGAGTTCAGGCCTGGCGCACGCCTGGTTTTTATTGAGCTTCGGGGTCGCCGGCGCAGTGGTCATGAGCATACCCGGCACCCTCGTGCAATCCGCGCTCCATGAACGGTCGATCTTCGCCTTGAATCCGGAAGTCGCCGAGTCGCTCAGCGCGCGGATCGCGGCCTGGGAAGGGGCGGTGCAATCGTATCTTGAATCTCTGTTGGGCCTGACCTGGAGCGAACACATCGGATGGTACGTGGTGAACTGGTTTCAGAACTGCATTCGCTACATTCCGGACAAAACGATGAGCGCTGCGATCGCGTTGGTCGTCCTGAAGTACGGCTATCCGCTCTTCGAGCGCGAATTGATTCATGGCGGCCCGGAAGGCGATCGGCCCGGCGATGAACGCATTCTGCCGCTCGTGCTGGGGCTGCTCTACGTCCCCTCCTACGCCGTGCTCATCAGCAGCGAAGACTACGCCGGCACCATGTACTGGCCCCTCTGGTCCGTGCCCTGGCTCTTCATGGTGTACGGCTATTTCAATCTCCGATATTGGGGTCCCAGCGACGATGCGCTGCACGAGGCCCGCCTCCAGCGAGCCGAACGCTATGCCCGCGCCCTCAAACCCATCGGGAAGGAGCCGTCGTACGAATTCTGCCGGCGGCTCACCTTTGCCACGCTCATCGCCAGCCTGTTGTTTGCACTGTGCTTGCCTATCTTATTGATGGATTTCTACCGCGTGACCTTCAAATTCTTCTGCGTCGTCTACGGATTTCTCCTCGTCGTCCACCTTATCCGGGTCGCCATCGCCCAGAATATTTCCGTGGCACGGGCGGACGGATGAGAACGTCATTCGTCAATGGTCACTCGTCAACCGTTCGAAGCTAAGATTTCAGACCGATTGACGGTTGGCGCAGGTTAGCGTCTGGCAGGGCTGCGCAGCTGCAAGAAATGCACGATGGCCGAATGAGTCACCAAGCCGACAATCCGGTCGCCTTCCATCACGACAAGCCGATCCCATCTTTCCCGAGCCATGCGCTCCATGGCTTGAATGACCGGCGCATCGGGAGCCACCACGAGCGACGGCGCAAATGGGCGCATCACCTGTCCCACTGTGCGCCAATTCCAGAGTGCGGACGGCACGTTCTGGATCTCCAAGACCGTCACGAGGCCGACGAGTTGTCCATCCTCTATGACCGGAAACCCTCCATACCCGTAAGGCCGGAAGTATTGATTGACCGCCTCATCCAACGTGCAGTCGGGTGGGATCGAAACGACCGTCTGCACCATGAGATCCCGCACCGGAATGGCCCCGAGCGATTGCCGAAGGATGGCCTGGCGGCGGCTGGCCAGCGCGGCGGCAAACAAGAACATACCGATGAAGATCACCCACCCGCCATTCGATGCCACGGAAGCGGGCAGCCCACCGGTCAAGGCTCCCACGATCACCCCGACTCCAAGCAGTCCAAGTAGGACGCCGAATCCAAGGCCCACCATCGCCGCTTGTTGCGTGGCGCGATAAAAATCCTTTCCCCACGCCCATAACCCGGCACGCAAGACTCGCCCTCCGTCCAACGGAAACCCAGGAATCAGATTGAACAGGCCCAGTTGCACGTTCACCATGCCGAGCAAGGCTCCAAGCATGATCAGGCCTTGCAGCCCCTGCTCTTGAACAGATTCCGCCAGCACGACAAACCCAAAACACATCGCGCCGAGAAGAAAACTGACAACAGGCCCGGCCACTGCAATCAGAAATTCGGCGCGCGGGCTGGGAGGTTCCTTCCGCATATGCGCCACGCCGCCGAAGATAAAGAGGGTAATCTGCTCGATGGGAATGCGATACCGGAGCGCGACATACGAATGGCCGAGTTCGTGGAGCAGCACGGAGACGAAGAGCAGCACCGCGGCGATTCCAGCCATGGCCCAATATCGTTCCGCCGACAAACCCGGGAGACTTTCCGGCAGATACCCTGTCGCCAACGTCGAGGTCACAAACAGAAACACCAGGAACCACGACGCGTGCACGCGAATGGGAATGCCGAGGGCCCGCCCAATCTCCCACGATGGCCATTGCATAGACTCACCGTATCAGCCGTGCAAATTCGCGGTCAACCATGACCGTCCTGTTCAGGTATACTAGTCGTGATGAAAATGTCGCCCACGTTCCGACTCGTGCTTGTAACGGGTATGTTCTGTCTCGGATTCTCGCGACCCACGATGGGATGGACCCAAGTCATCACGTCCGGTCCGCCCTCCTGCCCGGGCGTCGCGTTGACCTTCGACCTTTGTCCGGTCCGGAAGGGGCCCGGGTACGACCAGGCGATCATCGATTATCTGACTGAGCACCAAATTCCTGCCACGTTCTTCATGTCCGGCAAGTGGATGGCAAAGCACGATGAACAGGTCGAACATCTCCTCGGGATCGGCTTTTTCGAAATCGGCACCCATGGCGAGGTGCATGCCCATCTGCCGATGCACAATATCGACGAGCAGCGGGAGGAAATCAGCCGCCCGGTGAAGCTCCTTCAGGAACACTATGCCCATGAGAGCACGCTGTTTCGACCGCCGTACGGCGAGTACAACGACGTGACGGTCGATGTGGTGAAAGCGCTTGGCCTGCGATTCATTCAATGGAGCATCGAATCCGGGGATCCGGACCCCAGTCTCTCGACCGAGCAGATCCTGGCGCGCGTGTCGAAGCGCGCGAAGCCGGGCAGCATCATCGTATTCCACGCGAACGGCAAGGGCAGGCAGACCCGCCAGGTGATCGAGCGCCTCACCATCGAAGTGCTTCCCCATAAGGGTCTCAAGCCGATGACGGTCAGCGAACTCTTGAACTGCAAGCAGCAGGCTCCATGAAAGACCCGTTGATCAGAGAGATGAGCCCGAACGATCGCGAGGCGATTGTCCAGCTGCTAGGTGAGTCTGATCCCTGGAAAACACTGGGCTATTCCAAAGACGACTGGAACCGTATCTTTTGCCCCATCCCTCAAGGACGAGAAAGCTTCGTGATTGAATGGGATGGCCGCGTCGCCGGCATTGCGATCGTCAAGCAGAAGTTTCTGCTGGGCGACTATCTGGAACTCTTGGGCATCGCACTCTGGGCAAGGGGCAAGGGGCTAGGGGGAAGGTTGCTCGAACATATAGAGACAATTGTGTTTGGGAGAACCAAAAACCTCTTCGCCTGCGTGTCCGACTTCAATAAGCCTGCACGAGAATTCTATAAAAGGCACGGCTACCAGGAAATCGGCCCCATGCCGAATTTTCTGATTCCGGGCAGCGCGGAGATGCTCCTTCGGAAAACAGCGGGACCGGCAAGACAGCCACGTAATACGTCAAACGTCATGCGTCAAACGTGAGGAGTGGACATCGAGGTTCGTTGATCTTTTTGCGATTGACGGTTGACGAGTGACGAATTTCGGGATGGGGATAGCGCGATGAAGGTTACAAAACTTCTCCACACCAGGATGCGCGTGAGCAATTTGGATGAAACGATCCACTTCTATACCAGTGTGCTGGGACTCGAAGTGATCGAACGCAAGACTTCTCCTCGCGGATCGCAGCTCGCCTTTCTGAAAGTCCCTAACAGCGACGAGTTGATTGAACTGACCAGTTTCCCGCCGAGCGGTCCGGTCAAGGTGCAGGAAGACCTCGTCCATCTCGCCTTTCAAGTTGAGAACCTCGATCAAACCATTGCGAGTCTGAATGCGAAAGGCGTCAAGGTCACCGATGGCCCGACTACGACTTCCTCGGGCAGCCGCTTCATCTTTATCGATGCACCGGACGGTTATGAAATCGAACTCATCGAGCGGCCGGCGGACGTAAAAATCGTGTAGCCTGCGAAGCCCGCCTTCCGCATTGACGACTCGACGCCCTCCGAAGTACCTTCTTTCTCTCGAATCACGGATGACTCATTTAAGTTTCTTCCGAATGACGATCCCTTATTAAGGAGCTGACAGATGAAGAACGGGTTTTTCCGCGGACATGGTTTGGGCAACGACTACATCGTCATGGACCCCAAGGAGCTGACATTCAAGCTGACGCCTTCCAACATCAAGGCCGTGTGCGATCGCAATTGGGGACTCGGCAGCGACGGTATTCTGGCGTTGGTGCCTTCGAAGAAAGCCGACTTCGGCCTGCGCATTTTTAATCCGGACGGCAGCGAGGCGGAAAAATCCGGCAACGGGCTCCGCATTTTTGCCCGCTATCTTCACGCCACGGGCAAAACGAAAAAGAAGCATTTCACCGTCGAGACGAAGGGCGGCCTCGTCACCATCGAGTTGCATATCGATCGTCACGGCGACGCCGGTGCGGTGACAGTTGAGATGGGGCAGGCCACCTTCAAGCCGGCCGCATTACCCTGCGCCCTGCCGGTCGATGAGCTGATCGAGCAACCCCTCACCGTGGCCGGCCAGGACCTTACGTTCACGGGCGTCAGCGTGGGCAACCCGCATTGCGTGGTCTTCAAGCCCACGGGAGCCGAATGGACGCGCGAAGAGCTCCTGCTCCTCGGGCCCGAGTTGGAGAACCACCCGCTCTTCCCGAAGCGCACCAACGTCCAGCTCGCCGTTCCGACGGGCCCGCGCGAAATCTTCATTCTCATTTGGGAGCGCGGGGCAGGAGAAACGCAGGCCTCCGGCTCCTCCTCCTGTGCCGCGGCGAGCGCCGCCGTTCGCCTGGGACTCGTCAAGAGCCCCGTGACGGTCAAAATGCCGGGCGGCACGTTGAACATCGAGGTGGCCCCCGACTTCAGCCTCACCATGAAAGGGCCGGTCGCAGAGGTGGCACGTGGCGCGCTGAGTCCATCATTCGTGCGCGGGCTCAGGTAAGCACCCGTCACACGTCAAACGTCAACCGCTCATCAAGCGTCAAGCGGGGAGAAAACGGACACCGGTTCTTGCTATCCTTACGGTTGACGGATGACGCATGACGACTGACGCTCTCCAATCAAAGCTCGATCACCTGCCCAACAACCCGGGCGTGTATCTTTTCAAGGATGCGCACGGAGAGATCATTTACATCGGGAAAGCGGCGGTGCTGGCGGATCGGGTCCGGTCTTACTTTCAAAAAGGAACAGACCATAGCCCGAAGACCAGCTTGCTCGTCAGCCAGGTGGCCGACCTGGACACGATGGTCACTCGATCGGAACTGGAAGCGCTGATCCTCGAGAGCAATCTGGTCAAGCGCCATCGCCCCCGGTTCAACGTCGTGCTGCGCGACGACAAGCAGTACCCCTATGTGCGGCTTCCGATTAAGGAAGATTTCCCCCGGCTCTCAATTGTCCGGCGCGTGCAGAAAGACGGGGCGCTCTACTATGGGCCCTATACACCCGCCAACGCGCTGCGTGAAACGCTGAAAGTGATCAAACATGTGTTTCCGCTCGCCACGTGTACCATCGACATCAACGGCAAAGCCGAGCGCGCCTGCATTGAATTTGAGATCAAGCGCTGCCTGGCGCCGTGCACGGGCAACCAGACCAAGGAAGAGTACCATCAGATCGTGAAACAGGTCCGCCAGTTTCTGGAAGGACGTGATCACGAACTCCTCGACGACCTCCGCGCCAGAATGGAAGCCGCGGCGGAACGGCAAGAGTTTGAGGAAGCGGCCCGGCTTCGGGATCGTCTATTTAAGATTGACCGGATGCTCGAAAAGCAGCGCATCACGCAAACGTCTGCCACGGATCAGGATGTGATCGGCCTGGCGCGGCAGGGTTCGGCGGTGGATCTGCAAATTCTTTTCGTCAGAGGAGGCCTTTTGATCGGGCGGAAGGACTTCTTTTGGCCCCAATCGGCCGACACGTCGGATGAGGAACTCGTGCGATCCGCGATCGAGCAGTTTTACAACAAGGATGGGCAGCCGCCGAAAGAAGTGCTGGTTCCCGTCGCCCTGGAGGATACCCCCATCATTGAACACTGGTTGTCGGACAAGCGCGGGAGCTCTGTTCGCGTCCTGGCTCCCGAACGTGGCAACAAACATCAGTTGGTGCTGTTGGCCGAAGAAAATGCGGTAGCCGCCGTCGCCAATCATCTCCGTGACGTCGAAATCGACCGCCAAGCGGGCGAGGAATTGAAGCGGCTCCTTCGCTTAGATCAGCCGCCTCGACGGATCGAAGGCTTCGACATTTCCAATACCATGGGCAATCAATCGGTCGCCTCCCTGGTCGTCTGGGAAGAGGGCCGGATGAAGAAGGCGGACTACCGACGGTTCAAGATCCAGACCGTCATGGGAGCAAATGACTTTGCCAGCATGAAAGAAGTGGTGGGACGGCGCTATGGACATGAGGAACATTTGGCGAGGCCGGACTTGATTCTGATCGACGGCGGGTTAGGCCAACTTGCGGCTGCCATGGAAGGGCTGCGGGAAGTAGGCTGTCGTGAGATCCCGATCATCGGGCTCGCCAAGGCGCGCGGCGAGAAAGATGAGCGGGTCTTCCTGGCAGGGAGGAAGAATCCCATTGTGCTTAAAGCGCAATCGCCGGCGACTCATCTTCTGCAACGCATTCGCGACGAAGCGCATCGATTCGCCATCACCTATCATCGCAAGCTCCGAGGCAAATCGCTCATCGCGTCCAAACTGGACCAGATCATCGGCATCGGCGAAATCAGGCGGGCTTCCTTGCTCAAGACATTCGGCACTCCGGCGCGCATTGCGGAAGCCAGTGATGACGAACTCCGTGCCGCAGGACTGGACACAGCCACAATCGCACATTTGCGTGCGACGCTGACCTAACTTATTGAAGAGTTTACGGAACCTTAACATATGTGAGGGAGGCTCAATGCGTCGAGTCATCCCCTATGGATTTCTGCTTTCATAATATGCTTACATGGGGCCGCGGATCAGGGGCAAGATTCCAGCTGTGCTCAGTCGTGGTCGGTATGAGGATCTATTCGCCTTGTATCAACGCCATGCACCTCGGGACAGGGATCATGAACCTCCGTACGGTCAATTCTCCTTCATCCCTCTACGCTGACGTATTGCCGCGCCTCGGAGAGATGTCGTTCCGCTTCAGGCCTGCAACGACAGAGGTCGCGTCGTGATTTTTCGGGGCCCGGAAAGCCTTCAGTATCCATCCCGGAAAGAATTTCAGCATCTGGGTGAAATCATGCACCAGGTGCGGAGCGTGCAAAGCAGAGACCAGTTGCCCATGTTGACTTCGGCGATGAGTTCACTCATTCCGTATCAATTTTCCGCCTGTGGTGCCTTCAATGTTCAGCAAAAAGCTTTCCAGATTGTCCAGACGAACTACAATTCCGAACTCCATGAATTGTACGTCACGCAAGGATTTGTTTCTGATCCCGCCATTCAGCTCTTGCAGCGAACCGGAATTAACATGGTTTCAAGCGAAGATTCCCCTGAACTAATTGTTCCAAGAGAGGTCACGAATTTAAAACTCGATTTTGGAATAAAATCTTGCCTCTCTATTGGAGTACGAGGGGTACTCGGCCTTTGCACCTGGTTCGTCTATAGCAACTTTGATCAAAAAGCGCTCTGGAAGTTGCGGACTATGATGCAAATTCTCGCTCCTCATTTTCATCTGGCTTATATGCGGGCGACAACGTGGTCCGAAGGAAACCGCACACCGGAGAAGAAGATAGAGCTGACTGCTCGCGAAGAGGAAATCATGCGTTGGGTAGCCGAAGGCAAGACGAATTGGGAGATCTCGGTCATCCTGAACGTAAGCTTGAACACCATCAAGTTCCACCTCAAGAACATCTATCAAAAATTGGGTGGAGTTGAGAATCGCTGGTCTGCAGTTGCCCAGTGGCAGTGTAATTCTTCTGGATTGCTTCTGCCCTCGCCCCATAAGCGCGAAGACTAGATAAACCTCCCACATCCTTCCTGTCCCTCCACTGCTGTATAGGCAGTCGTGTCCATTCTAACTTAGATCCTGTCCCCTGCTACTCAAATGCCCGCTCGCCAAGGCTGGTCTTTAGCCTACCCATTCGGGTAGGTCCTATCCTTTCGCGCTTCACTTATCTTTTCCATCACACAAAGGAGGGACTTATGGTCACCGCTGAATGCCAGATTACCAAATCTGCTGCAGTACACATGTTGCTCGATCTCTTGGAGCAGCGCAAGACACGTCGGTTCGGTTGCGGAATGGAACTGCCGGCGGGACCGCTTCGGTATCGAAGCACCATGCCTCCAGTCCCTCTAAGCCGAGAAGAGATTCGCTATCTTTTGTTCGCCGGCGTCGGCGAGACAGGGCGACATTTGGCCGATATGCAATACGTCCGCCGAACAGGCCGTGAAGATGGCCAAGGAATGGCCATTATGAATTTCCAAGGCAGAACGATCGCCAGCGCCTGTGCGGCTAATACTACGAAGCTCTTTCTGACCGACGACGAAGGCGTGTATTTCGCTTCGGCCGTATCCCATCCCGAGAGCGGCATTCCCCCTGAGCTGATCACCTTGCAGCAACGTCGGTTGGAGATTCCTCGCCGCCTTCCGTACATGCTCTCGTTCAATCAGTGGTACACCAATCGCCCAGGCACGCTCTATATGATTCCCGTCACAGAAGTCGCACGGGTCTATCTCAATCTCCTTCTGGTGCTTCTCAGCGAGGAGTACGGCTACTTTTTCATCGATACCGATAACGGCGATGCAGGTTGCGGCCTGGACTCCTTTCGCCGTAGTCGAGGCGGGCATCTCCACGACAATCCCACCACCAACCGGGTCATGACCCTCCGAGAACTCGATGCAGCGATGAGCGACGTCGCCATTCAAGAGCAGGGTTTGGTCTGTCAGAACCTGTTCTTGATGTCTCAAGCGATCGGCCTGGGCGGCGGCATTCAAAGCGTCGGCAGCGGGCGGCACCTTCTGGGACTTGAACCGGAGATTTTTTCAGGTCTGGGGTTTTCGTTTAAGTCATCAGGTGTGGCGGGAGTGCGGTCGAACCCTGTAGGGCTGGCCAACCTGTGGGAAGGTCCCTGCCCTCCGTTTGTCTCCTCCATTGAGGAGGCGGTGTTGAGTCTTGTCGACTCAAAGTTCGGAGTCGGTGGAATTTACACCAGTCCCACAAGCCGGCCATGGGCAAGTGCTGAAGACAAATCGCAGATCATGCCTCACGATCAACGCGCCATCGAAGCAGTCATTCACTTTTGCAATTACGTCTATCGGACCTACGGGCGGTTTCCCGCTCATGCCGATGCCTTTAAATCGGTTATTGCCTTTCAAGCCCATCATTTGGACGTGGGCTTTTACGATAAGTTTTATCCAAACGAATCGGTCCCTCACGCGCATCGGGATCATTTCGCCGCGTGGCATCAGAGCCATCTTGATGAGGGCGCCAATCTTTCGTCGCTGCATGAACATGAAGAGGTGCACTCATGACAAGTCACCGACGTGTCGTCATCACCGGGTTAGGAGTCGTGTCACCGCTCGGATGCGATCTCGGCATGTTTTGGCACCTGTTGAGCCGTGGGGAAACCGGCATCAAGCCCATCACCAGTTTCGATACCGCGCCATTCAACGCGTCGCTCGCCGGCGAAATCACCGATTTTGACGCAACTGATTTCATTCAACCCAAAAAAGCCCGCCGGATGGGCCGCGTGTCGCAATTCGCCGTGGCCTCGGCGCTCATGGCCGGCCGGGATGCCGCATTGGATTTGGACCAGGAAGATCGTCAACGGGTAGGGGTGTGCTTCGGCACATCGGTGGGAGGATTGAAGGAGGCGTTTGAAGCGCATGATTCCATGCTGGCGAAGCAATACAAACACACGAACCCTTTCACCATGACCACGACCTTTCCGAACGCCGTCTCGGCCGAGGTCTCGATCGCGTTGGGGACTCATGGGGAATGTGAGACCTATTCCATCGGCTGTTCGTCCACGGCAAACGCCATTGGCCGGGCCTACGATCTCATCCGTTCCCATGACGTGGATATCGTCATTGCCGGAGGAGCTGAAGCGCCGCTGCATCCCACAATCTTCTCCGCGATGGACGCAGGCCGAACCTTGGCCCCGGACCAAGGAGGAACAATCCGCAATCTTCCCCGCCCGTTCGATCAAACGCGCTGCGGGATTGTGTTGGGAGAAGGGGCCGGCTGCCTGATCCTGGAAGAGGCAGAACATGCCGAACGGCGGGGCGCTCGGATCTATGCCGAGCTGGAAGGGTGGGCATTTACCACGGACGCGTACTCCATGGCTCGTCCTGACGAAACCGGCAAAGAACATCGTCGCTCAATTGAGCGAGCGATCACATCCGCTCATTGGTTCCCCGAAGAGGTGGATTACATCAATGCCTGCGGGCTTGGCACAGTTGAATTGGATCTGATCGAAACCATGGCCATCAAAGATGCAATGGGACCCCAGGCTTACCGCGTCCCGGTCAGTTCATTCAAATCTGCGCTTGGACATGCCTTTGCGGCGAGCGGGGCCTTCCAACTTGTTGGAACAGTCCTCGCGCTGCAACATCAGTTCATCCCACCGACTCTTCACCTGACCCATCCTGATCCCCTATGCGATCTGGACTATGTGGCGTGCATCGGACGGCCACGCACCATGCAACGAGCGTTGATCAATAGTTTCGGTTTCGGGGGTAAGAACATCGTCATTGCCGTCTCAGGAGTCAACGTAGCCATGTCGCAAGACATGCTGATTCACGAAAGCCTGGGAACTTATCACGAGCCGCTGGCCGCGCCGGCGCTCGCGAACTCGCGTCATAAAGATGTTGCTCAATGGAAATAGCGGATCCAGGAAAACCTGAACATCCTAAGTGGCCACCTTCCGATGAGGAGGACCGAGACATGAGTACGACCTTCGCCATCAGTGCAGACCGACTGTCAAGTCCGGACGTGATTGCCGATCCCTACCCTCACTATCACGAGCTGCGCGAACACTCGCCCTTGAACTATGTGTTTCTGCCTGCCGGCGCGGTTTCCGGCATTGATGAGCCCATCAGGGCTTGGGCGTTGATGAAGTATCACGACGTGTACAACGCTCTCAGAGATCACGACACGTTCGTGTCCGGTCAAAACCCGCTGGCCGGGAAAATTGCACCCAAACTCGCACTCATCCAAGACGATCCCCCACGCCATACTCGCTTCCGCCGCTTGGTCAACAAGACTTTCACGCTAAAACGGATTGAGGCTCTGACACCATGGATTCAGAGTGTGGTGGATGAACTGTTGGATGAGATCGGGACGGGAGAGCGGGACATGATTTCGTCGTATGCAATCCCCCTCCCGGTCAAGGTCATCGCCCGCCTGTTAGGCATACCTGGTGAAGATTATGTGACGCTGAAGCGCTGGAGCGACGCTTTCCTTGCTTTCAGTTCAATGGCACCGGAGGAACGAGCCGCCAGTAACAGAGAGATGGCGACATATTTTGGGAAGATGGCCGCTGCAAGACGCACTCACGGAGCAGAAGATCTCATCACAGCGCTGGTGGAAGCAGAGGTTGAAGGAGAGTCGCTGGACGATGCAGAGATCCTCGGGTTTTGCATGCTCCTCCTCATCGCCGGCAATGAAACCACCACCAACCTCATTGGTAACATGCTCGGCATTCTGGCGGATCGCCCTGAACTTTGGGGACAGCTTCGAACAGATCGCAGTCTGGTCGATGCGGTCATCGAAGAAACGCTGCGCTTCGAAAGTCCCATTCAACGCCTTCCTCGTCACACGACACGCGAAGTAGAAATCTCCGGCGTCCGGCTTCCAAAAGGCGCCACCGTCTCGATCTACTATGGAGCCGCCAATCGCGACCCCGCCGAATTTCCGAATCCCGATGAATTCCGGCTTGATCGTGACCTCCGCAACCATGTCGCCTTCGGCATGGGCATCCATTACTGCCTCGGGGCGCCACTTGCGCGCGCAGAGGCATCCATTACGCTCAACACGCTGCTCGATCGCTACCCAGTTATTGGGCATGGGACATCCCCGGCTATTCGGCAGAGCACTAGCCTCGTGGTGTTCGGATACCAACAATTACCTCTGAAACTGAAGACCACCGATTCGGCATGAAAGAAAGAGTGCTCTACAACGATTTCATTCAATAGCGAGGGCACACATGAAACAAATCCATTCTATGACTGAAGAGCACACGAGGTTGCCGGTAACCGACGTCTTCAACTGTCTCTCAAAAGGCGAACTAGTCGCCGCCCTCTCGTTCATGCACCGCATCCTCGTCGCAGAAAAGAGACGCGACCTTGAACGGCTGGTGACCGAGTTGCCGGAACTATTCGGCCACACCCACGACCGGGGGTCGGACAGGTGGGAACAGGGCGGATTCCGTGGAAAGAGTCCCTCATCGAGCGAGCGCACCTATCACGTGTTGAGCTATTTCATTTTCTGTCTTTCCAAAGCCCAGGCTCGGATCGACAGCGCCAAGCCAGGATCCATGGCGTGCGCCAAGCGCTCCTGCCACCTCTCGCCCCGTGAACTGACGGTCTTGCAGTGGATGAAGGATGGGAAGACCAACTGGGAAATCGCCAGAATTCTTGGACTGAGCGAACGGACGGTCCGGTTTCATGTGGGCGGCATCTTTGAAAAACTCGACGTCACTTCCCGCACACAAGCCGTCGCACGGGCTCTGGGGACCGGATTGATTGCATCATAAACCCATGGATGACGGACGCCGGCCCCTGGCGGGTGCGACAGGTGACGAACACCCCGCCGGACGACGTATGATGTCGAGCCGATAATTGAACAATCGTGAGGCGCGGGGGCGCCGACTTGGAACTCATCTCTTGCGAGGCTTCTATGAGACGGGACGAGCAACGACTGCGTCTGGTTCACGGATCAAACCAACGAGTGTCCGACGCCCCACGCGGGCTCCATGCTGAAACCCCGACTGGTGCCCCGCCGAAGGCAGGCTCCCCACAGTCCGGCGATCTGGCACAGGCCTTACGTGCGTCCGAGCAACGCCTCAGCGCCCTGCTGGAAGACCGTGGGCGGATCGGCCGGGACCTCCACGACTGCGTGCTGCAATCCCTGTATGCCATCGGGCTCAACCTCGAACAATCCCATCGCCTCAGTTCGGCGGTCTCCGGGACGAACCGATCGTCGACCGGGCAGGTGGTCGATCAGTTGAATGCGTTGATTCAGGACATTCGGCGGATGATCACCGGGCTGGAACGCGGCACCGTCGAGGAATTCGACCTCTCCTCGGAGCTCCGCGGACTGGTCAATACGTACTCACAAGTCGGCCGGATGCAGATTGCTTTGGAGCTCCAGCCGGCGGCGGTGGACCTTCTCACGGGTGAAGAAGAACGGGAAATCCTGAACATCGTCAGGGAAGCGCTCAGCAATTGCGCCCGCCACTCAGGCGCCACCCAAGCCAGCGTCGTTCTGCAGACACGCGGGTCACGCGTGCGGTTGGCGATTGACGACAATGGGAACGGCTTCGAACCGCACCGGCAACAGGTCGCCGGGTACGGCCTCTCCAATATGGCGGCACGAGCCAAAAAGCTCGGCGGCCAGCTGACGATCCGCTCGCACGTCGGTCGCGGCACGAAGATCATGGCCGAATTTACCTTAGAACCCATTTTGACACCCGTATGAAACGCCCCCCGATCCGCCTCATCATCGTCGACGATCACGAACTGGTCCGGAAAGGACTGCGGTCATTTCTGGACCTCGAAGGAGACCTGCGCGTCATTGGAGAGGCGGAAACGGCCGCAGACGCGGTCGCGCTCGTCGAACGTCTGCATCCACAGTTGGTCCTGCTGGATGTCCGGCTCCCGGATGCCTCCGGCATGGACGTCTGCCGGCGCCTGCTGGCCGTTTCCCCGGATATCCGCATCCTGGTGCTGACCAGTTATGCGGAGGACGCGACCGTGGTGGCGGCGGTCCAAAGCGGCGCGCACGGCTATGTGCTCAAGGATGTCAGGACCGACGATTTGATTCGCGCCATTCACACCGTGGCCGAAGGCCGCGGTTACCTCGACCCCCGGATCGCCCATCAGGCGCTCCATTGGATCAGGACCAGAGCGCGCATGGGAGTCCTGCCCCAGGGGCTGGCTCAACTGTCGCCTCAGGAGCGCCTGATCATGCCGCTCCTGGCTGACGGCAAAACGAACAAAGAGATCGCGCTCCAGTTGCGCCTCAGCGACAAAACCGTGAAAAACTACCTCGCCAATATTTTCGACAAGCTCCACGTCAAGCGGCGAACGGAAGCCGTCGCGTGGTTTCTTCGAGCCACCCTCTCCACGACGGACGATCCTCTCCTACGGACATAGGAGCGCAGCCTTTCGTTTGCGCGACACCGGTTCTGAGTCCTAATCAGCGCATCTTGTTCGACTACTTAGGTCTCTTCTCTTCGATTGAATTCTTCATCGTCACTGTCGTATCGTAGTTTTCTGCCGACCGGGAGACCTCCGGAAGTCCCCGATCCTTCCAGGCCGGCATCCGACCTTGCCGTTTGAGGACTGCCCCATGGGTGTCGATGCGAGCGCCCAAAAAGTCAGCACCGAGGAACTCCTCGCTCACATTCAGGCCATACACCGCGAGTTGGAGCGCCGAGGCACGCTTCCTCCGGCAAGGCCCACGGCATCACAAGAGCGAGAGCGGGATTTCGGCCGCCTCCTGGACGGTTCGCTCAACGAAATCTACATTTTTTCCACCGATACCTTTGAATGGCTCTATGTGAATCGCAGCGCGCTCGTCAACCTGGGCTACACTATGGACGAGCTTCGAGCCATGCCCCCCTTCGCGCTGACGCCCGACATCACGCCGGATGATTTCCAGGCGCTGACCGACCCCTTACGCGCGGGGGCAGCCGACTCCGTCACCATCACCACGCTGCATCGCCGGAAAGACGGCAGCCGGTATCCGACCGACATTCGCCTGCAACTCTCCACGTTTCAATGCCGAGACGCCTTCGTCGCGATGGCGCTCGATATTTCCGAGCGCAGCCGGACCGAACAGGCGCTGCGGGAATCCAATCGGACGCTTCAGATGTTGATTGCCGCATCCCCGCTTCCGATCGTGTCCGTGGATGCGGAAGCAAGAGTGACAGGGTGGAATCCGGCGGCCACAACCCTGTTTGGATGGACGGCCGAAGAAGTCCTGGGCCGGGAGCTGCCGTATGTGCCGGCCGGCGAAGAGGCCGACGCCGACGCCTTGTTTCAGCAAGGATTGGCCGGATCCATTGCCGGCCCGGTCCATATCCGCCGGTGCCGGAAAGATGGAACGTTGTTGGACCTCAGGCTCTGGCCGACCTTCCTTCGCGATGGCGAGGGTTGCTTGTTGCTGGCGTTCGCGCTCTACGAAGATGTGACGGAGCATACACGGGCCGAGGCCGCGCTCAAAGAGAGCGAGCAACGGTACCTTTCGTTCTACGAGGATAACCCTTCCATGTATTTCACCCTATGCCCGACAGGAAGGATCCTCTCCGTCAACCGATTCGGAGCGGAGCATCTGGGGTATAGACGGGACGAGCTCCTCGGCGCCTCCGTCCTGCTGATGTCCGATCCCGCCGACCATCCGACGGTACTGGACCAACTCCGGATCTGCACAGAAAATCCTCTCCAGACATTTGCGTGGGAGATCGGCAAAGTCCGGAAGGATGGCAGCCGGCTCTGGGTCAAAGAGCGGGCGAGAAGTATCGTGGACGGCCAGGGCCGCATCACCATCCTGATTGTCTGCGAGGACATGACGGAACGCAAATTGGCCGAAGATGCCCTGCGGGCCAGCGAATTACGGCTGCAGCGCTTCGTGGCGGAAGCCCCGATCGGCTTGGTCATCCTGGATAACCAGCGACGCCTTCTCAGCGCCAACAAGGCCTTTTGCGCCCTGACCGGCTACGGCGAAGAGGATTTGATCGGACGCACGTATGATCTCTACACGCATCCGGACGACCTTCCTAAGAATCTGACACTCGCGGAGGCGTTTTATCGCAGCGAGCAGCCGCAGTATACGCTTGAGAAGCGCTACGTGCGGAAATCGGGCGACACGATCTGGGTTTCGGTGAAGGCCACGCACATGGAACTCCCGAACCACCCGGGCCCTCTCCTCCTGGCCGTCGTGCAGGATGTCACCGAGCGGCGCCGCGCCGCGGAAGAGCGCGAGCGCTTCAGCCAGGACTTGCACGACAATATCCTCCAATCGCTCTACGCCGTCGGCATGCAGCTCGAAGCGAGCAAGCTGACGTTCAGCAAGGCTCCGCGCAAATCCAAATCGTATACCACGCAAGCCATCGATCATCTCAATCGGCTGGTCGGAGACGTCCGGCAGTTCATCGCCTTGTTGAGGCAAGAGACCTCCACCACCCTGGATTTCGGACAAGCCTTGCGGCACCTGACCGCCTCCTTCTCTCCGGCCGGTGAGACGGCTCCCGAGCTCGACATCAAGGATACCGTGATCGCGATGATCACCTCCGAGCAGGGAGAACAACTGCTCAATATCGCCCGAGAAGCGTTGAGCAACAGCATCCGCCATGCGCGGGCCACCCACCGCTGGGTGCGGCTCAGCCGTGTCGACGGAGCGATTCGTATGCAGATTTGCGACGACGGCATCGGGGTCGATCCCAAAACCAAGCGCAAGCCCGGCCACGGCCTCGCGAACATGGCGGCGCGGGCCAAGCGCATCCATGCCCGGTTTTCTCTGGACAGCAAGCCGCGCCACGGCACCTGTATCACCATCGATCTTCCCTTGGAGGCCCCTCATGAGGACGCCGAAATCGAAACTGGTCCGTCTCCTGATCGTCGATGATCACGAAGTGGTCCGCATCGGACTCGGAGCCGTTCTGGACCTGACGCCCGGCATGAAAGTCGTCGGTCAGGCCGCAGGCAAGGAAGAGGCGAACAAGTTGACCCTTCGCCTCAAACCGGATGTCGTCCTCCTGGACATTCGTCTGCCCGACGGCAGCGGAGTGGACGCCGCCCGCGACATCCTCGCCGCCCGCCCGAATACCCGGGTGCTGTTTCTCACCAGCTTCGCCGACGACCATACGGTGTTGGAGGCCATTCTTTCCGGCGCCCAGGGATACATTCTCAAGGACATCGCGTCGGATGCGCTGGTGCGCGCCATTAAGACGGTCGCCTCGGGGCATGCCTTGATCGATCCCCGCCTGACCCAGCACACCTTGCACTGGCTGAAAAACGTGTATGCCTCGCCGGGACAATCCAAACGACCGCTGCTGTCTCCACAAGAGCAACGCTTGCTGCCGCTGGTGGCCCAAGGCTTGACCAACAAGGAAATTGCCGACCAACTCCAGCTGAGCGAGAAAACCATCAAGAACTATCTCGCGAACATCTATTCCAAGCTGCAGATCGGGCGGCGATCGCAGGTAGCCGCATTTTACGCCGGCAGTTTTAAGGCGTCCGGGGCCGCCCTTACCTCTCATTAGCGCGGCTCCTCCTCAAGCTGTTCCGCAATCTACCGATAAGAAAAACGCATTGCATTCGCATTCATGCGGGCATCGGCTGGTTTCTTTACCCTTCCATCCAGTCAGGGGCACCGGCGACTTCCCCGACCGGCCTCATCAAGTCCGACCGACCACCATCCGATACAAACGAGAGACGTTCTCTTTCTGACAGGGGACTGCCACGGGCAGCCGGAGCTGCATGTTCGACCTGACGAACTTTCGCCTGCAAGACATGGCCGCCTGCGGCGCGGCGCTGCGACAACTGGGAGCCGGAGCGTCATCCATTGAAGAAGCGGCGGATCGGATCACGCGCTATCTGTACACCAACCTCACGATTCAGCCGGATGGAGACCCGGCCTGCGTGCTCGTTCGTTTGTTCAAGACCCATCCCTATGGGCGGCTCGCCCCTGACCTGCAAGCCCTGGTGGATGCGCGCCTCGGCACACAGCCGACCTCCCCGAACCTGAAATGTCTGACCCTGTTGGCCGGCACCGGCGCAGTGCCCGGCTGGAACGATCCCGCCTTGTCCAGCCGGTTTCGCGTGATCCCGCTGGCGAGCGCCGATGCGCTCATCACGCTGCCGATGTTTGCCCAACTCTTCGCCCAATTTCACATTGACCTGCCGTTTCTCAACAACGCCGAGTCGTCGTTGCTCTTGGATCAGTCCGAAACGACCTTCAATGCCTTCTACCTGCCGCACGCCCTCAGCAGTCCCTACGTGCCGGAACAAAACGACTTCGTCATCCCGTTCGGTGTGCAGTCCGTGTTGGGTTTTGGAGGACTGCTGCCCAGCGGTGAATTGTTTGCCGTCATTCTGTTTGCCAAGGTCCCGGTACCGCGTGAAACGGCGGAACTGTTTCAACCCTTTGGCCTCTCTACCAAACTTGCTCTCGCGCCGTTCGAGCACGAACATCTCACCTTGCCTGCCGTTCCGGATGCCTCACGATCGGGCGAGATTGGAGAGGCGGATGGCTTAAGAGTATGGCGGGATAGAGTGGCGACGCTTGAGTCCATTCTGACTGTGCACGAACAGGCGGTGGAAGTTCAATCACGCCGGCTCGAGTCCGCTCTATCGGATTTCCGCCGACAGACCGAAGAGCTGCAAGCCCAGAACCTGCGCTTCGAGTCGCTCGCAGCGTCGTCGCCTCTCGGCATCTTCGAGTCGGATTCAGAAGGACGCGTGCTCTACACCAATGCGTCCTGGCAGCAGATCGCCGGGCTGACCCTTGGTGAAAGCCTCGGTGACGGGTGGCGCCGGGCCGTCGCCCCCCAAGACCGCGAGTGGATCGTCCATACCTGGGGCGACATCGCCGGGCAGGGCGGGGAATTCGACGCCGAATTTCGCATGCAGCGGCCGGATGGGACCATCCGATGGGTTCATGCCCGATCGCGCCCCTTGCGAAACGCGATGGGGCAGATCGTCGGCCATGTCGGCACCACGGAAGACATCACCGAACGCAAGCAGATGGACGCAGCGGCACTCAAAAACCAGGCGACTCTGGCCGAGGCACAGCACCTCGCCGGGATGGGAAGCTGGGAGCTGAACCTCACCACGAACGTCTTGGCCTGGTCTGACGAGATCCATCGCATCTTTGAAACCGAGCCCTCCAGGTTCGGCGCGACCTATGAAGCCTTCCTGGGCATGGTCCATCCGGACGACCGCGCCTATGTGGACAAAGCCTATACCGATTCACTCAAGAACAAGACTCCCTACGAAATCGAACATCGACTTCAGATGAACGATGGACGAATCAAGTACGTTCAGGAACGCTGCAGAACCGACTATGATGCCGCCGGCAAACCACTTCGGTCTCTTGGGACCGTCCAAGACATCACCAAACGTCGCCGGCTTGAACAGACGCGCTTCAAACTCCAGCAGGCGATCAACCACGGATTGGACGGTATGGGGATTCTGGACGCCGACGGCTGCTACACCTACATCAATCCCTCTCACGCTTCAATGTACGGATACACCGCCGACGAACTCCTGGGAAGGAGTTGGAAGGAACTCTACCCTCCGGAATGGGTTGTCATGATCGAGCAACTCTTCTTGCCGGAATTGGAGCACAGCGGACAGTGGCAAGGAGAAGTGGTCGGCAAGAAGAAAACCGGCGAGGCCTTTCACGTCGAACTGTCCCTTGCCCTCCTGGAAGAGGGAGGCCAGTCCCGTCACTCTCTGGTCTGCACCTGCCGAGACATCACGGGCCGAAAGGAGGTCGAACGAGCCCTGCGGGACAGCGAAGCCCGATTTCGCCTCACGCTCGAGACCACGAATGACGGCCTCTGGGACTGGCACATCCCGACGATGTGCGCGAGCTACAGTCCCAGTTGGATGCGCATGGTCGGGCTCGAACATCACGAGATTCCCTTGAATAATCTCGCCGATTGGAAAGGGCGCATCCATGAGGACGATCGCCCCGCCATCGATCAGGCGCTGGAGAACCATCTCGCCGGCCGAACCACACATTTTGTGGTCGAACACCGGCTTCGACATCACTTAGGCCGTTGGCTGTGGGTCTTGGTGCGAGGGAAAGCGGTCGAACATGACGAGCAAGGCCGGCCATTGCGCATGATGGGCACCATGATCGATATCACCGAACGCAAACAGATGGAGCAGGACCTGGTCGCGGCGAAGGACGCAGCCGAAGCCGGAGCACGGGCCAAGGCGGAATTCCTGGCGACGATGAGCCACGAGATCCGCACTCCGATGAACGGGGTCATCGGAATGACCGGCTTGCTGCTCGACACGGTGCTGACGCCGGAGCAGCAGGAGTATGTCGAGACCTTGCGCAGATCCGGTGAGTCGCTCCTGGCGGTCATCAACGACATTCTCGACTTCTCCAAAATTGAAGCGGGAAAGCTTTCAATGGAACACATTGCATTTGATCTCCGTGTGACGATTGAAGATACCCTCGAACTGCTGGCCGTCACCGCCCAGAAAAAGCATTTGGAAGTGGTCGGCATGGTCGATACCGCCGTTCCCACTGCGATGGTGGGCGATCCCGGCCGTCTGCGACAGATTCTCACCAATCTCGTCGGCAACGCGATTAAGTTCACCGAGCAGGGCGAGGTGCTCGTGCAAGTCGCGGTGGTCGAGGAGGACGATTCGTCGGCGCTGCTCCGATTTGAAGTCATTGATACCGGCATCGGCCTCACTGAAGACGCGAAATCCAGATTGTTTCAAGCCTTCACGCAAGCCGATGGATCGACGTCCAGAAAGTACGGCGGGACGGGGTTAGGACTGGCGATTTGCAAACGGCTGACGGAAATGATGAACGGTGAAATCGGCCTCGACTCTCTTTCGGGAACGGGAACGCAAGTATGGTTTACGATTCGTCTCGACAAACAGAAGGTTCAGCCGGGCGCTTTTCTCCCGACGGCGGAGAGTTTGCGCGGTTTACGCGTATGTCTCGTGGATGACAATGCGACCAACCTGACTTTGCTGAAATACCATGCCTCGGCCTGGGGCATGTGCTCTGACACGGCGCAGGATGGCCCTTCGGCTTTAGCACTCATACGATCGGCCGCAGCCCAGGGGACTCCTTTTGACCTGGCCATTGTCGACATGCACATGCCGGACATGGACGGCATTCAGCTGGGGCGGGCGATCAAGGCTGACCCGGCGCTGGCCCCCACGCGGCTCGTCCTCCTGACGTCGCTTGGCCGACGCGGGGATGCGCACATCGCGCGATCTGCCGGTTTCTCCGCATACTTGACCAAACCCGTACGAAAATCCCAACTCCATGATTGCCTTCGTCTGGTCATGGGACAATCGGCGGCGGCACCGAGCGCGGCGGGTACGGACCAGGCGTCTCCTCCGCTTATCACACGGCACCACGTGGCAGAAATTCAAACACACAACCGGCTGCTGGTGGTGGATGACAATCCGGTGAATCAGAAGGTAGCCGTCCGGATGTTGGAAAAGCTAGGCTATCGCGTGGATACAGCCGGTACCGGCAAGGAAGCCTTGGCGGCATTGGCACGCCATTCCTATTCCCTCGTCTTCATGGATTGTCAAATGCCTGAAATGGACGGGTTTGAGACGACGCACGAAATCCGCAGGCTCGAGGCGATAGGCAAGGGGCTGGAAGTACACATCCCCGTCGTTGCCATGACGGCGAACGCGATGGCGAGTGCCCGTGAGCAGTGTCTTGCTGCAGGGATGGATGACTTTATCTGCAAACCGGTCAGGCGGGAAGATCTGCAGCGTGTCCTCACACGCTGGCTGAAGCCGCTGCCTTCACGGGAACGAGCCGCCTAGGAGACGGATGCACCGCTCTATTCCGACACACCCCATCTCGATCCTCCTCATTGAACCGGCCCGAGGCCCGGCCATGAGACTGCAAGAAGGGTTGCTCGCCCTGCAGGAAGGCCCTCTCGACATCGGCGTCGCGAGGACCTTACGGGAAGGCCTGACCCATTTGCGCACGCACCATGTGGATCTCGTACTCATGAACCTGACGTTGCCCGATGATAAAGGGCTCGATGCCGTCCGCGCTCTGCGTCTGGCGGCGCCCACCTGCGCCCTCATCGCGCTGAGTGCCGTCCCCGATGAAACGCTGTTCCTGGACGCCCTTTGCGCCGGCGCTCATGAAGTGCTGGCCGTAGCCTCACCTTCGGCCTCAGAACTGCGCGTCACCGTCGAGCGGGCCCTGGTCCGCGCCCGACGAGGCGCATCAGAGACTCAGTCGGCATCGCGTTCATCTGCAGCCGGTGCATGCGCTTCCCCGCGCGTGATCCACGACTTGAACAATGTGCTCACCTCCATCAACGGCTTTGCCGATATCCTCTTGGCTCGACTGCCGTCGGAAGATCCGGCTCGTTCCTGCGCGGAACAGATCCGGCATGCGGGAACCCGCGCCGCCACGCTCGTCAAATCGTTGGAGGTGCAACCCGACTCGGCGCGGACGGTGTCCACGCCTGCGGCGAGCGTCATCGCTCAGGCCACGTAGCTGGTCCGATTTGTCCGTCTGAATTGACAGTCCTTCCTTCTCTGACTAGGATACGCCCCGACTTGTTTCCACCACAGCAGTGACATTGTCGAAGGAGGTCCGATGTCCGAAGAGCGCATCTCTCAGCCGCACGCACCCACGAAGGCCGTTCGTTCTCCGGTCGCCCTCGCGGAACATGCGTTTGAAATGGCGGTATTCTCAAGCCGATGGATCCAGGCGCCGCTGTACGGCGGCCTGATCATCGCCGAACTGCTCTACGCCTATAAGTTTTTAATCGAATTGTGGGAGATGATTCTCCATATCCAGAAACTGGAAGAGACGGTGTTCATGCTCGGCGTGCTGGGGTTGGTCGACGTCACCATGGTGGCGAATCTCCTGACCATGGTCATCATCGGCGGATACGCGACGTTCGTGAGCAAATTGGATCTTGAGACCCATCCCGATCGTCCGGACTGGCTCACGCATGTCGATCCCGGCACGATTAAAATCAAGCTCGCGGCATCGCTGGTCGGCATCTCCAGCATTCACCTTCTGAAAGCGTTCGTGGATGTGGCCAACGAAAACCCGGAGCACATCAAGTGGAAGATTTTTATCCACATGACCTTCCTCGGCTCCGCCATTCTGCTGGCCTGGACCGATAAGATCATGCAGAAAGACAGAAAGCACTAGCCTCGTCTCAACCGCGCTACGACGATGATTCCTTAACGGCATCAGCAGACGAGCGAGCCCCGGCCCGCATAACCCGCTCGACCACGTCACCTGCTCGAATCGCTGCTCGACGATTACCAGGCCGGTGCCATGGCGCCGTTTGCCGCCTGCCAGTGTGGCGTCCAGGCGAGCGCCACGAGCTTCACCGCGATGTTGGCCTTGGTCTGAAGTACGACAATTCCTTCGGTTCACGCTAAGCCGCCTTTGCTGATTCAACAGGATCCGTTTTCTGGCCCAGCGTACCCATCGGGATCAGGACCGTAAAAGGCTCCCTCACTCCGACTGCTTTGGAAAAATTCTGCAACCGCATGATGATGGACTCATTCACCTCCTGGCCCTTCGGAGCTAACAGAACGTCCTTAACCGACTTGATATCTTCCCCCAGCATCATGCCGACTCGGAGATCGGCCAGGACGGCAGTCCTTACTTCATACTTGATGTCACTGGCGAATGCCGCTTTCAGGGCATCTACAATCGTAGAGTCATACCACCCTTTCCGCTTCTTGAGTTCATCAAACGCCTCCGTCTTTGTCTTGCCCGCCGATTCCAGGGCGTCGAAGTCCAACGCCACCTTCAGAATTCTGGACTCCATCGGAATTTCGTTCCCCTGCCGATTGTCGCCGGGAACGCCGTAGCCATCGTAATACTTGTCCTGGAATCTGATGATTTCCGCCACCCGGTTCATGCGCGGAATCCTGGCGATCAGGTCGGCGGCGATGAACGGATGCTGATTGAAAAGCTGCGACTCCTCTTCTGCCAACGTTTCCCCGCAGTAGATCTTCTTTAGGACCGCCTCCGGCAGAATGACGCAACCGATTTGGGACAACAGTGCCGCTGTCTTAATCGGCCACAACTCCGTCACATGCAAGTGCTCAGCGATCGCTTCAACGTACCGCGTGATGCGGGAAGAGCGCCCGAAGGCTTCTGGATTCACCAAGGACAAGACATCGCAGAGAACCTTGATGCTCCCGCTGAGCGTTTGCTCCAACAACTCACGCTCGGCAATGATGAGACGATATTGCGCCAGGCCGGCCTTCAGTGCACTCACCAGCAACTCGGCAGTACAAGGCTTGGTAAGAAAGCGGAAAATCTGCCCTTGATTAATGGCATCGATCGAAGCCTGCAAGTCCGCATTGCCGGTCAACAAGATTCTGACGGTGTCCGGTGCCCGTTCACGAACGCTGGAGAGAAACTGAATCCCGTCCATGCCGGGCATCTGAAGATCGGACACCACGACGGCGAAGGGACCTCGCGTCTCCAGGACCTTGAACCCCTCTTCCGGACCCAAGGCAGTTTCCAGCCGGAACTCCTTCCGAAGTTGCCGTCGGAAACCTTCCAGAATGTTGGCGTCATCGTCCACGCAGAGAATTGCATCGCTCATGAAGCCGTCTCCTTCCCTAATTTCATCGCGAGTTCTTGCCAGACAGGGACCCGATCGGTCATCTTGAGCCTCTCCAGATAGGCAGTATCGATCTCGGCCCGTGCGTGACCAGTCTTGTGCTCGGTCTTGTCCTGCTGCAGCACATTGGCCACATGCACCGCCGTCAGGGGGCTGAAGGTCTGACCGATACAATCTCCCGGCCTGTGATGATATGCCACCGCCTCGACGATCGGTTCGCTCATCCCCCAGAGCCCCAGCAGGTAGGCGCCAACTTCGGCATGGGTGGTTCCAAATTCAGACTGTTCCACCTCACAGACCGGCCTTCCTTCGGCCGAAGCCACAGTAAGAACGGTGCTGTATCGGTCTGGGAGGTTCACGGCCAGCAGGAGGATGCCCACATCATGAAGAAAGCCCGCCGTGTTGGCTTGCTCGATCTCGTGCGGTGCGCGCCCTTCCGCCCTTGCGATCGCCCGAGCCAGAGTGCCGGTCTCCATGCTCTCCGCCCATAGACGATCGATGTGGAAACCTGATGCGCGCTGCATGCGGAATTGCGAAAAGATATCGGCAGTCAGAACGAGCGCCTGAATCGTGTCCAGCCCCAGGAAGTTCACTGCCTGCTCCACCGTTGATACGGTCCCACACATGCCGAAATAAGCCGAGTTCACGAGCTGGAGAATCTTTGCCGTCATGCCCATATCTTTGGCAATGATTTGGCCGATTGCTTTCAGGGAAGACGACTCGGATTCCACCTCCTTCTTGATATCCGAAAAAAGATTCGGGAGGCTGGGAATGGTCCGCATGCCTGTCACCAGTCCACGGAGGGAATCGTTCTTCAGCAGCTCCCGCAGCGCGCACGCGCGCCGAATCGTCGTCTTGAGCTGCTCGGATTCGCAAGGTTTTGCTAGAAACTGATGAGTCGCGCTGATCGATTGAAAGATCATCTGCTGATCGGAATGGCCTGACAAAATGATCCTGACTATATGCGGATATCGCCGTTGCACCTCGTTCAGCAGCTGGGCGCCGTCTATCCCTGGCATGCGCATGTCCGAGACCACGACGTCAAACGGGGCCCCTTCGAGCACCCTCAGCGCCTCTTCGCCGCCGGTCACAAACATCATGTTCCATTCGTCCCGCATGGACCGCATCGAGCGCTTCAGGCCATCCAGGAGTTTCGGTTCGTCGTCTACAAACAGGAGCTGCTTCATCACATCCCGTGTCCTTTTACGCGGCCTCCGCATGGTCGGCCAACTGGCCGAGTATGGTGCGAAACGCGGCACGCGATCGAAGAAATGCCTCATACACGACTGGATCGAAATGGGTCCCGACCTGCTGGCCCATGATGTCGAGAACCGTATGTTCCGGAAGGGCCGGCTTGTAGGGCCTAGCCGAACTCAGGGCATCGTACACGTCCGCCACCGCCACGATACGCGCTTCCAACGGGATAGCCTCGCCGGACAGCCGTTGCGGATACCCCGTGCCGTCCCACCACTCATGATGTGCCAGCGCGATCGAGGACGCCATCTCGAGAACGGGGTTGCGCTGGTTGTCGGCCTCATTCGAATCAACACAAGAGACGGCAAACAGCGGAGACCGCGTCCAGGTTTCCTGCCGCAATATTTCGGCTCCGATCGCACAATGCCTTCGCATGATGTCCCATTCCGTAGGGGTGAGTTTTCTAGGCTGCAGAAGGATGCCGTCAGGAATGCCGATCTTGCCGATATCGTGCAGCGGACTGGTGAGAAAAATCATGTCGGCGAATTCCCTCGGCGTACCCAGTGCCTCAGCCAACATTTTGCAATATGATCCCACCCGCATAATATGGTTGCCTGTCTGCTCATCGCGAAACTCAGCTACTCTTCCAAGCCGCCAGATCAAATCCACACGGGACGCGTCCAACGCCCTCGTTCGTTCACGGACGTTGCGCTCAAGGATGTCATTCTGCCCCCGGATTTGATCTTGATAGGTTTTCAGCCGGAGCGCGCTGCGGATGCGGGCGATCAGGTCGGCGGGATCGACTGGTTTGTTCAGCAGGTCAGTGGCTCCCTGATCCAACGCACGCCGTTTCAAGTCCCGTTCGGCGGCGCCGGTCATGATGATGACTGGGATATGGCGCCAGCTCGGCGACATCTCGATCCGCTGGAGCAGATCGAAGCCGGTTTGATGAGGCATTTGAAGATCCGAGACAAGGGTATCGACGATCGATCCGCGCATCTCCCGTAGCGCCTCGGCCGCGCTCCCCAAGAAGATCATGGTCCATTCCTTCCGATGGGGGCGTAGCATCCGCCGGAGCCCGTCGAGGAACTTCGGATCGTCGTCCACGAACAGCACACGAGGGGTCATGCCGCGCTCTCCAAATCTTTCGTCTCTCCGGGCTCGGTCAACGGCAGACGGACGATGAACGTGGTCCCCTTGCCGACCTCACTCTCGACTGTAATGCTTCCCCGGTGCTTGTCCACGACGACGGAACGGGCGATGGCCAGACCCTGCCCCGTCCCCTTGCCTACTTCCTTGGTCGTAAAGAAGGGGTCGAAGATCTTGTGTCGGATCTCTTCGGGGATGCCTGTTCCCGTGTCCGCGATGCGGATCTCCGCAAACTGGCCGGCCCGGCGGGACGTGATCGAGATGCCCCCTTTGCTCCCGGTCCCCTTGACCACATCGCCGATCGCATGGGCGGCGTTCACGATCATGTTCAGAATCACCTGGTTGAACCGACCCAGCAAGCAGGGCACCGGCGGGATGTCGGGAGCCAGATCGGTCTTCATGTCGGCGACGTACTTCCATTCGTTGCGGGTGACCGTCACCGTGCTTTCGATGGCCTTGTTGAGGTCCACGAAGGTTTTCTCATCGCTGCCCGGATGCGCGAAATCTTTCATCGCGCGGACGATCTTCGTGATGCGCTCGATACCCTCGGCCGACTGCGCCATCGCTTTGGGGATTTCCTCTCGCAGATAGCCAAGATCGGCCCGCTCCGATTCCGCTTCGCAGGCTGCAACCAGCTCTGGGGGACAGGTTCCTGCCTTGGCCGATGCAAGGAGCTCCCGATGCCGGTCCAGTACCACGAGCAGATCGGCGAAGGAGTCCGACAGAAACCGGACGTTGTCCCCCACGAATTGCGTGGGCGTATTGATTTCGTGCGCGATGCCGGCCGCGAGTTGCCCGATGGACTCCAGCTTTTGCGCTTGGGTCAGATCGTGCTCGAGCAACAAGTAGTCGGTAATGTCCTCCCCCATGAGGACGACGTCGATGCCGGAATCTTTGCAGAGGGGTGAAACGGTCAGCTTGAGGAACCGCTGCCGATCCTCACGAATCACCAGCCGGACCTTGTCCAAATGAACCGACCTCAATGTTTGAGTTGCGCGGTTGATGGCTTCGACGATGGCCTCCCAGCTCCAACCGATCGAGAGATCTTGAAAGGTCCGCCCGATTGCGTCGGTCAGGGGAATGCCGAACAGCCGCTCCGCCTGACTGGTCCATTCGCAGACTGCGCCGGTTTCGGCGATCCTGATAAAGAACGCCTCGACCGTAGCCAGCAGCGCCGTTTTTTCGGAGACCGCCTGCTCCGCCGTCGCTTTCGCGTTTCTGAGGGCCTGTTCCTGCTGTTTACGCTTCGAAATGTCCCGGAGGATTGTGGTGTATATGGTCACCCCCTCCACCGTCACTTTCGCAATGCTGGCTTCAGCCGGAAACTCCTCGCCGCTTTTTCGGAGGCCGAAGATCTCGCTACGGTTCATCGCCCTTTCGGCTTTTCTCGACGACGAGCCGAATTCACACACCATGCGGCTATGCGTTTTTCGGAACTGAGCCGGGACCAACAGGTCGAGAGGCTGTCCCAGCACTTCCTCTGCCGCATAGCCGAAGATCTCCTCCGCGCCGCTGTTAAAAAGGATGATCCGCTGCGATTCATCCACGGAGACGACGGCATCTTGCGCTAACCGGAGGATGCCCGACAAGCGCGCTTCCGAACGACTCAGGTTACGTTCGGCCTGTTTCCGCTCCAGGAATTGGGAAAGCTCCGCCGCCACGCCGTCGAACATGTCCAGCAACTTCCGGTCCGGCGGTCGAATGCCTTTGGCAAAGAACTCCATGACCGCGTGCACCTTTCCATACAACCTGATCGGAAATGCGAACGCGGCATGAAGTCCCGCCTCCAGCGCAAAGGGAGCGCGGGGGAAATTACCGTCTTGGGTCACGTCCGGAATCCATTCAACTCTCCCGCTCTCCCAGACCCGGCCGGGAAGGCCGGCACCGCGGACAAAATTGATTTGTCTGGTCCGTTCGACGAACGATTCACAACCCTGGGGCTCCTTTCCGATCGCCGCACAGCGCAACACCTGCATGTCCTCATCGACCTTCCAGAGGACGCCGAGCCGCCACCCCAACGTATCGCAGATCATCCCGATGATGTCCTGGCTTGCCGCATCGAGCGATGCGGCCTCCAGGAGCAGTTCCGCGATCCGATGTTCCGCGGCCTGGCGACGTTCCTGATGCACTCGTTCGGTCACGTCCCGGATAAACGCGCTGAACAGGTAACCTCCCGGCCTCTTGATCGCCGCAATCGTGAGTTCGACCGGAAACGGCCGGCCCTCTTTGTGCCAGCCCTCAATCTCGAACCGCTTGTCCAGCACGGGTCCCATCCCGCCGGCCAAAAATTTCTTGAGACCCCGCCCATGAGCCTCCCGATATCCGGGAGGAATGATCACGTTCGCGAGAGACCGGCCCACCGCCTCCTGGGGCGACCATCCGAAAATCTCTTCCGCCTTGGGGTTCCATCCTACAACGGCCCCTTCCTGGTCCATTAAGATATGCGCGTCCAAGGCATTGCGGATGATGGCCTGCATTGTCGCTTGGCTCTCCTGAAGGGCCAGGAAGGCCAGCTGGCTTTTGGTGACGTTCCGGTGATCGACCAGCACTCGAAGCTTCTCGCCCATTTCGAATTTCGACAAACGGACGAGGAACCAGCGTTGCTCGCCGGGCCCATGGCACGGATATTCGCCGACCCATTCGCGTTGTTGGCCCTGCAAAATCGCGCGGATTCCTTGCGCGACGTGTTGGGCCTCCTCAGCGCCCTCTCCAGAGCAGGATTCGCAGATTTCCAGATAGTTCCGCCCAACTCCATGATCGGTATCGTGGCACTGGTTCTGATCTCCAAACAGCCTCCATGCCCTGTTCACGCCGATAATCGTGGCCCGCTCATCCAAGATCGCGATGTGGGAGGTCAACGCATCCAGCGAAGATTGGAGAAAGTCGTGAGCCTCCGTCACTGCCTGCTTGGCGATCTCTGCCCGATGCCATTCCTGCCGTAATTGGCGCGTAGTCCAAAGAAAAACTCCCAACATGGGGGTGAAGAGAATGCCACCCCACATCGTTGCCGCCCACAGAGCCGAGCGGATCGGCGCCACGACTGCCTGACGGTCCATCCTGACCAGAACGCCCCACCCTAATGCGTCCAATTCCCTGCGAGCCGGCATCCGGGCATAGCCGGTAAGCACCGGCACGTGACGACGCCGATGTTCTTCCTCAATAAAGCCGGTTCCTTCTGAGAAGACCAGTTTTGCCGAAACCGTGCCCAGCGAAAACAGATCGACAGGACCGTTCTGCTGAGGGATTGATTCCACGACCACGCGACCCTGGGGAGTGAGAATTTGGTATTCCAGACCCTGGCTGTATCCTGCCTTCACTGCCACCTCACGGAGCGTTCGAGTCACCAGCGCGTCGAGTTGCGAGGTGGCGACTCGAGTGGCGACGGCTCCGTGAAAAGAAGCGGATGTGCGCTGCGCCGGGTGGTTTCTCCTGACCGGAGCCGAAAATCCTACCGCATCCCTCCCTTTGCTCAATTCATCACGCCGGACATCGTGAACTCGAGGAGTCGGCTCGGCGGCAAGGTCTTTGAACCAGTCCTTGCTTCCGAGGTCCAGGCCGACCGTGCCGGGATCGGTAGCCGCCAGTACCCGGCCGCTGTTCTCGATCACCCCCATCCAGGCATACAGCGGGTAGGCGTGCTGCAGCATGTGCAAATGCTCGGTCCAACGGTCGCCGTCTGACCCCAGCCAGCCACCAGCCTCGGCCAAGACTTGAATGTCGCCATACCGCTCGAAGAGCAGCATATCCACTTTTTCCGCGACCTCTGCGGCTGTCATTTGGAGTTCGCGACCGGATAGAGCGATAAGGCGGTCTTCCAACATCGAGAGTCCGAAAAGGACGGTCAGAACCGCAACGCCCACCATGGCGACGACGAGCTTCGGCAGCCAGGTGTACCGTTGGGCGTGTCCCGTCGTCGGAGTCATGTCATCCTTTCGTCAATGGGTTTCCCACCAAGCGCTGCTCCACGGCTTCGATCAGTTCCTCCCGTGTAAAGGGCTTCGCCAGTGTTCGCCACGCCCCCATCAACTTCGCCGCTTTCAACACGTCCGTCTGGCCTTTTGTTCCCCCACCAGACATCGCAATGATTGTGATTCCTGGATGCGATCGGCGCAGTTCCGCGATGGTCTCCAGTCCCTCTTTGCCCGGCATGAAGAGATCGACCAGTACGACATCGGGCGCCAGTTCTTTCACTTTATTCAGTCCCTCTCCTCCATCCGCAGCCTCGATCACGTCATACCCGCTCTTGTGCAGGAGCCGGCGCAGGGAATCTCGAAGGTTGTCGTCGTCGTCGATAATGAGAATGGCCGGCATCACCCCTCCACAAGCCTGTGACCCGCCGAGCTGCACTGCCTTCTTGTCTGTATGTTGTCGGCCCGGCGCCTTCGAAACTTAACCCGAATGATCCATGAACACTGCTGCCTGCCCGCGCCCGCAGGCGGGCCTGCAATCGCTGCTTTCGACGGCAAGAGGCGCGAGGCCAGAGGCTATCCCGCATGATTCATGACGGTTCGTGACGAAACCGTCTGGGCGTCGTATCTCGTGAAGCGTCGTTCGTATCTCGCGATCAAGAGCCCGTCCGCGTCATTCTTGTTTGCGCTTCACGCTTCACGAACGACGAGCGACGCATAATCGTCGCAGCGGCATTTCTACGGTTCCGAACAGACGTTCGCGCCCCGTTCCGGACGGAGAGTCCGACGGGTCCGTTCTTGCCGCAGAACAGACTGCGCAACAGCGAGCTGCTCGTTGGCCCGCTGGTCGAATTTGGGATTGGCGTCGATCGCCTTCCGGAAACAAGCCACCGCATTGGCCGCCTGCCCGGCTTCGAGATACACGATGCCGAGATTGTTGAAGGCTTGCGGCTCCGTCCCGCCCAGCCGAAACGCGGCCAACGCCTCCCTGTACGCTCCCGTCTTTGCCAGCGCGAGACCGAGGTTATTATGAACGGTCGCCTCGGAGTATCCCTGTTTCTTGGCAAACGTGAATTCCTCGATCGCCTTGCGATAGTCGCCCAGGAGGTAGTGGGCATGCCCAAGATTGTTACGGACATCGAGGCGGTCGGGCTTCAGTTCTAGCGCGGTCCGATAGGCCGCCACCGCCCGGCCATGTTCTTGGCGCAGATCGTAGAGCACCCCCAACAGGGCATGCGCTCTCCAGAGTCGCGCGTTCTCTTGAACGGCTCGACGCAAGGCTTCCTCGGCCTGCGCCTCCTGCCCCGTTTGGAGGAGCGACCGGCCAAGGCCCTCCCATGCGTGCGGATCGTGCGGTTCTTCCCGCACCAGCGCACGAAACCCGGCGACGGCATCGGCATGGAGTCCGTTCGCAAGGAACAACAGATATTTCTTGTGTCCGACCCGCGCGTGACGAGGCGCTGCCTTCAACGCGCGATCGTACTGCAGCAGCGCCAGAGTCCAGTTTCCCTGTCGAACATAGGTATCGCCGAGTTGCTCATACTCATCCGCAGTCGGCGTTTCGCGCGCGATCGATAGGGCTTCCGCCTCATCTGTGTCGCGCGGCGTCTCCCCGCTCCTGTCCGCAGATGCCGGCGATTTCTTGACCGAAGCTGCCGCGCCGGATCCGCATCCGGCCACGCTCGATGCCGTCAGAGCTAGAAGTATCACCAGCACCATCCGTGTCATGTTCTTCCTCCACTGCTTAAAAAGCCGTCCTCTTCGTCCGTCGCTCATCGTTCGTCACCCGTGGTTTCGAGCTTGGAGTTTCTAGTTTCATGTTTCAGGTTCCAAGTTTCTAGTTCGTCAACAACTTGAAACTCGAAACCTGAAACTCACAACTTGCAACGTGAAACTTCCACGCCCTCCTACCCGGCAGCGCCCGGCAACATCGACTGCACTCCTCGCAGTAGAATCGGTCCGACCAGGATGATGAAGAGCAGTGGCAAGACGAAGAACACGAGCGGGAACAGCATTTTCACCGGAAGCTGCGACGCGAGTTCCTCCGCCCTGAGCTGGTGACGGCGGCGGATCGCCTCGGAATGCACCCGCAGCGACTGCGCCAATCCCGTCCCGAATCGCTCCGTTTGGACAAGCAGCGCGACGAAATTCTTCACTTCATCGATGTCCGTTCTGAGACCGAACCTCCGCATGGCCTCCGCCCGTGCCCGCCCCGCCTGGAGTTCCATCGACAGGAGACTCAATTCCTCGCTGAGTTCGCGGTGACCGATGCGCAATTCGGTTCCGACGCGGCGGAGCGCGGAGTCCAAGGGCAACCCTGCCTCGACGCACACCACCATCAGATCGAGCGCATCGGGAAACCCGCGCTCGATGGTCCGCTTGCGATGGTCGGCGAGCCGGCGCAGCCACAGATCCGGCGCGTACCAGCCGCAGGCCGCCATGCCGATCCCGCCCATCCAGACCGCCGCCGGATGGACCTCGTGAAAGGCCGACGCGCCCAGGCTGCCCCACAGACACGGGAAACCGATCAGCCCGGCAATCTTGGCGCCATGCCACATGAACGGGACGCATGGATGACGATACCCTGCCGTGGTGAAGCGGTTGGGAAGATGCGTGAGTTCCTCTCCTGCCTTCGCGTCGAGCATTCGCCCGATGCGTTCGAGCAGGTGAGCGCCGAAAGACAACCAGTCGGCGAGCAGATCCTGGATGTGGTACCCGTCGGGGCGCCCGATCACCAGTGTGCGCCAGCGCAATACCTGGCGTCGGCGTTCGGCCCAGGCAGAGACACTCCACAGGCCGACCGCACAGCCAACGAAGACCAAGAGACTAATGCCGAGTCGTCCGTCCACGACGATCCTTTCACCCTTGCGGCGCGACCATGCGCCGGGTGATGACCATCCCGATCAGCGACAGCGCCACGCCGGTTCCGGCCACGACGCGCCCCACCGGATCCTCATACAGCGGCGCCAGGTACCCGGGGTTTAAGAGCCACAACAGGCCTCCGACCGCGAAGGGCAGCGCGAAGATCACTCCGACCGACAGCCGTCCCTCAGCCGACACCGCCCGTATTTTCAGCTCCAATTCGAAACGCTTCCGGGTGAGCGCGCTGATGAAGTCGATGATGCCGGCAAGATTGCCTCCCGTTTCCCGTTGAATCAGGAGGGACGTGACGAAAAAGTTCAGCTCGCGCGATTCCACTCGCGCGGCCATCGCCTTGAGGGAATCAGCAAGACTCACCCCATAGCGAACTTCCTGGGCGACACGCGCGAACTCGCTCTTGACCGGTTCCGCCGCTTCCTGCGCCACGATACCGATGCTCTCCAGCAGCGCGTGCCCGGCCCGCAGCGATCGACTCATCAACTCCAGCGTGTCGGGAAACAGCTGCTCGAAGCGGCGTACATGGGCGCGCCGTCGCCGGACGAGACGGATCGGAGGTCCGAGTAAGACGGTAAGCCCTCCCACCGCGACGAACAAGGGGGACACGCCGGCCGCAAACAAGATTCCAATCACGGTCACGCCGCCGAGCCCCAGTCCGAGGATGACGGAGGAGCGTGACGCGCCCAGCCCAACCGGCCACGTCAGAACGGGGGCCCAGGCATCGCAGAAGATTCCGCCGGCGTCGTTCCTCCCTATCGAGGGCGAGCGCATGATCGCCAACCCATCGAGCGGGAGCGCAAATCCGGCGTCGTCCGGAAGACCGGAATCACCGGCCTGAGCGCGGCCCGCGATCCGGCTCCGCACCGCAAGCAGGCCGCACACCATGCCGACAAAGATAAGACCGGCGATAAGCGCGGGCATGCTCAACAGTCCTCCACCTGCCGAGGATCGAAAAGATCCGGCCTCACGGCAAAGCCGCGGACGTTCAACCGATCCACGAATGCCGGCACGACACCGGTGGCTCCGAACCGGCCCTTCACCCGTCCTTGGTCGTCGAGTCCCGTTTGTTCAAATCTGAAGATCTCGCGCAATACGATCTCCCCGTCTCTAAGCCCGTGCACTTCTTGCAGCGAGATCAGTTTGCGGCTGCCGTCGGAAAGCCGTTGCACCTGTATCACCACTTGAATCGCCGACGCGATCTGTTGACGCACCGCGTGGGGCGGGATGTCAAGGCCGCCCATGGCCACCATCGTTTCGATCCGGGCGACGGCATCCTGCGGCGTATTGGCGTGCACGGTCGCCAGCGAGCCATCGTGGCCCGTGTTCATCGCCTGCAGCATATCGAGCGCTTCATTCGACCGGACTTCTCCCAAGATGATTCGATCCGGCCGCATCCGCAGGCTGTTCCGGACCAAGGCGCGCTGCGTCACCTCGCCCTTCCCTTCCACGTTTGCCGGCCTGGTTTCGAGCCGCACGACATGGTCCTGGCGAAGCTGGAGCTCGGCGGAGTCCTCGATGGTGATGATCCGCTCCGTGGAGGGAATAAAGCCGGAGAGCAGATTCAACATCGTGGTCTTGCCGGATCCGGTTCCACCCGAGATCACCACGCTCAATCGCGCCTGCACAATCCCCGTCAGCAGTTCACCGATGCCGGCGGTCAGCGCGTTCATCCGCACCAAATCCTCCAGGGTCAGCATGTTCTTGTTGAATTTGCGGATGGAGAGAATCGGGCCGTCGAGGGCGAGCGGAGGCACGATGGCGTTGACCCGTGATCCGTCGGACAGTCGCGCATCGACCATCGGAGACGATTCGTCGATGCGCCGGCCGACCGCCGACACGATCTTCTCGATGACTTCCCGCAGATGCTGGTTGTCGCGAAACCGCTGCTCCGTCCGTTCCAGCCTGCCGCCCCGCTCGACGTAGACCTGATGATAGCTGTTCACCAGAATGTCGGACACCGTCGGATCTTCCAGTAATACCTCCAGAGGTCCCAGGCCGAGCACATCGTACTGGATCTCGCGAACGACCTGCTGCAGTTCCGCCACCGTGAGCGCGGCGCCCAGCTCCTCAAGGAGCTGCATGATCAGGATGGAGAGTTGCGAACGAATGACCTCCGGCTCCCCGCCGGCCATGACGGAGAAATCCAGCCGCTCCAGCAGCATCGAATGGACGCGCGTCTTGATGGCATGGACATCCGTGGAGGATGCGGTCTGTTCAGACATGGCGCCGTTCACCTATTTCGAACGCAGAACCGTCATGCCGCATGGCGTTCCCCCATGAATCGAGTGTGCAGGCGCTGAAGCAACCCTCGGGATGTTCGATCCGAGGCGCCCACTGACTGCCCGCTCAGGGAAGCAGCCAATTCCTCATAGCAACACGAGAGCGCGGCACGCGCGGCAACGGCCACCAGTGGCGCCCCATTGATCAGAGCCTCGCGGGCCAGTTCCGGTGAATCAGGCAGAAAGGCGCCGACTCGGCAGGGGAGCAGCGGTTTCAACTGCCGCTGGTACGCCGCCTCGTCCTCCCGGCATCGGTTCATGACCGCGACCAATTTCCCGCTAGGGACGCCGATGTTGAGCAGCAGCTCCACCAACTGCTTCATGCGCTGTGCAGGCGGAAGAGACAGGGTTGCCACGATAAGCACCGTGCTCGCCCGGGGAATCACGGCTTGAGCCGCTCTCTCTGTCATGCATCCGCAATCCACGACGATCCAGTCATGCCATCGCGCCATAAGTTCGAGCGTCCGCGCCAAGACCGCCTGCTCCGCGACCGGTCTCAAGGGGCTGTTGTGGCCGAGGTGCAAGAGGCGCACGCCCGAGCGATGCGCGGCCTGCGCATTCATGAGGAGGGCCTCGTCGACCTGTTGCGGATCGGTCGGAAGCGGGCGAAGACCGGCGCCCGGTGCCATCCCCAGCATCAGCGGCAGATCGCCGCCGGTCAGTGTCGTGTCGACCACCACGACCGACTGCGCGCGGTGCAACCGTTGGAGTGAGACGGCCAGGTTGGCCGCGACGGTCGATGCGCCGACTCCCCCGGCGGCGCCGAGCACACACACCAGCTTGGCCCGTGGGGTTTGGCTTGTTGCGTCCGTGGTCATCGGTGTCTCGTTAGTTCACCAGGCCCGGAATGCTCCCCTTCGTCCCGTAGTCTGCTCCACCGCCGCGCCCCGCCTGAATCTGATTCGTCACGACCGTCGCCGACAACCGGTTGCTGCTTTTCTGAGTGAGCTTTACGGTTGCGAATCCCACGATCAGGGCGGGACCGGTTGCGGCCACGCAGGTCCCGCGATCATAGACGGGCACAACGGCGAGCCAGTCTCCCGTTTTTGGATCCCTCCTGCTCTTGTACAGCGACTGCAATTCTTTAAATGCCGTGCCCGGCTTCGCGCCAAGAAACTGAAACTGGGTCTGCCCGCTGCCGGCGATTGGACTGCTATACCTGCCGGTCCGGATTCCCTTCACGATCGTTTGGAGTTGCTTCTGTGTCGCGGGTGTCTGAGTAAACGTGTTCCAGGCTGCACAGACAGGGCTCGTTCCATTCTTGGTAAGCGTGAAGGATCGGCTCGCCCACCCCTTGCCGCTGAACCAGCCCCGAGCGACTCCAAAGGGAAGGGCAAGACTTCCCGCAGGCACAAGTGACAAACCGGTCAAGGCGGCCGTGGCACCGGCAGACACCGCAAGAGTCTTGACGCCTACGGCCGACGCCACAAAGGTCGGCACGCGTGTCTGCGCCGAAACATGCACGCCGTCCGGCAAGGCCCCTCCACCGGCCAGCGTGCGCGACGTCGCGTTCCATACCCCGAGATTCGACAGCACGGCAGCCGTATGGTGAGGCGGCTGATTTTTCCCGCCCACATCGGCAACCGCTCCGTTCACTTGCCCAAGCCCTGCGGCCGGTAGGGCCCCGCCTGCCCCCGCCGGTGAAGTCGCTTCATAGACACGCCCCAACTGTCGCGCACCCGCCAGCGCCGCAGCATCCACGAGGTTTTCAAGCGCTTGTTTGACGACGAGCGCCTGTCCGATATCGAGTACCAGCGCGAGCATAGGGATCAGGACCGTGAGTGAAATAGCGACCAGGACGGCTATGGCGCCCTGCTGGTCCGACCCGTCGGCCAGAGCCTGTGGGCGGCGTGCCGATAACGCCGTCCGAGATGCCGTTTTCCGGTCAACCGCCTTATTCATTCCTCATCACCGTTCGGCCGCGAAGCGTGACGGAAGAGGGCATGCCCGGCACCAGCCTGGGCAAGAACTGAAACCGATAGGGAGATTCGACGAGCACCGTAAGATCGGTTCCGAAGGCGCCCCCGGCGCCCGTGACCGTGACCGCCACAGCACTCGTGCCGAGGCCGGCCTTGCTCAGAACGGATGCCACCACCGCCTCGACCTGCCCGGCCATCGGTTTCGGGGAGGCCTGCACAATGCCGGTTCGAGCGGCTTCGCGACTCGACCAGGAGATGATCGCTTGCCGGTAGAAAAGCGTTCCAAACTCGACCATGCCCAGAATCAGCATCAGCAGCAGCGGCAAGACCAGCGCAAATTCCACGGCAGATGCGCCGGTCGCCTCGTTGAACCGGCGTCTGCCCGCGCTCGTCCCGCCTTTCCCGCTCGCCTTCCCCCTGTCGCGCATTTCTCGCCGATCCCGCCTTTCGCGCGATTCTAGCCTACTGCCCCAACCCCATACTTCCAGAACTTCCCGATGCCGGCGCGAGCATTCCAGGAGACGCTGTCGTGGCCGGACGATCGAACGACTGGATATACCGCTGCATGACTCGGTCCGCAGGCTGTCCTTCCAGAACAGGACCTTCTCCTGTCGGCTCGGCCGGCTGGGGATGAAGACGTTGGACCTCCACCGCCGTCGCCGTCGAGTCTCCGAAATCCTCCGACAACGACGTCGCGCTCGAACAGCCGCCGCTCATCCAGAGCAGGCTGCCCACAAGCACGACCGCGCCGTCCCATGGCTGTCTCATCGATCCATCCTCCTTACGGCATCACGTGTCCGACCGGTCCGTCGATCCGTTCCTCAGGAATGGGACGAGCCCCGCGAGGTCGAAGAGGAGGACCGGTACTTTGCAGCCGTCCCATCAGATAGAAATCGAAATCGTCCGGTTCAATGAAGCGCCCCGTCGGCAGAGGCAGTTTCGCCTCGGTCGTCGGCACAACCAGATGCGGCGTGACCACGATAATGAGTTCGGTCTCGTTCTTCTGAAACTGCGAACTCCGGAAGAGGGCCCCCAAGATCGGGATGTCGCCGAGGACCGGATACTTGGAGACGATTTCCCGCACCTGGTCGCGCAGCAAGCCGGCCACGGCGAAGCTCTGCCCATCCCCCAACTCGATCACCGTCGACGCCCGACGGGTATTGATGGAGGGGACGGTGAAGCCCTGGAGGACGAGCCCGTTCGCGAAGTTCAACTCGGAGACTTCGGGCGTGACGGTGATGCTCATGCGACGCTGGTCGAGCACCACGGGAGTAAAATTCAGTTGCACGCCGAATTTCTTGAACTGAACCGTCGTGACACCGAACGCTTGAGGCACCGGGATAGGAAATTCGCCTCCGGCCAGGAAACTCGCTTCCTGCCCGCTGATCGCCACCAGCGTCGGCTCGGCCAGCACCTTGGCCAGATTGTTCTCCTTCAGCGCATCGATGAAGCCGGTCCAGGTGGACGAGCCGCTCTGGAACCGGAACAGCGCGTTGACGGCTTGGCCCAGCGCGAGCCCAAAGGGCGGCGCGGCGGCGAAGGCGCCGGGGCTGATCGCCGCGCTCGAGTCCGTCGAAGGCAGAACCGAGGTCAGATTCCTCAGTGCCGACACCCCGAAGCTCTTGCCTGATCCATCGGTGAACGATGCATTGAAACCCAATCGCCGCAACAGAGTCCGGTCCATTTCCGCCACCCGAACTTCCAACATGACTTGTTGCACACCGCTGACCTGGAGCAAGTTCACCACCTTCTTCGGCGCGTAGGCTTCCGCGAGTGCGAGCACTTGATTCAGGCGGACCGCGCTCCCGATCGTGCCGCTCAAGGTCACATGATCGTGCGTCGCCGTGACCTGTAGCTGAGTCTCATCGGGGAGGAGCTGATGGAGCTGCCCCTTGAGTTGCACGAGGTCCGGCGCAACCTCCACATCATGCGCAGCCGCCACGCGCCCGTCTTTCCCCCACAACATGAGATTGGTGATTCCCACGGTCTTGCCCATCACGTACAGCTGCCGCGGGGAGATCACAAGGGCGTCGGCAATCTCGGGATTCGCGAGGGAGGCCCGCATGAAGGGAACCGGGCTCTCATACACCAGCGACTTTCCCACGACCATCTGCATGGACTTTGCGCTCTTGATCCCTGTCGAGGACGAGACTCCGTCTTGGGCCCGACCATCGCTGGAACCACCCAACACGATCGAGGCAGCCAGGAGCAACGCCTTCCAAGACGGACTGCCGAGGATCCGCCGCTCTCTCTGTTCAGCGGTCACGGTCATGGACCAACTCCGGTAACGGATGTGTCGGCCAGGCTCTTGTGGCCAGGTCCGCCCTGATACAAAGGCACGGTCATGGACCAACTCCGGTAACGGATGTGTCGGCCAGGCTCTTGTGGCCAG
>CAYNLM010000001.1:0-11162 GCA_964398045.1 uncultured Nitrospira sp. | reverse complement strand
GTCCGCCCTGATACAAAGGCACGGTCATGGACCAGCTCCGGTAGTGAACGTGTCCGCAAACTGTACTTCACTTCGCTGCTGCCCTCGTATCATCTCCACCCGCGAAACCGGTTGCCGCGTCCCCTGTTGCCGAGGAACCGATGCGCGGGACACCGGCGCCGCCGCCTGTGCGTCCGATCCACTGCTCGGTTCCTTGCCCTTGAAAGCGGCAGCGCCGACCGACACAGGAACGATCGGTTCTTCGCGACGACCCAGGAGTCCCTCCACCGTGGCGCCGTCGGTGTCGCTCTTCTCTCCATTCAGCGGATGACGCAGCACGAGGTGGATTCTTCCCTCGGAGGCGGCGAGCGCCAGCTTCTCGGTCTCACGAGGGCTCACTTCCAGCGTCATCACGCGGGGGCCCTCCGCGTTCCCGACCGGAGCGTTCTTCGACGCGTCTGCGGCATTCCCGCCGGTGGCCAACACCGGCACATTCTCCAAAATCATCTTGGTCACGGGCCGGCTCTTGTCGTCATCGGTGTGCAGCGTCGCCAGCACGTCGACATGATCGCCCGGATGGATGAAGCCGGCCACGGCCACGACCTCGTCGACGTGTACGGCAATGGCGCGCTTGTCCTGGCTGGTCAAGGCTGCGATTCCCCCACGGGTGACCCCGGCCGGAGCCAACTTGGACTCAAGAACCGGCTCGTTGCGCCGGAACGGCGAGACGGCGATTCTTCCCGACACCCGACTCATATCGTCGAACACGCCTTCCGGAACCGCCTCGATGGGGAACGACACGAGTCGAACCGACTCTGCTGAAATGGCGGCGCCTGCCGGGACGTCCTCGTTCGCGACGACGACCGATTGCGATCGAGTCGTTCCCTGGATTTCGTCACGCAGTTCTGTTTCGAGACTCTGGAGCCAGTGGTAGGCCCAGACGCTCGCGATCCCGGCCAGGAGCACGGCCACCGCCATAAACATGGAGGCGCGCTGTTGAAGATTCACCATCACGGTTCCTCGGTGGGAGGGAACGGGACAGGGACAGGCACCGCCACGGATGGCGGAGCCAGTCCCTTCGCAGACGACTGCCGTCAGCGAGCACGGACCGTCACCAACTGTATCGGTTGGACAGCGGGAATCTTGAACAGCGAGATCGATCTGAGGAGTGATGGGTGAGCGATGAGGGACGGTCTGTCTGGTTCAACCAAACAAACCGGACAGACCAGACAGACCAAAAAGCGGTCTTCTTACGCCGGCGGACGTCTTCAGCATCCTGTTAGAACTTGCCCGCGACCAGCGTAAAGAGCGCCTTGAGCTTGTTGCCGAGCAGAGTGACTGACCCGATAACCGCTACCGCGATCAGCGCCACCATGAGCGCGTACTCCACCGCGCTTGCGCCCCACTGATTACTGACCACTCGCAGCCATCGATTGTTCTTCCGGTTTTTCATCGTTCCTCCAGTGTGTTGTACGCCACGCGCCATGAGGCTGATCGAACCTGGGAAGGGTATCGGTCGATGGTCGGAAAACTTGAGGCGCGGCCCCGACGATGAGGTTTCCCGGACCAGCCCTTGCCGCGCGACAGCGTCGTCACGCCTTCGGGAGGCTCACTTACTTCCCTTCCGTGAAGGGCACGAACTGCCGGCGATACACCGACGCCTGCCGAGGACAGAGGTACTGTCCGGCAGAACGCCCGGCATCAGGCGGTCTCTTCAGAGGCTTGAATCGCATCAGTCGAATCGAGGCGGGTCGATTCACTCGCCTTGCGCCACCGCGATCGAGGGATCCGACGGCCGGATGTCTCGATGCCGTTCTGGAGCCCACCGATTCAGCGCGGCTTCCAAGGCCTTCCCAGAGACCGGCTTGCTGACGTAGTCATCCATGCCGGCGTCGAGACACCGTTCGCGATCTCCCTGCATCGCGTTCGCCGTCATGGCGATGATGGGGATGTGGCTATGGGCTATAGGCGAGAGGCTATGGGTGGGAGAAGATGCCTCCGACCTATCGTCTATTGCCCCTTGCCTCTCGCCCGCGGCGGATTCGCGTTCGCGAATCAGCCGCGTGGCGTGAAATCCGTCCATCTCCGGCATCTGGCAATCCATGAAGACCATGTCGTAAGCCGCGCGCTCAATCGCCGTCACCGCCTCCCGGCCGTTCACGACCACATCGGCCCTGCAACCCAGCTTTTCAAGCATGCGGACTGTGACGGTCTGGTTGATCCGGTTGTCGTCGGCCACCAGAATGCGAAGACGGGATCGAGCAGTCCGTTCGGCGAGACTGTGGCGAGTGATCAAGGGCAAGGGGCTATGGTCCATAGGGGTTTCATGCCCATCGCCCCTCGCCTCTGGCCCATAGCCTTCCTTTCTATCGCCCCTCGCCTCGCGCCCCTCGCCCATGACCATCATGAGGCATTCGCACAACTGAGCTTGGCTTACCGGCTTGGTGAGATAGGCCGCGACGCCCGCCTCCTGCGCCGCCTTGGCATCCCCCCGCTGGCCCAAGGCCGTCAGCAGGATCAACCGGACCGAAGAAATCGCCGGATCGGCTTTGATGATGCGCGCCAGCTCCAGGCCGTTGATGACGGGCATCCGGATATCCAGAATGCCAAGGTCGAACGGCTTGCCGACCTGAGCCGCGGCTCGCAACAGGTCAAGCGCCCGGGGACCGTTCTCCGCGCTTGAGAACGCTATCCCCTTGGCGCTGAGTTGACGCTCGAGAATGTTCCGATCGGTGGCGTTGTCGTCTACGATCAGGGCCCGGCAGTGGCGGAGGAGTTCTGGCGCGGGAGCCGGCTGGAACTGAGGTCCGTCCGGTCCGGCAGCCAAGCGCGCCGTGAACCAGAACGTGCTGCCTTGTCCGGGGATGCTCTCGACGCCGATCTGTCCCTGCATGAGCTCGGCGAGCTGTTTGCAGATGGCGAGTCCCAACCCCGTGCCGCCGTACTTGCGGGTGGTGGAGCCGTCGGCTTGCGTGAAGGGCTGAAACAACTTGGCGCATTGTTCTTCCGAAATACCGATGCCGGTGTCTTGCACGGAGAAGTGTAAGAGCACTTCTCCGTGCCGTCGTTCGTCGTTCGTGAAGCCTATCTCGTCTCCGGATTCAGACGCTTCACCTGCCTGCGCCGCAGCCGTCGCGGCAGGCAGGCGCTTCACGAGATACGCTTCACGAGTTTCTGACGCTTCACGCACCTTGACGACCACTTCGCCCCGTTCGGTGAACTTGATGGCATTGCCGATCAGGTTGGTGAGGATCTGGCGCAAGCGCCCGGGGTCGCCCCGCAGCACGCTGGGAACGTCGGCCTGGACAAGGCACCTGAGTTCCAAACCTTTGGCGTGGGCGCGGTTGGCCAGCAGTGCGACCACATCTTCGGCCATGGTCCGCAGGTCGAAATCCACACTCTCGAGGTCGAGTTTCCTGGCTTCAATCTTCGACAAGTCGAGAATGGCGTTGATGATGGTCAACAGATGTTCCCCGGACTTGCCGATTGTTTCTGCATAGTCGCGTTGCTCGGCGGTCAAGTCGGTGTCCAAGAGGAGGTCGGTCATTCCGATCACGCCGTTCATCGGCGTGCGGATCTCGTGGCTCATGGTCGCGAGAAACTCGGATTTCAGCCGGGCGCTTTCCTGCGCCTGATCGAGGAGTCTGGCCTTTTCGATAGCGACACCGGCGTGAGCGGCCAAGGCGGTGGCCACCGCCTCATCAAGCTCCGTGAACTCGGCGAGCCCTCCCTCCGTTCCGGAGGAAACGGAGGATTGCGGAGCCACCTTGTCCGTCACGTAGAGACGACCGAACACCCGATCCCGCATGCGGATCGCCACTCCAAGTAAAGAACGCATGGGCGGATGATGCGGCGGAAAGCCGGAGAAAGCCGGGTGCTGGGTGAGATCCTTCAGCCGGAGCACGGACGTGGTGTCGCCGAGAAGTCCGAGAAGACCGCGCCCTGTCGGCTGGATGCCGATCGCTTCACGCGCAGCCTGATCCATCCCGGAGGTAATAAAGCGGGACGGGCGCCGGTCACTCTCGTCGAACACCGCCACGGCGGCATAGGAAGCTCCGGTCAGCCGGCGAGCCGTCTCGCATACCTGCTGCAGAAGCCGGGCCGGGTTCGGTTCGGCCGAGAGCTGCCGCGCCGCCTCCACTAATGATTCGAGCGCGCGGGTTCTTTGGCTCAGGCCCGCCTCGGCGGCCGTGGCTCGCGCGCATTCCCCTTGCGCCCGAGCCCATTCCATCCTCAGACGACCGGTGGACCACAAGAGCAGTCCGAGCGATGGAATGAGGAGAAGCCCTCCGGCCAGACCAAACGGAACAAGCATAGCCGCCAAAGGAGCAAGGATGTCGTCGCGGTCCATCCGGACAAGAATGCTCCAGCGGAAGCCCGGAAAGTCTTCATACCCTCTCGTACGCGCAAAGCCGGTCACCACCGGTACGTGACGGCGCCGGTGTTCCTCCTCAACATAGCCGGAGGGCCCCGAGCCGGCAAGCTGTGCGGAAAGGACGCCGGCGGCTAGAAGGTTCGCACGCTGTTCCTCTCGCAAGAGCGAATCAGCAATGAGGTCCCCGTCGCGACTCACGAGCTGGTATTCAATCCTGGCCGAAGTGCCTTGCTGCGCCTGAAGCGCCACCAGTGTCGACGCAATGATGTCCTCCAAAACTTGGAGGGCAACCCGGCTCGTGATGGCCCTCCGGAACTTCCCATCAGCCCCCATGATCGGGGCGGTAAATCCAATGGCCGGCATGTCCCCTGCCTCGGACGAACGATGCACGTCGCGCATATCTAAGTCGCGCCCGGTCCTGATCGCTTGGAACCAGGACTCGGCGCCGAGCTTCCTGCCGACCGTGGCGGGATCCGTGGCCGCGATGATCCGCCCTGTGGCATCGGCCACCCCGATCCATTGATAGGCGGAATAGGCCTGTTGGATCTCGTTCAGATACCCGGTCATGGCAGCCGTGTCATGCCCCTGAAATACCGTGGCCCGTGCCATGAGCCGGATGTCTCCGTATCGCTCGAACAGGACCCGGTCGAGTTTCTCCGCGATGTCGGCGGCCGCCAGGGCGAGCCGTTCGCCGTCGCCGGCGATCAACCGCTCCTTCGCGCTCTCGATCAGGCCTAGCGCCACAATGACGGCGACCGCCACGATCCCCAAGATCAGGGTCGGCAGCCGGGCGTAGAGTCGGCGGGATGGTTCACGCAACATATCGATCATGGCTGGTAGGCGCGAGGCTAGCCTCTCGCCCCGGACCCCGAGCCTTCATCGTCTCGTGCCGACAATAAAAAAGCGCGACCGGATTTCCCGCGAGAGAAGCGGGAACCATCCGATTGCGCCTTCAACTTGCAGGGCAGTGTCCCTGTCCGCTAAGGCAGGCCGAGCTCTATGCCCCGGCTCTGTTGCCGCCACCTTTATCGGCTCCTTCAGGGCAAACTTGATCCACCCCGACGGCCGGTCGTCTGCAGATGCTCCAACCGTTTTCTAAGCACACCCAGATCCTTTGAGCGAAAGGCCTGTTTTGTTTTCGCCAGCACCTCCACCGTCTCGTTCAGAGCCTCTTCGCACGCCGCGAGGCGCGGGCAACGGAGCGCCGTGCACAGGTCGATGGTCCGATCGGGCTGCCCTTTGTTCGCCAGACCCATGGCAGTATTGAACTTCAGCACCAGGTTGAGCAACTGGGTCGCCATCTGTTCCAGAAACTGATCCATCGACCAGGCCGGTTTCCGCGCGACACCGGCCGACCCTGAGCTGCCCCCTAGCGCCTGTTCGAACTGCTCGATGGCGCCGGCCCATTCGGCCGCCTCCTGCCGAGCCCTGCGGAGCGACCGTAAGAGGCGCCCCTTGTCGATGGCCTGGCCGATTCGGTCCAACACGGCTGGAAAGTCCAGCGGCTTGATCAGATAATCGACCACCGATAGGCGAAGCGCCTCGATGGCGGTGGGAACGGTGGGATAGCCCGTGACGAGGATGACCGGCACCATGGTCCGATTCCGTTGCAGCTCGCGCAAGAGTTCCAGGTCCCTGTTGCCCGGCATATTGATATCGGTGATCAACAGATCGTAGGGCCGTTCTGATAAGGCCCGAACGGCTCCTTGCGCGTCCCCGACGCAATCGCAGACATATCCGGCGCGGCGGAGAAAATCCGCGGTCGCTTCTCGAAAGGTCTCATCGTCGTCCGCGATCAGAATGCGGGCCGATTCGCGTGAAGCGTGGAGCGTCTCCCGTGAAGAGTCCTGTGTCATCAGTCAACCTCGAACCGTCGCTTCTCAATCGTGAAATGTCATGCGCGAAACGTATCTCATGAATCGTGAGCGAGACAAGCAAGACGCGCGTGACAGGCGCGACTCGCAAAGATGAAATTTTCAGCCAGCCCAGCTTTTCTGGCACCTCTCGCGAGTCTCGCGCGAATTACGAGATACGCCTCACGCCTCACGCGTCCAGCACGTCGCGGACTTTCCCGGCCAACGCGTCCGCAGTAAAGGGCTTGTGCAGGAAGGCCGTGCCGGGATCCAGCACCCCATGGTGGACGATCGCGTTTTCCGCGTAGCCGGACACGTACAACACTATGAGGTCCGGCCGTGCGGCCGTCAGGCGTTCCGCCAACACCCGACCATTGATGCCCGACATAATCACATCGGTCAGCAACAGATGAAGCGGCCCTGCATGCCGCTCGCTCACTTGAACCGCCTCTTCCCCATTGAGCGCTTCCAGCACGGTGTAGCCTTGCCCGGCCAGAACCGTGGACGCAAACGTTCTGACCGCCTCGTCGTCTTCCACCAGCAAAAGGGTCTCCGTGCAGGGCCGCGGAGTCACCCGACGGACGGTCGGCGCCGACGGCGACAGCGCGTATTCGACACGCGGCAGATACACCTTCACCGTCGTCCCTTGCCCGAGCTCGCTATAGGCGCTGATAGAGCCACCGCTTTGCTTGACGATGCCGTACACCGTGGCCAGTCCCAAGCCGGTGCCTTGCGCCAACGGCTTGGTGGTAAAGAACGGCTCGAAACAACGGGCGAGAGTCGCGGCGTCCATGCCTCTGCCGTTATCGCTGACCGCCAGCAGGACGTAGGCTCCAGGCTTGACCTCCGGACGCGTCCGACAATAGGCTTCGTCCAGCTCGACATTGGCCGTCTCAATGGTGAGCCGGCCTCCTTCGGGCATGGCGTCACGCGCATTCAGCACCAGATTCAGCATAACCTGCTCGATTTGGCTCGGATCGACCTTGACCCGCCCCAGCGCCGGAGCGGGCACGGTGAGGAGATCGATGTGTTCGCCGATGAGTCGGCGCAACAGTCGCTGCATCCCTGTCATCACCGTGTTCAGATCAAGCACCCGAGCGTCGAGCACCTGCTTGCGACCGAAGGCCAGGAGTTGTTGCGTCAACGAGGCCGCTCGCTCGCCGGCCTTCTTGATCTCGAGCACTTCGCGTTGCACCGGCGCATCCGGGCCGAGTTTCTTCATCAGGAGGTTGCTGTACCCAAGAATGGCTGTCAGCAGATTATTAAAATCGTGGGCGACTCCGCCCGCGAGCCTCCCGATCGCTTCCATCTTCTGCGCTTGCCGCAGTTGTTCTTCCAGCCGACGGCGCTCGGTCATGTCGGTGAAACTCACCACGGCACCGATGACCGCCCCGGCCGCATCGTACAGAGGCGCAGAGACACACACGACCGGAATAGCCGTCCCGTCCCGACTCCACAGGACCTCGTCTTCTACCCGGACGGCTTGCGCCGTACGGATTACCGCATGGATGGAACAGTCCCCTTCGAAACATGGCCGTCCATCGGACCGCCGTTGATGAATCAACGGATGGATGAGCTGACCGACCAGAGCGTCCGCCTCATAGTCCAGCCGCAACGCACCGGCTCTGTTGAGAAACAGGCACCGTCCTGACCGGTCGATGCCGTAGATTCCCTCCTCGATCGAGTCCAGGATGGCGCGATACCGAGCTTCGGCGGTCTTCGTCTGATGAAACAGGCCAGCGTTTTCGATCGCGGTCCCCGCCTGGTATGCAAGCGCGGCGATCACCTGCTCATCCAGCTCGGTGAATTCGGCGGCCTCATGCGACGGCCCTTCCTTCTCCGTCAGGTAGAGCCGGCCGAAGAATTTGCCGTGCGCCCGGATGGACACACCCATGAACGACGACATCGGCGGGTGGTGCGGAGGGAATCCGCTGAAGGCCGGATGCTGCCTGAGGTCCTTCAGGCGCAAGACCCCCTGTTCCTTGGCAAGATGTTCCAGAAGCCCCTGACCGGTCGGAAGGATTCCAATCGCCTCTTTGGTGGCGTCATCAATTCCGGCGGTGATCAACTGAGCAAGGTGTTCGCCGGTTTCATCGAATACCCCCAAGGCTGCATAGCGGGCGCCGGTGAGCTCGCGGGCCGTGTACACGGTCCGCGTGAGCAGCGAGGGAAGCGAGACCATCTCCTGTTGGAAACTCTGCGCGATCGCATTCAGGGTGGTGAGCCGAGCGACTTGGCCCTGAACCTCCCGCGCCATCGCGCCGACCGCGCGCATCAGTTCTCCCAGTTCGTCGGCGCGAGCCGGCAAGCCGGCTGTCGCCCCGGACGAAGACTGCAGGGCCGGAACAACCATGCGTTCAACCGGCACGGTTCTGGCCAGACGGGCCTGGTCTCTGACCAGATCCGTGAGAGCCAGCACCGGCGCGACCAATCGGCGGTGCACAATGACTCCCAAGCCGACAACGCCCCCGAGCACTATAAACCCGAACCAGATGGACAGCCAGACCAGAATGCTGGGCCAATCCAGCGCCCCAGGCGGCTGATAGACCTCAAGACGCCACCGTAGGCTGGGCGACCGCGAAAACCCCGTGGAGGTCACTGCGGCGAGCAGCGGCAGAGCCGATCCGGACTGCGTCTCCGCTTGCAACTGATACGGCAGGGACACAGGTCCCACTTGAAGCAGCACTGAATCCTGTTGGGCCCGCCGGAGGATCAGCGGGAACGGAGAACCGGGGCCGGTCGCACCGGACAGTTTCGTCAGGATTTCCTCGAGCGGAGCGAGCACCAGCCGGCTGGACCAGACCCCCACGACTTCGCCGGCGGCGTTCCTGATGGGGGCGGAGAAGCTCATGACCGGACGCTGATCGTGATAGACCACCTCGACCAGAGGATCGGAATGGAAATCTTCAACCAGCACTGGAGCGGTCGCGGTGAGGGTTTGCGTGAACCAGGGCTCTTCTGCGACGGAACGCCCAAGCAGTTGCGCCGTCGGGATGAGGTAGCCGGCTCCATCGACCCGGTTCACGGCCAGGATGCGGCCTTCCCGGTCGATGACAAGAGCCATTCGATAGTACGGCGCATAGGTGGTGACTAGGTGATCGGCGATATCGGCCAGATGGGCGCGGTCGAGGGCCCGCACCAAGGGAAGGCCGGAAAAGACCTGTGCGTCTCCGTACCGCTCGAACACCAGACGGTCGAGCGTATCCAAGGCTTGCCGCGCCACTGTCTCAGCGGTGAGTTTCCGTGTCGAAACCAGTTCTTGATACACCACGGTGAGCAGCCATCCCCCCAACAGCAAGGATGGCAGGGCCGTCACCAGCACCCAGAATTCAAGTTGGAGCGTAAGGCGACGTGTCAGTCGGCCGGTAAGCCGGTTCAAGAAGGATGGAAGACGGAACAACGGACGGATCCCTCCCGCGCGTCGAGTCACCAGGGGGGCATGGTATCCAATTGAGAAGTTTCAGTGTGTGATCCACGTCACAATGTTAACTCAACAAGAGCTGTATTTCTACCCGCAATACGCGGAAGCAGCCATTGAGAACTCTTAAGATTCTGAGTCATCGGACCGACAAAGATTGGCGAGTTCACATCGGGTCGAGCAGGTGGCTCGACCCGCCTTGGCGGGCAGACGTTCAGATCTGTAAGCCGAAGGCGCAATCGGATGGCTCCTGCTTCTTGACGGGAGTTCTGATTGCGCTTTTTTTTGCGCTCGGTTCACCGGGCATCACTGTCCGATTGCGGTCGAGGCATGCGTGGGAAATCGTGGGTACTGAGTTGCAAATCGGCATTCGGCACTGAAACGAACATCTTATGAAGGTGACGCACAGCGTGTCACGGTCTCGGCGTCAGGCTCGCTTAACTTCTTTGTCGCTTCCCGAACTCTGTCCGTACTGCGTGAAGCAGCAGCAGTGCTTCCTGACACATCTCGATGGCCGCCAGGATGCACTCACGGATGCCGGTGCCCCGCTCAAAGTCGAGGTAAAAACGTACCGAGCCGGGAAATATGTGGTGCGGCAGGGAGAGCCGCGGACCTCTCTGCCCATGGTCTGCCGCGGTCTGATCATCATCACCACACTGACCGAGGCTGGAGACGAAGTGGTGCTCCAAACCTGTGGAGTCGGAGAATTCGTCGGCTTGACCGATTGGCTGCAGGGGCAGGAGACCTATTCAATTTCAGGACGGGCGTTGATCGAGGCGACGGTGGTCTCTGTCAAGCCGGAGGATCTGCTCCGTCGAGTGGAGATGAATCCTAGATTCTTGACCGCCTTGCTCCGGCAGATCGGCTTTCAACTAAGCGCGCTCGAACACCGGCTCGGCCGGCAGACGGTGCAGGATGCCTCCGGCCGGGTCATCTACTTCCTCCTTGACGTGGTTCGGCAACTCGGAATGACCGGTGAGAAAGACGTGGTGCTGCCGATCAGGCTTCCCCGCACGGTCATCGCGGAATTCGCAGGGCTCAGAAGGGAAACGGTCAGCCGCATCCTGACCCACCTGCAACGCAAGCGGTTGATCGTGCAATCCGACCACCACATCACGATTCCTTGCGTCAGTCGATTACACAAGGCCTTGCGCCGCACCGCTGATTCATCTTAGCGCGCTCGTCATTTCTCCGACCCTTCCTGCCAGTGCGGCGTCCAGGCCAGCGCCACGAGCTTCACCGCGATGTTGGCCTTGGTGGGCTTGATGGAGATGGGATCGAGCTTTTCATGGAGGGGATCAATGGCGGCGGCCAGCGCGTCGCTTTCAGTCTTGAACTGCGCTTCCAGATCCGCGAGTTGCTGCTGTAGAACTGCGACGTTCTCAGCGGCCTGGCTCACATCCTGCGATTCTTTCATCACCCGGCCCGCGCTCCGGATCGCCGTCGTCGCGCGCCCGATATTCGTCTGGCTGATGGTCTTCCGTCCCAAGAAAGCGCCGAGGATCGAGGCCCCGACCGAAATCGCCGCCTGCACTTG